>JBMOGN010000457.1:0-1500 GCA_049318345.1 Rubrivivax sp. | reverse complement strand
GGTCAGCAGCGCGCGGATGATCTCCACGCGCTGGCGCTCACCCACCGACAGCGAGTGCACCGGCCGCGCCGGGTCCACCTCCAGCCCGTAGGTGTGGGCCACCTCGCCGATGCGCCGCGTCACCTGCGCGAGCGACACCGACTTGTCCAGCCCGAGCCACACGTTCTCTGCCACCGTCAGCGTGTCGAAGAGGCTGAAGTGCTGGTAGACCATGCTGATACCCAGCGCCCGCGCTTGCGCGGGGCTGGTCACCTGAACCGTCTGGCCGTTCCAGCGCACCGTGCCGGCGTCCGGCCGCACCGCACCGTAGATGATCTTCATCAGGGTGCTCTTGCCCGCGCCGTTCTCGCCGAGCACGGCGTGGATCTCGCCGGGCTTCACGCGCAGCCCCACGCCGTCGTTGGCCCGGACGGCGGGGTACTGCTTGGTGATGCCGACGAGTTCGAGACGCAGGGCGGAATCGGGCATGCGAGCAGGCTGGATGTCAGCCCCGAGCGTAACGCGAGACGCCGGCCACCCGAGTCTCGAGCAGATCCTGTTCGTCGGCCACGGTCAGCCAGGCGAAGACGCGCTCGTGCAGGTCCCGTGCCACCGACTGGCGGCGGACCGCGACCGGCAGACTCGCCCAACGCCAGACGGTCAGGTCAGCCACGCACCCAGGCTCCAGCGTACCGATCTCCTGCTCCAGGCGCAGCGCGCGGGCAGCGCCGCGCGTGGCCGCGTGCAGCAGCGCCCAGGCGCTCACGCGGCGGCCGGCCATGGCCTGCACCTTGTAGGCGTCGAGCATCGTGCGCCGCATGGACAGGCTCGTGCCACCGCCCACGTCGCTGGCCAGGCTCACCGGCACGCCGGCGTCCCGGGCAGCGGCCCAGTCGAAGAGGCCGCTGCCCAGGAACAGGTTCGAGCTCGGGCAGGCCGCCAGTTGCGCGCCGCTGGCGCGCAGCAACTGCCGGTCGGCCTCGTCCAGCCAGATGCCGTGGGCGAGCACGGCGCGCTCGTGGAGCAGGCCGTGGCGGGCGTACACGTCCAGGTAGCTGCGCGCCTGCGGGAAGAGCTCGCGCACCCAGTGCACCTCCTGCGTGTTCTCGGCCACGTGGGTCTGCATGTACAGCCCCGGCGCGCTGGCCAGCAGCCGCCCGGCCAGGGCGAGCTGCGCCTCGCTCGAGGTGGGGGCAAAGCGCGGTGTCACGGCGTAGGCCAGGCGCCCCTGGCCGTGCCAGCGCTCGATCAGGGCGCGGCAGGTGAGCTCGGCCACCGACGGGTCGGCGTCGTCGCACAGGGCCGGCGGCGCGTGCCGGTCCATCAGCACCTTGCCGGCCACCAGGCGCATGCCGCGCGCCTGCGCCGCCTCGAAGAGCGCATCCACCGAGGTGGCATGCACGGTGGGGAACACGCAGGCCGCGGTCGTGCCCACCGCCAGCAGGCCGTCCAGGAAGGTGGCGCTGATGCGCGCGGCGTGGGCGGCATCGGCCATGCGCTGCTCGGCCGGGAAGGTGTGGG
>JBMOGN010000456.1:0-1508 GCA_049318345.1 Rubrivivax sp. | reverse complement strand
GCCGAAAGCCGCCAGTCGCGCGCGGCCGAGGCCGCCGCCGTGCAGCGCGCGCTCGGCGAGCGCCTGGCCAAGGCCCGCGCCGAACTCGCCCAGCTGGCGCAGCAAGGCGCCAAGACGCGCCAGCGCCAGCGCCTGACGCTGCTCACGGCACCGGTGTCGGGCACGGTGCAGCAACTGGCCGTGCACACCGCCGGGGGCGTGGTCACCTCCGCGCAGCCGCTGATGGTCATCGTGCCGGACAGCGCAGCCGTGACGGCCGAGGTGAACATCGCCAACCACGACATCGGTTTCGTGCGGGAGGGGCAGGCCGCGCAGGTGAAGCTGGAGACCTTCCAGTTCACGCGCTACGGCACCGTGCCGGCCACGGTGCAGCGCGTGAGCGCCGACGCCGTGGTCGACGACAAGGGCGCGGCCACCTTCACCGCCACGCTGTCCTTCGAGCGCGACACCCTGAGCGTGGAGGGTCGCACGGTGCGGCTGGCAGCAGGCATGAACCTCGTGGCCGAGATCACCACCGGGCGCCGCCGGGTGATCGAGTACCTCACCCAGCCGGTGCGTCAGGCACTGGCGGAAAGCCTGCGCGAGCGCTAGGCCCTGAGCGCTGCGCCTAGACTGCCGGACATGACTTGCACCCTGTCTGCCTGGCGCCGGGCCCGCCGCGGCCTGGCGCTGCTGGCCCTGTCTGGCGCCGCGGGCTGCGCCTCAGCCTCGACCGCCCCTGGCACCTTGCTGGCCGAGGTCTGGTCCCGCGTGGAGTTCGACACCAGCGGCCAGGCGGCGCGCGTGGAGGTGGTGGGAGAGGCGGACTACCCGCCGCGGTTCGTGCAGGAGGTGCGCACCCGGCTGGCGCGGGCGCGCATCCAGCCGCCCGTGGTGGACGGCGTGGCGGCCGTGCTGAGCACCGGGGTGAAGCTGGAGTTCGAGATCACCCCCGGCACGCCGCAGGCCACGGTGCGCATCGCCAACCTGTCGATCGGGCCGCTGCCCATCCGCCGCCCCTACGCGCCCTTTCCCGATGACATCGCGCGCGCCGCGGACTGGCAAGGCAGCGTCACCGCCTCGTGCACGGTGGGTGAGGCCGGCGTGTGCCAGGCGATCACGGTGCGAGCCAGCGCCGGGGTGGCCGAGTCGGCGCGGCGCTTTGCCCGGGAGTCGCTGGAGCGCTGGGCCTTCGAGCCCCAGCGCGTCAACGGCAGGCCGGTGGACGCGGTGCACACCGAGCGCTTCGACCTGCGCGCCCGGCGCCTGGAGCCCGAGGACTTCCGCCAGGACAAGTTCCAGCGGATCCTGCAGAACCGCTAGCGTCCCGGGCGGCTCAGCCGGCCTTCTTCAGGTAGGTCTCGGCCACCTTCACCCAGTAGCTCGCCCCGGTGGACAGGCACGCGTCGTTGAAGTCGTAGCCGGGGTTGTGCACCATGCAGCCGCCCTCGCTGCCCACGCCGTTGCCGATGAAGACGTAGCAGCCGGGCACCTTCTCCAGGAAGAAGGCGAAGTCCTCGCTGCCGGTC
>JBMOGN010000455.1:0-1509 GCA_049318345.1 Rubrivivax sp. | reverse complement strand
CCCCCCCGGCCGCCCCCCCGACCACCCCCCCTCGCCCGGAGGCCGTGCCCCTGAAGCCCTCGCGCACGCTCGGGGAGCCCCGGTGACGCCAGCGGGCTCGAGCCTGCTGGCGGCCAGCGGGCTGCAGAAGCGCTACGGCGCGCGTCAGGTGGTGCGCGACGTGCACCTGGCGGTGGACGCCGGGCAGGTGGTGGGCCTGCTCGGGCCCAACGGCGCGGGCAAGACCACCACGTTCTACATGGTCGTGGGCCTGGTGCGCGCCGATGCGGGCTCCATTGCCATCGACGGCCGCCCCGTGGAACACCTGCCCATCCACGAGCGCTCGCGCCTGGGCCTGTCCTACCTGCCCCAGGAGGCCTCGATCTTCCGCAAGCTCAACGTGCAGGAGAACATCCGCGCGGTGCTGGAGCTGCAGCGCGGGGCCGACGGCAAGCCGCTGCCCGAGGCCCGCATCGAGGCGCTGCTGCGCGAGCTGCTGGGCGAGCTCGGGATCGAGAAGCTGGCCGACACGCCTGCGCCGGCGCTGTCCGGCGGCGAGCGCCGGCGCGTGGAGATCGCCCGCGCGTTGGCCACGCAGCCGCGCTTCATCCTGCTGGACGAGCCCTTCGCGGGGGTGGACCCGATCGCGGTGCTGGAGATCCAGCGCATCATCGGCTTCCTGCGCGCGCGCGGCATCGGCGTGCTGATCACCGATCACAACGTGCGCGAAACGCTGGGCATCTGCGACCGCGCCTACATCATCAACGAGGGCACGGTGCTGGCCGAAGGCACGCCGGCGCAGATCATCGAGGACCCGCAGGTGCGCCGCGTCTACCTCGGCGAACACTTCCGGATGTAGGGCAGGCACGCGCTCATGAAGGCCACGCTGCAGGTCCGCCTGTCGCAGCACCTGGCGCTGACGCCGCAGCTGCAGCAGTCGATCCGGCTGCTGCAGCTGTCCACGCTGGAACTGCACCAGGAGATCGGGCAGATGCTCGAGCTCAACCCCTTCCTCGAGCTCGAGGACGACAGCCCCGCACCCTGGGAAGCCCAGCCCGAGCGGGGCGTGGCGGCGGACGGGCCCGCATCGAACCTGACGGCGCTGCCCGCTGGCGGCGCGCAGGGCGACAGCGACCATGACAGCGACGGCGGCGAGGCCGCCGGCTTCGGCACCGACGCCGACTCCGGCGACGCCCTGGCGGAGTTGTCGGGCGCGGACTTCGGCACCCGCACGCGCGAGGACTGGGAAAACGGCACCGAGCAGGACGATTTCGACAGCGTGCGCGAACTGCCGAGCCTGCGCGCGCCCGGCGGCGGCGACGAGGACTTCGAGCCGCGCGAGTCCCGCGCGGCAGCCGGCACGCTGGCCGAGCACCTGCGCGGCCAGCTGCCGGGGCTGCGGCTGTCGGGCCCGGACGCCGCGGCGGTCGGGATGCTGATCGAGTCGCTGAACGACGACGGCTACCTCGCCGACCCGCTGCAGGAGATCGCCGAGGGCCTGACCGCCGGCCTGCAGGAGCAGGATGAGGA
>JBMOGN010000454.1:0-1511 GCA_049318345.1 Rubrivivax sp. | reverse complement strand
GCAGCCACATCCGCGGCCAGAACTCCACCGGCATGGTGATCGTGCGCGACAACCGTGAGGTGACGCCGGCCGATGTCGCGCGTGTGGTGGAGACGGCCAAGGCCATCAACATCCCCAACGACCAGCGGTTGCTGCTGGTGGAGCCGCAGGAGTTCGTGATCGACGGGCACGAGGTGAAGGAGCCCATCGGCATGAGCGGCAGCCGCCTGGAGGTCAAGGTCCATATCGTGACTGGCTCGCAGAGCGCCGCGGAGAACATCCTGAAGTGCGTGCGCCGCTGCGGCCTGGAGGTCGAGCGCCTGGTGCTCAACCACAGCGCCACCGCCGCGGCCGTGCTCACCCAGGACGAGAAGGAACTCGGCGTGGCGGTGGTGGACATCGGCGCGGGCACCACCGACGTGCAGATCTACACCGAGGGCTCGGTGCGGCACACGGCCGTCATCCCCATCGCCGGGGACCTCATCACGAGCGACATCGCCATGGCGCTGCGCACGCCCACCAAGGACGCCGAGGAGATCAAGGTCGAGCACGGTGTGGCCAAGCAGCTGCTGGCCGACCCCTCGGAGCAGGTGGAAGTGCCGGGGCTGGGCGATCGCGCCCCGCGCATGCTCAGCCGCCAGGCGCTGGCCGGCGTCATCGAGCCGCGGGTGGAGGAGATCTACTCCCTCGTGCACCAGGTCATCCGCGACAGCGGCTTCGAGGAGCGGCTGTCCAGCGGCATCGTGCTGGCCGGGGGCTCGGCGGTGATGCCGGGCATGGTGGAGCTCGGCGAGGACATCTTCCTGAAGCCCGTGCGCAAGGGCACGCCGACCTATTCGGGGCCCCTGTACGACATGGTCGCCAACCCGCGCTCGGCCACCGTGATGGGCCTGCTGGAGGAGGCGCGCATCGCGCGCAGCCGCGGCCAGAAGGCCGCCCGCCAGGCCGGTTCGGTGAAGACCGTCGTGTCGCGGGCCCGGGACTGGATCCTGGGGAACTTCTAGGAGCGCGAGATCAGGTTTCGAAGGGGATCGTGCATGGACATGGACGAAGGACGGCAGCGCACGGTCCGTGGTGTTTGAGAAGAAGGCAACTGCTGCAAGGCAAGGAGTAACGAGATGGCCATCGAGATGATCGAGGAATTCGACCAGGGCACCCGCATCAAGGTGATCGGCGTGGGCGGTGGCGGCGGCAACGCCGTGGCGCACATGATCGAGCAGGGCGTGCAGGGGGTCGAGTTCATCGTTGCCAACACCGACTCCCAGGCCCTGAACCGCAGTTCGGCCGGCACCCTGCTGCAGCTCGGCCGCAAGGGCCTGGGCGCCGGCGGCAAGCCCGAGGTCGGCCGCGCCCTGGCCGAGGAGGCGGTGGAGGACATCCGCGCCGCCATCGACGGCGCGCACATGCTCTTCGTCACCGCCGGCATGGGCGGGGGCACCGGCACGGGCGCGGCCAGTGTCGTGGCGCGCGTGGCGCGCGAGATGGGCATCCTGACCGTGGGCGTGGTCACCAAGCCCTTCGAGTTCGAGGGC
>JBMOGN010000453.1:0-1521 GCA_049318345.1 Rubrivivax sp. | reverse complement strand
TGCGACTCGCCCCACAGCGGAACCGACTACCCTGACGACTTCGGCACGGCCGTGCCGATGGCGCTGCTGCGCCGCGCCGAGGACACCGATGTCGACGTGCTGTGGTCGGCTGCGCCGCGGCTGGGGGCAACCCTGATCGCCGCACGCTTTCCGCGCAGCTACATCGACGCCAATCGCGCGCTGGAGGACCTCGATCCTGCACTTCTCGACGGCCCCTGGCCGCTGCCGCTGCAGCCCGGCGAGAAGTCGCGCCTGGGCTACGGGCTCGTCTGGAGGCAGCTCGACCGCGAGCATCCTCTGTACGAGCGGCGCCTGTCGGTGGCCGAGGTGCAGCAGCGCATCGCGCGCTGCTGGCAGCCGTACCGTGATGCCCTGCAGCGGGAGATCGACGAGTCGGTCGCGCGCTTTGGCGGGGTATGGCACCTGAACCTGCACTCCATGCCGAACAACGCCTACGAGCGGCTGGGCCTGGACGCGAGCCGTAAGCTGGCCGACTTCGTGCTGGGCGACCGCGACGGCAGCACCTGCGAGCCGGGCCTCGTCGACGTGGTGGAGCGCAGGCTCAGCCGCCTGGGCTACAGCGTGGCGCGCAACGACCCCTACAAGGGCGTGGCGCTTCTGGCCCAGATCGGCCAGCCGGCGCTTAACCGGCACAGCCTGCAGATCGAGATCCGCCGGCCGCTGTACATGCACGAGGCCACGCGCGAGCGCGCGGCGGGCTTCGACTCCCTGCGCGAGCACCTCACGGGCGTGCTGGGCGAGGTCGCGCAGTACGTGCGCTCGCGCATGGGCTGAGGGGGCGCAGCGGGCCGCCCGTTGGCCCGCGGACCCGCCGGGGGCCCGGGTCAACTAGGATCCTGGGATGAACCCGGCCACCTCGCCCCCGGTGCTTGCCTGCACCCCCACCGTCTATTACGACGGCGGCTGCCCCGTGTGCACGCGCGAGATCGCGATGTACCGCAAGCAGCCCGGTGGCGAGGGCATCCGGTGGGTCGACGCCTCGACATGCGGGGCCGAGGAACTGGGCGCGCAGCTCAGCCGCGAGGCAGCCCTGGCGCGGCTGCACCTGCGCGGCGCCGACGGACAGCTCGTCAGCGGCGCGGCGGCCTTCACTGGGATGTGGCGAGAGATGCCCCGGTGGCGCTGGCTGGGGGTGCTTTTCGGCAAGGGCTGGCGGCTGGCGGCGCTCGAGGGCGTCTACCACGCCTTCCTGCGCGTGCGCCGCGTCTGGCGGCGGGCATGAGGGCCGACCGATTCCCCCGACGCGTGGGCATCGTCGGGGCCGGCGTGGCTGGTGCGGTCTGCGCTCGCACGCTCGTGGACGCCGGCTGCGCGGTGCAGGTGTTCGACAAGTCGCGCGGGGTCGGTGGCCGCATGGCCACGCGGCGTGCCAGCTGGACGCCCGAGGCAGGCGCTGCGCAGGTCGCCTTCTTCGATCACGGCGTGCCGTGGTGGACGGCGCAGGGGCCGGAGTTCGCCGCGTTCCTGGGCCAGGCTGAGGCGGCCGGGCGGGTGCAACGC
>JBMOGN010000452.1:0-1523 GCA_049318345.1 Rubrivivax sp. | reverse complement strand
GAGCCTGTCCGTAATTTTGTGTGTGAGGCATACCATGACCATCAGGAGCATGTATGCCGAGCAGGACGAAGTTGAAGAACGCAGCCATTGCCGAGCGATCGGCGGCGCTGCCCAAGATCCCCCAGGAGCTGCTTGACCAGTTCGTGCAGGGCCCGATGACGGCCGAGGCGATCCAGGACGCGACGATGGCGCTGAAGAAGGCGCTGATCGAGCGTGCGCTGGGCGGTGAGCTCAGCCATCACCTGGGCTACCCGCCCGGAGGCGACAAGCCTGCCGAGGCGGGCAACCACCGCAATGGCAGCACCGGCAAGACGGTCCTGACCGAGGACGGCCCGCTGCGCATCGAGGTGCCTCGGGACCGGGAGGGCAGCTTCGAGCCGCTGCTCATTGCCAAGCACGAGCGGCGCTTCACGGGGTTCGACGACAAGATCGTGGCGCTGTACGCGCGCGGCATGACGGTGCGTGAGATCCAGGCCTTCCTGGCCGAGCAGTACGCCACCGAGGTGTCGCCGGAGTTCATCAGCTCCGTGACCGACGCGGTCATGAGCGAGGTGTCGGCCTGGCAGGGCCGACCGCTGGAGCCGATGTACCCGGTGGTGTTCTTCGACGCGCTGCGGGTGAAGATCCGCGAGGACGCGGTGGTGCGCAACAAGGCCATCTACCTGGCCCTGGGGGTGCTTGCCGACGGCACGCGCGACATCCTGGGGCTGTGGATCGAGAACACGGAGGGCGCGAAGTTCTGGATGAAGGTATTCAACGACCTCAAGACCCGCGGCGTGGCCGACATCCTGATTGCCGTGACGGACGGGCTCAAGGGCATCCCCGAGGCCCTTGGCGCGGTGTTCCCGGCCACGACGCTGCAGACATGCATCGTGCACCTGATCCGCAGCAGCCTGGACTACGCGAGCTGGAAGGATCGCAAGCTGCTGGCCGCCGCGCTCAAGCCGGTCTACACCGCGCCCAGCGCGGAGGCGGCCGCCGAGGCCCTGGGCGAGTTCGAGCGCGGACTGTGGGGCCAGAAGTACCCCACCGTGGTGGCGTCCTGGCGCCGAGCGTGGGACCGTGTGATCCCGTTCTTCGCGTTCCCGCCTGCGGTGCGCCGCGTGGTCTACACCACCAACGCCATCGAGAGCCTGCACAGCCAGCTGCGCAAGATCATCAAGACGCGCGGGCACTTCCCCAGCGACGATGCGGCCACCAAGCTGATCTGGCTGGCGCTGCGCAACATCACGGCCGACTGGGGCCGTGCGGCCAAGGAGTGGAGAGAGGCAATGAACCAATTCGCGATACTCTACGAAGAGCGATTCACGCTGCCGGCGCAGGCGAGCCGGTGAGGGGTTGAACCATGAATACATGGCTCAACCGGGGCGCCTCCGGCGGCCTGGCAGGGGCCTGAAGGCAGAAGACAAACCGATCCGAGCCAATTCACCCAGCCGCCTCACACACAGAAATCCGGACAACCCCCCGAGCAGCGCTGAGTACCGCGCACTCCAGCCCTCCCGGGCTCACGGACTTACACCACG
>JBMOGN010000451.1:0-1525 GCA_049318345.1 Rubrivivax sp. | reverse complement strand
AACGCGCGCTACGCGCTGAACGCGGCCAACGCGCGCTGGGGCTCGCTGTACGACGCGCTGTACGGCACCGACGTGCTCAGCGAGGCCGACGGCTGCGAGAAGGGCAGCGGCTACAACCCGCGCCGCGGCACGAAGGTGATCGAGTACGCGCGCCATGTGCTGGACCGCTGCGCGCCGCTCAAGCGCGGCTCGCACGTGGGCTCGTGCGGATACCGCGTGGACGCGGGCCGGCTGCTCGTGAAGCTGGCCGACGGGCGCGAGAGCGAGCTCGCCCGGCCGGCCCAGTTCGTGGGCTTCCAGGGTGAGGCGTCCGCGCCCTCCTCGGTGCTCGTCGTGCACCACGGCCTGCACCTGGATGTGCGCATCGACCGCGGCACGCCCATCGGTGCGAGCGATCCGGCCGGCGTGTGCGACCTCGTCGTGGAGAGCGCGCTGTCCACCATCCTCGACCTCGAGGACTCGGTGGCGGTGGTGGACGCCCAGGACAAGGTGCAGGCCTATGGCAACTGGCTGGGCATCCTGCAGGGCACGCTCACCGAGCCGGTGACCAAGGGCGGCACCACCTTCACGCGCGGCCTGAACCCCGACCGCCACTACACCGGCCCGGACGGGCAGCAGGTGTCGCTGCACGGCCGCTCGCTGCTGTTCGTGCGCAACGTGGGCCACCTGATGACCAACCCGGCCATCCTCTGGGGCGAGGACGGCCGCGAGATCCCCGAGGGGATCCTGGATGCGGTGGTCACCACGGTGATTGCGCTGCACGACCTGAAGAAGGGCCCGGCCGACGCCATCCGCAACTCGCGCCGCGGCTCGGTCTACATCGTCAAGCCCAAGATGCACGGGCCGGCGGAGGTGGCCTTTGCGGCCGAGCTCTTCGGCCGCGTGGAGCGGCTGCTGGGCCTGCCCGACAGCACGGTCAAGCTCGGCATCATGGACGAGGAGCGCCGTACCTCGGTGAACCTGAAGGCCTGCATCGCCGCGGCTGCCAGCCGCGTGGCCTTCATCAACACCGGCTTCCTGGACCGCACCGGCGACGAGATGCACACCGCCATGCAGGCCGGGGCGATGCGCCGCAAGGGCGACATGAAGTCGAGCGAGTGGATCGCCGCCTACGAGCGCAGCAACGTGCTCGTGGGCCTGGAGTGCGGGCTGCGCGGGCGCGCGCAGATCGGCAAGGGCATGTGGGCCATGCCCGACCTGATGGGCGCGATGCTGCAGCAGAAGATCGCCCACCCGCGCGCCGGGGCCAACACCGCCTGGGTGCCCAGCCCCACGGCCGCCACGCTGCACGCCCTGCACTACCACCAGGTGGACGTGTTCAAGGTGCAGCGCGAGCTGGAGAAGGTGGATGTGGACGCCGAGCGGGGCGCCCTGCTGGAGGCGCTGCTGACGGTGCCGGTGGTGAAGAAGGCGAAGTGGAGTGCCCAGGAAGTCCAGCAGGAGCTCGACAACAACGCGCAGGGCATCCTCGGCTACGTGGTGCGCTGGGTGGACCAGGGCGTGGGCTGCTCCAAGGTGCCCGACA
>JBMOGN010000450.1:0-1537 GCA_049318345.1 Rubrivivax sp. | reverse complement strand
TGGTCTTCGTCGACGAGGTGCACCGCTTCAACAAGGCGCAGCAGGACGCCTTCCTGCCGCACGTGGAGTCGGGCCTGTTCACCTTCATCGGGGCCACCACCGAGAACCCGTCCTTCGAGGTGAACTCCGCGCTGCTGTCGCGCGCCACGGTGTACGTGCTGCAGCCCCTGGACGACGCGGACCTCACCGCGCTGCTGGAGCGCGCGCGCGAGGTGCTGGGCGCCCCGTCGCTGGAGGAGGCCGCGCGCAGCCGGCTCGTGGCACACGCCGACGGCGACGCCCGGCGGCTGCTCAATGCCTTCGAGATCGTGGCGGAGTCGGCCGCCGGCGCCGCGAGCCTGGACGACGCCGCCCTGGAGCGGGCGCTGGGCACGCAGCTGCGCCGCTACGACAAGGGCGGCGACCAGTTCTACGACTCGATCTCCGCCCTGCACAAGGCGGTGCGCGGCTCCGACCCGGACGCGGCGCTGTACTGGTTCGCGCGCATGCTCGATGGCGGCGCCGACCCGCGCTACCTCGCGCGGCGGCTGCTGCGCATGGCCAGCGAGGACATCGGCCTGGCCGATCCGCGCGCGCTGCGCCTGGCGCTGGATGCCGCTGAGGTCTACGAGCGCCTGGGCTCGCCCGAGGGCGAGCTCGCGCTGGCGCAGGCGGTGGTCTACCTGAGCGTGGCGGCGAAGTCCAACGCCGTCTACACCGCCTGGAACCAGGCGCGCGAGTTCGTGCGCCGCGACGGCACACGCCCCGTGCCCGAGCGGCTGCGCAACGCGCCCACGCGGCTCATGAAGGACCTCGGCTTCGGCCGGGGCTATCGCTACGCGCACGACGAACCGGGCGCCTTCGCTGCCGGCGAGCGGTACTTCCCCGATGGCCTGGAGGCGCCGCGCTTCTACGAGCCCGCGCCCCGGGGGCTGGAGATCCGCATCGGCGAGAAGCTGGCCGAGTTGCGGGCGGCCGATGCGGCGGCCGGCGGCGCCGCCGATGCCCCCGCCGACGGCGCGGAGCCGGCCAATCCCTTCCCGGGCACCGGGACGGCTTGAGGCCCGGCCCCGCCTGCCCGGCGGCCTGCCTACAATCGCGCCCTCGTGCCCGGGAAACGTCCCGCGCCCGGGAGCCCCGCCGCCATGGAAACCTTCATCCAGCAGATCATCAACGGCCTCGTGCTGGGGAGCATGTATGCCCTGGTCGCGCTGGGCTACACCATGGTCTACGGCATCATCAACCTCATCAACTTCGCCCATGGCGAGGTGCTGATGGTGGGCGCCCTCACGAGCTGGACGGTGGTGACGCTGCTGGCCCCCACGGGGCTGCCGGGCTGGGCCCTGATGCTGGTGTCGCTCGTGTGCGCCATCGTGGTGTGCTGCGCCCTGAACTTCCTCATCGAGAAGGTGGCCTACCGGCCGCTGCGCCTGGCCCCGCGCCTGGCTCCGCTGATCACGGCCATTGGCGTGAGCCTGCTGCTGCAGACGCTGGCGATGATCATCTGGAAGCCCAACCCCAAGCCCTACCCGCAACTGCTGCCCAACGAGCCCATCAA
>JBMOGN010000449.1:0-1540 GCA_049318345.1 Rubrivivax sp. | reverse complement strand
GACATCGCGCGCTACTTCTTCGTCAACGCGATGACGACGATCTCGGCGGTGGTGTTCCTGTATTCACCCGAGACCAAGGTGGCCTCCATCGCCATCCTCAACCTCGACGAGGCGGGCGAACTCGGCGCCGCCGCCGCCTGCGCCGTGATGATCGCCGCTGCCTCGGCCGTGGCCACCACGCTCTTCTGGCTGCTGTCGCGCCTGGTGGAGCGGCGCACGCAGGCCTGGAAGCACGGAACCTGAAACCGCAGAGACCCGAACATGGACCGCGACCGCATCCTCCTGACCCCCGGACCGCTCACCACGACGCTGCGCACCAAGCTCGCGATGCTCAAGGACTGGGGCTCGTGGGACGCCGACTTCAACGCCGTCACCGCGCAGGTGCGCGAGCGGTTGCTGGACATCGTGCACGGCCAGGACACCCACGAGGTGGTGCCCCTGCAAGGCAGCGGCACCTTCAGCGTCGAGGCGGCCGTGGCCACCGTGGTGCCGCGCGACGGCCATGTGCTCGTGCCCGACAACGGCGCGTACTGCAAGCGTGCGGCCCGGCTCTCGCAGATGATGGGCCGGCGCGCCACGGTGTTTCCGGTGCCGGAAGACCGGCCGATCTCGGCGGCCGAGGTGGATGCGCGCCTGGCGGCAGACCCCTCGATCACGCATGTGATCCTGATCCACTGTGAAACCGGCACCGGGGTCGAAAATCCGCTGGCCGAGGTCGCGGCCGTCTGCGAGCGCCACGGCAAGGGCCTGATCGTGGACGCCATGAGCAGCTTCGCCGCGCTGCCCATCGATGCCCGCACCACGCGCTTCGATGCACTCATTGCCGCCAGCGGCAAGTGCCTGGAAGGCGTGCCGGGCATGGGCTTCGTGTTCCTCAGGAAGGCCATCCTGGACGCCTGCGCCGGCAACAGCCAGAGCCTGGCGATGGACCTGCACGACCAGCACGTGTACATGGGCAAGACCGGCCAGTGGCGTTTCACGCCGCCCACGCACGTGGTGGTGGCGCTGGCCGAGGCCATCGCGCAGTTCGTGGAGGAAGGCGGCCAACCGGCGCGCCTGGCCCGCTACGCCGACAACTGCCGCACCCTGGTGGACGGCATGGCTGCGCTGGGTTTCCGGCCCATCCTCGCCCCCGAGGTGCAGGCGCCGATCATCGTCACCTTCCACGCGCCCGCGCACCCCGCCTACGACTTCAAGCGCTTCTACGCCGGAGCGAAGGAACGCGGCTTCATCCTCTACCCGGGCAAGCTCACGCAGATCGAGACCTTCCGCGTGGGCTGCATCGGCGCCATCGGGCGCCACGAGTTGCGTCAGGCCGTGGCGGCGGTGGCCGACACGCTGCGGGAAATGGGCATTCCCGACGGCACGCCGGCGCAGTAGGCTGCGCCTCACCCCACACAGGAGTTCGCCATGGCCTCCCGAGCCCCCAAGGAACACCCCGCCGTCGCTGCCGTGCGCTCGTCCGGCACGAAGAAGGTCAAGGTCGCCGTCAGCGACATCGACGGCATCCTGCGCGGCAAGTACCTGCACCGCGACAAGT
>JBMOGN010000448.1:0-1544 GCA_049318345.1 Rubrivivax sp. | reverse complement strand
GTGGAGTTTCCGCCGATGGCCTACTACCAGCTCTGGCACGCGCGCACGCACCAGGCCCCGGCGCTGCGCTGGCTGCGCGAGCAGGTGCGCGACGTGGCGCGCGAGCTCGCACAGGGCGTAGCGACATGAGCGGGCACACCCTCATGCACACGGCTGCGTCCACGGCGGCGTCCACTGGCGCGCCCAAGCCCGCGCACCCGCCTGAACGCTTCGCCCTGCGCGGCGACCTCCTCGACTTCACCGCCGAGCCCGCGCTGGACGACCCGGCCTGTCCCTCCGTGCGCTGGCGGCCTGCGCACTGGGTGCTGGTCGAGCACGGGCGCATCGCTGCCGTGCAGCCGAACGACCCGCCCGAGGGCTGGCCTCGCATCGACCACGCCGGCTGTCTCGTGCTGCCGGGCTTCATCGACACCCACGTGCACAGCGCGCAGCTTGACGTCATCGGCGCCTGGGGCACCCAGCTTCTGGACTGGCTGCACACGCACACCTTCCCGGCCGAGCAGCGCATGGCCGATCCTGCACACGCGGCCCGCATGAGCGGCACCTTCCTGGATGCGCTGCTGGCCGTGGGCACGACCAGCGCCTGCGTGTTCCCCACCGTGCACGCCGTGTCGCTGGATGCGCTCTTCGAGGAGGCGAGCGTGCGTGGCATGCGCCTGGTGGCGGGCAAGGTGCTGATGGATCGGCATGCCCCGGCTGCCCTGTGCGATGCGGCCGATCCGGCCGTGGCCGAGCGTGTGTGCCGGGCGCAGATCGAGCGCTGGCACGGCCAGGGGCGCCTGGCCTACGCCGTGACGCCGCGCTTTGCGCCCACCTCGAGCGAGGCCCAGCTGGCGCTGGCTGGCCGGCTGCTGGCCAGCGCGCCGGGGCTGTACCTGCAGACGCACGTGGCCGAGAACGTGCAGGAGGTGCAGTGGGTACGCGAGCTGTTCCCCGAAGCGCGCAGCTACCTCGATGTGTATGCCCGGCACGGGCTGCTCGGCCCGCGCAGCATCTTCGCCCACGGCATCTGGCTGGACGACGAAGACCGGGTTCGGCTGGCCGCGGCTGGCTCGCAGGTGGCCTTCTGCCCGAGTTCCAACCTGTTTCTGGGCAGCGGGCTGTTCGACTGGCGCGCGGCGCGCGAGGCAGGCGTGGCGGTGAGCGTGGCCAGCGACGTGGGCGGCGGCACCAGCCTGTCCATGCGCCGCACGCTGCTGGCTGCTTACCAGGTGCAGGCGGGGCTGCAGCGCCGGGTCACGGCATGGGCGCTGCTGCACGCGGCCACGCGCGGCGCAGCGCAGGCCCTGCAGCTCGGCCACGAGATCGGCTCGCTCGAACCCGGCACGCACGCCGACTTCTGCGTCTGGCAGACGGCCACCCACCCGCTGGCGCAGCGTCGCCAGGCCGTGGCACGCGACTTGCACGACCAGCTCTTTGCCTGGATGACCCTGGGCGACAATTCCGCGAACAATCTCCACGACGAGCAGCAGGCGCTGGCCGCCTACCGCCAAGTCCTCGCGATCACCGGCACGAACCACGGGTGGCAGCCGCTGAGCACAACG
>JBMOGN010000447.1:0-1546 GCA_049318345.1 Rubrivivax sp. | reverse complement strand
GTCCACCACGCCTGGCAGCGCGCGCAGCCCGGCGACGTCCACCGCCCGCAGCCACCCGTGCGCCACGGGCGACAGCCCGAGCGCGGCGTGCAGCGTGCCGGCGAGTTCGGGGGTGTCGTCGGTGTAGGCGGCCTGGCCGCTGACGTGCAGCGCTGCCGACTCGTGGGGGCGGGAGATGCCCACCTCGCCTGCCGGGCTGGCAGCCGGCGCGAGAGCGGGCGACTGCGGCGCCGCGGGTTCGTGCGGACGGTTCACGGTGCCCCCTCGCGCGCGAAGACCGAGGTGAGCGCGGGCGGCAGGGGCGATGCCCCGCGGGTTTCGAGCCACAGCCGTTCCAGCAGCCCGCGCGCGGCCTGGCGACGGTAGCCGGCGCTGGCGCGAAGGTCGGTCAGCGGCGTGAAGTCTGCCTCGAGCGCAGCCTGCGAGGCGCGCAGCGCTGCCTCGCTCCAGGGCTGGCCCCGAAGCGCCGCCTCGGCGCCATGGGCACGGCGCACGGTGGCGGCCATGCCACCGAAGGCCAGCCGCACGTCCACGACGCGCTCGGCGCCGTCCAGGCGCAGGTACAGGCCCGCGCACAACGCCGAGATGTCGCAGTCGAAGCGCTTGCTGATCTTCCAGCCGCGCACGTGCGTCTTGTCGCCCGTCGCATCGGGTGAGATGGGAGTTGCGGGGGTTGCGGGAGGTCCGGGCGGTGTGTCCGGCACCTCGGCGGCCTCGACGAACTCGCCTGCTTCCAGGCGGTTGCGCATGTAGTCGACGTAGAAATCCTCCAGCGCGAGGGTGCGGCGCACCGCGCCGCGGCGCAGCACGAGGCGCGCGCCCAGCGCCATCAGGATCGGCGCACTGTCGCCGATGGGCGAGCCGTTGGCGAGGTTGCCCACGAGCGTGCCGGCATGCCGCACGGGCGGCCCGGCAAAGCGCAGGCCCACCTCGGCCAGCGTGGGCCAGCGGGCGGCGATGGCCTGCCAGGCATCTTCCAGTGGTGCGGCCGCGCCGATGTGCAGGGTACCCTCGCGCCACTTCACGTGCCGCAGTTCGGTCACGTCGCCCAGGTAGATGAGGTTGCCCAGGTCGCGGAACTGCTTGGTCACCCACAGGCCGATGTCGGTGGAGCCGGCCAGCAGGCGCGCGCCAGGGTCGGCCAGGCGCAGCGCGGCCAGCTCATCGGCCGTGCGCGGGGCGTGGAAGTGGTCGATGCGCCCGCCTTGCGCCGCGTTGGGCGCGGCGTGGTGCAGGGCTGAGGCCGCCGGGCCCGCTTTCAGGGCCCGCAGTTGGTCGGCCAGCGCCTGCACGTCCAGGCGCCTGACCGGTACCTCGAACATGCGCTGCCCGGCCTCCAGGATCGGGCGGTAGCCGGTGCAGCGGCACAGGTTGCCGGCGAGGTCGTCGGCGAGCTGCCCGCGCGTGGGGCGCGTGCCGGCTGCGCAGTGGCGCTCGTAGGTGGCCGCCAGCGACATCACGAAGCCCGGTGTGCAGAAGCCGCACTGCGAGCCGTGGCACTCGACCATCGCCTGCTGCACCGGGTGCAGCGCGCCCGGGCCGCCGA
>JBMOGN010000446.1:0-1572 GCA_049318345.1 Rubrivivax sp. | reverse complement strand
GCACCACGCGCGACACCAGGCCCGCGCGCTCGGCCTCGGCCGCGTCCATCATGCGCCCGGTGAGCACCATGTCCATGGCCTTGCTCTTGCCCACCGCACGCGGCAGGCGCTGCGTGCCGCCGGCCCCGGGGATGATGCCGATCTTGATCTCGGGCTGCCCGAACCTGGCGGAGTCCGCGGCGATGATGAAGTCGCACATCATCGCCAGCTCGCAGCCCCCACCCAGCGCGAAGCCGGCCACCGCCGCGATCACGGGCTTCCTGACGCGCAGCATCGTCTCCCAGTTGCGCGTGATGAAGCCGGCCAGCACCACGTCGCGGTACTCCAGCCGCGCCATGGCCGAGATGTCCGCGCCGGCGGCAAACGCCTTGGCGCTGCCTGTGACGACGATGCAGCCGATGCCGTCGTCGGCATCGAAGGCCAGCAGCGCCGCGCCGAGTTCGTCCATGAGCGCGTCGTTCAGCGCGTTCAGCGCCTTGGGGCGGTTCAGCGTGATGAGGCCGGTGCGGTGCGCACCCTCGCCGCGGGTCTCGACGATGATGTGTTCGGGGTTCATGGAAGTCTCCGAGGTGAGGCCGGCAGACTATATCGGGGGCGCCGGGGCCGTCGAGCTCCCAAGCTTCAGCGCTCGGCTTGCTGGGGCAGGCGCTGCAGCGTCAGGTCGGCCCAGGTCTGGTCGTCCTGGCGGATCATGATGCGCACGGGCAGGTACTGCAGCGTGGGCGCGAACCAGCCCTCGATGGACAGCTCGTCGCCCTGGCGGTTCTCACGCCGCGGCTTGACGTGGTAGGTGGGGATGCGGCCCACGGGCGACTCCACCGTCTCCTGGCCCACCACGTCGTAGAGCCAGCGGTCCACGCGGTGCGGCAGGGCCAGCGGCATGACGATGGTCTGCCCGGGCTGCAGCCGCTGCGACTGCGTGGTGAAGAGCCAGGTGAGCTGCACGAACTGGCTGGCCGTGTCCTGCACGCCCGGCAGCGTGGGCACCTCCCGCCCGCCGTTGAGCACCACGCGCGCGGCATCGAAGGTCACCACGCGGCGCCGCGTGGCGGACAGCGGCACGCGCGTCTCCTCCTCGTAGCGCTGCGGGCCCAGGCCCTGCGGCGTGATCTCGCCGTCGCTGGACATGCGCCGGCGCACCAGCGGCGCGAAGCTCGGCCCGAGCAGCACCTCCAGGTGCACCTGGTAGCGCGAGCCCTGGCGCAGCCACTCCACGCGCGCGGTGCCTTCCACGGGGCCACGGAAGTTCCCCACGAGCGTGTAGCTCAGACGCGTGGAGGGCGGCCACTCGAAGGCGACAGCAGGCGCAGCGGGAGCCTCCGCACCAGCTGGGAAGGGGGCCGGGGCCAGGCTTGGCGCCGGGGCCGGGGCAGCTACTTGAGGCGGGGCAGGCTGCGGCTCAGGCGGAACGGGGGGTGTCGGCTGCGGCGGTGCCGGCGCGGGTGGCGGCGCAGGCGGAGGAGCGGGAGGTGGGGGCTCGGCGCGCGCGATCACCTCGGCCGCGGGCGCGGAGGCCGCCGGCTCGGGGGCGGGTGCCAGCGCAACCGGCCGGGCGGCCGGGGCCGGGGGCGG
>JBMOGN010000445.1:0-1573 GCA_049318345.1 Rubrivivax sp. | reverse complement strand
TCGGTGACCACGTAGTCCGCCAGCTTCAGCGCCGTGCGCGTGGCCAGCACCGAGTTGCAGCCGTGCGCGATGTTGGCAAAGGGCCCGCCGTGCAGGATGGCCGGGTTGTTTTCCAGCGTCTGCACCAGGTTGGGCGCCAACGCGTCCTTCAGCAGCACGGTCATCGCGCCGTGCACCTTCAGGTCGGCGGCACGCACCGGCTGGCGGCCACGAGTCTGCGCCACCACGATGCGGCCCAGGCGTTCCTTCAGGTCAGCCAGCGACGACGCCAGGCACAGGATGGCCATCACCTCGGAGGCCACGACGATGTCGAAGCCGTCCTCGCGAGGGAAACCGTTGGCGGGCCCGCCCAGCCCGACCGTGAGGCGGCGCAAGGCCCGGTCGTTCATGTCCACCACCCGGCGCCAGCTGATGCGACGCACGTCGACGTCCAGGGGGTTGCCGTGGTGGATGTGGTTGTCCAGAGCGGCCGCGAGCAGGTTGTTGGCCAGAGCGATCGCGTTGAAGTCGCCCGTGAAGTGCAGGTTGATGTCCTCCATCGGCACCACCTGCGCCCGCCCTCCTCCGGCCGCTCCGCCCTTCATGCCGAAGACCGGGCCGAGAGAAGGCTCGCGCAACGCCACGATGGCGCGCTTGCCGATGTGGTTCAGCGCATCACCCAGGCCAACCGTGGTCGTGGTCTTGCCCTCGCCAGCCGGCGTCGGGCTGATGGCCGTCACGAGGATGAGCCTGCCGTCCGGGCGATCCTGCAGGGAGTCGATGAACGGCAGCGCGATCTTCGCCTTGTGATGACCGTAGGGAATGAGGTGGGCATCATCGATGCCCAGGCGGTCGCGCGCCAGGTCGGTGATGCGCCGCAGCGTGGCCTGCTGGGCGATCTCGATGTCGCTGAGGGGCATGGAAGGCCTTTCGTGGAGTCAGGCCGGCTTGCGGAGCAGGCCGGCGGCGCGGCCGAAGCCGCCGTTCACCAGCTGCCGACGATCGGCATCGAGGCCCAGGGCTCGGCCGGCGGGCGGGCGCCGCCCTTGTTGAGCAGCTCGATCGAGATGCCGTCGGGCGAACGCACGAAGGCCATCCGCCCGTCGCGCGGCGGGCGGCTGATGGTCACGCCGTGGTCAACGAGACGCTGGCAGGTGGCATAGATGTCCTCCACCGCGTAGGCCACATGACCGAAGTTGCGCCCGCCGGTGTAGGCCTCTGCCGTGCCGTCCGGTGCAGGCCAGTTGTAGGTGAGCTCGATCTGCGCGAGGTGGTCACCGGGCGCGGCCAGGAACACGAGCGTGTAGCGCCCGGCCTCGTGGTCGCGCCGGGACAGCACGTCCAGGCCGAGCGCGTCCCGGTAGAAACGAAGCGAGGCTTCGATGTCGGTCACGCGGACCATGGTATGGAGATATCTCATGGTCGACCCTCTGCCCTGGCGGGCGCCGGCTGGGCTGCAATGAGGCCCTGCCCATCGCGATCGGCCCGTGGCAACGAGAACTGGCGGAGTCGGAGGGATTCGAACCCTCGATGCAGGTTTTGCCCGCATACTCCCTTAGCAGGGGAGCACCTTCGGCCTCTCGGTCACGACTCC
>JBMOGN010000444.1:0-1575 GCA_049318345.1 Rubrivivax sp. | reverse complement strand
CTAGGAGTCTGGGCGGCAGACGCCGCCGTTCGGATCGATTGGACTGGGCACGGCAACTGCGCGACGCGGGGCGGTCTGGTACGCGGCGGATCGGCCGGTCACGATCCCGATGTCGGCGGTCACGAGGCCGTGCCGGTCGGTCATGGTCGTCTGGAATGCGCAGTTCGTGCGGTCACCGCTGATCAGCGCCCCTGCATCGTCGCCATCCTGCGCAGATTCAGCGCCAGGCACACGAGCTTCCACTCGGCCCGGACCTTTTGCAGCCCCCGCATGCTGAACTGCCTGAACCCGAGCACGTGCTTGATCCAGCCGTTGGGGGGTTCGGCCAGCCACTTGCGTCGCGCATAGGCGTGACGAGCCGCATCGGTCTGCAGCTTCGTGGCCATCGCGGCCGTGTGCGGCATCTTCTCGGGGTCGACGGCCAACTGCGCCTTGCCCTCTCGACCCAGCGCCACCACCACGTCGCAGCCGCACCCGACGAGCGTCTCGAACACCGCCTCGGCCTTGTACCCGGTGTCGGCCAGCACCTGCCGCGGCAGCGCCTTCAGGTTCGTGTGCACGGCTTCGATCATCTTCGGCAACTCGGCCGCGTCGCTGGCGCAGTTGGTCAGCTCGGCCGCCACGATGAGGTGCGCCGTATCGTCGATCGCCGTCTGCGCGTTGTAGCCCGCATCGAAGCCGCCGCCGGCGCGCTTCATGATCCGGCTGTCGGGGTCGGTGAAATTCTCCTGCGCAGTCTCCTTCGGGATGCCGAAGTCGCGCTTGAAGCGCCCGCCCTTGAGCTTGCCGTTCTTGCCGCGCGGCTTGTTCTCATCGTCCGGCGTGCGGCCCCGTTCGAGGTCCGCCTCGCGCTGGCGCGCCTGTAGGCGCTCGCGGGCCGCAACGATCGCCGCCAGCCGCGCCTCGCGCCGCTCGATCTCGGCCGGGATGTCCACCTCGGGCTCGTCCCTCTCGGCCTCGTCGGCCGCACGCGCACGCGCCAGCAGCGCCTCGATCTGCGTGCGCAACTCCCGCTCGGTCTGCACCATCCGCTCGTAGCTCATCGCCTTGTGGCGGCTCGCGTTGGCCTTGAGCTTCGTGCCGTCCACCGCAATCGTGCCCAGCTTCACCAACCCCATCTCGCGCGCCAGCCGCACCACCTGCACGAACAGCTCGGCCAACTCCTTCAGGTGCAGTGCCCGGAATTCGCGGATCGTGCGGTGCGCCGGAAAGTTCCCCGCCGCCAGCACCCGGAATGCCACGTCCTCGTGCAGCTTGCGCGCGATCTTGCGCGAACTGAACACCCCCGTCGCGTACCCGTACAACAGCACCTTCACCATCATCGCCGGGTGAAACGGCTGGTTGCGCGGCCCGCCACCGGCGTAGCGCGCATGGAACGCGCTCAGATCCAGCGTGTCCACCGTGTCGCTGATGAAGTGCGCCAGATGGCCTTCGGGTAACCATTCCTGCAGCGCAGGCGGCAGCAGAAACATCTGCTGCGGATCGTACGGAAGGTAGCTCGCAGTCATGACCCGCAACCTACCAAATCGCCCTTACCCTGTCAGGCATCCGACGCTCTGCCGCCCAGACTCCTAG
>JBMOGN010000443.1:0-1576 GCA_049318345.1 Rubrivivax sp. | reverse complement strand
TGCTCGGCCGGGAAGGTGTGGGTGTTGAGCCAGTCCAGCAGCTGCGTGCCCCAGGAGCCGATGACGTCCAGCTGCGCGCTGTGCACGTGGGTGTCGATGAAGCCCGGCAGCACGAGGCAGCCGCGGTGGTCGGCGCGCGGCCAGTGTGCGGGCGGCTCCTCGGGCTGCACGGCCTGGATGCGCCCGTCCTCGATGAGCAGCCAGTGGTCGGGGCGCCAGCGCTCGGCGCCGCGCGCGGGGTCGTCCAGGGCCGGCTCGCCGGTGAAGTCCAGCAGGTCGCCGCGCAGGGCCAGGCGCGATGCGGTCACCGCTCGCCCCCGTGCGCGAGCTCGCGCGCGACATCGCGCACCTGCTCGCGCAACCAGCGCAGGGCCGGTGCGGCGTGCGTGCGCTCGTGCCAGAGCTGGTAGTAGTTCATCGGCGGGAAGCCCGCCGGGCACGGCACCACGCGCACCGGCAGCGCCGCGGTGTAGCGGCTGCAGAACTGGCGCCCGGTGGTCAGCACCAGGCGCGTGCGCGCCACCATGCCGGGGATGAGCCCGAAGTGCGCGGCGTGCACCGCGATGCGACGTTGCAGGCCGCGCATGGCGAGGTGTTCGTCGATGACGCCGGGCGAACCGGCCTGCAACGGGGCCGGCGCCACATGCTCGCTGGCCAGGTAGCGCTCGCGCGTCCAGGCCCGGGGCTGGCGGGCGGCGGGGTGGTCGGCCGCCACGAGGCACACCACCTCGTCGCTCAGCAGCCGGCCCAGGTGCAGCTCGGCAGGCGGCTGCAGCCAGTTGCCCACCACCAGATCGAGCTCGCCGAGTTCGAGCTTGCGGCGGAAATCGAAGTCTGCCGACAGGCCGGGCAGCTCCACCCGCAGCCCGGGCGCCTCGCGCTGCAGCCGTGCCACGAGCGCGGGCAGGAACCACGGGTCCAGGTAGTCGCTGGCGGCCAGCCGCACCGTCAGGGCGCTGGTGCGCGGCTCGAAGGGCGCCTGGCGCTGGCGCGGGGAGAACAGCAGGTCGGCCTCAGCCAGCAGCCGCTCGGCGGGCTCGAGCATCGCCAGCGCGCCCGGCGTGGGCGCCAGGCCGCGGCCGGCGCGCACGAGCAGCGGGTCGCCCGTGAGGGCGCGAAGGCGACGCAGCTGCGCACTCACCGCCGGCTGCGAGGCCTGCAGGCGCAGCGCGGCGCGCGAGACGCTGCGCTCGGCAATCACGGTGTGGAGCACGCGCACGAGGTGGAGGTCGATGGTGCCGGGAATCGTGGGCACCGGCGCGGTTCTTGGCATAACTCTCACATTATGCGTTCCATGAATCTTTTCGTATACCATCACGCTGCCACGGCGCTATCGTCGCGCGCACGCCCAGGAGCAGCGCCCCGGATGACCCTGTCCCTGAACCCCTCCCCCCCTCTGCCGGCCGCGGCGCCCCTGCGGCCGATCCGCTTCATTCACCGTGGCGCGGTGCAGGAGGTGGGAAACGCCCCGGTGACACGCACCGTGCTCGACTGGCTGCGCGAGGACGCGCGCTGCACCGGCACGAAGGAAGGCTGCGGCGAAGGCGACTGCGGCGCCTGCACCGTGATCGTGGCC
>JBMOGN010000442.1:0-1608 GCA_049318345.1 Rubrivivax sp. | reverse complement strand
GCTCGTTGTCGCGCTGGTGCAGCCCGATGCTGGGCTCGTCCAGCACGTACATCACACCGGTCAGGCCCGATCCGATCTGGCTGGCCAGGCGGATGCGCTGGGCCTCACCACCCGACAGCGTGTCGGCGCTGCGCTCCAGGCTCAGGTAGGACAGGCCCACGTCGTTGAGGAACTTCAGCCGCGAGCGGATCTCCCGCAGGATCTTCTGCGCGATGGCCGCCTTCGCCCCGGACAGCTCCAGGCGCTCGAACCACGCCAGGCAGTCGGCCAGCGTGGCACGCTCGAGCTCGAAGATGGCCCGGCCCGCGGGCTCGCCGGCGGATTGCAGCAGCACGTGGCGCGCCTCGCGCCGCAGCCGCGTGCCTGCGCAGGCCGGGCAGGCGCGCGCGGCCTGGTAGCGCGCGAGCTCCTCGCGCACGGTGGGCGAGTCGGTTTCGCGGAAACGGCGCTCGAGGTTGGGCAGGATGCCCTCGAAGGGGTGGCGGCGGCGCACCGTGCGCCGCCGCCCGCCCGCGCCCTCGGCCTGGTACGTGAACTCGATGTCCTCCTGGCCCGAGCCGTTGAGCAGCATCTCGCGCGCGCGCTCGGGCAGCTGCTCGAAGGGCACCTCGAGATCCACGCCCAGGTGCTGGGCCACGCTTTGCAGCATCCCGAAGGTGTAGGCGTTGCGCCGGTCCCAGCCCTTGACCGCCCCGCTGGCCAGGCTCAGCGAAGGGAAGGCCACCACGCGCTGCGGGTCGAAGACCGTGACCTGCCCGAGCCCGTCGCAGCCCGTGCAGGCGCCCATGGGCGAGTTGAAGGAGAACAGGCGGGGCTCCAGCTCGGGGATGGAGTAGCTGCAGTGCGGGCAGCCGAACTTGCGGCTGAAGGCCAGCTCCACCGGCGCCTGGCTCTCCGTGCCCGGGCCTTGCGCCAGTGCGAGCGCGCGCCCGTCGGCCAGGCGCAGCGCCGTCTCGAAGCTCTCGGCCAGGCGCTGCGCGGAGCCGGGGGCGGTGCGCAGGCGGTCCACGACGACGTCGATGTCGTGCTTCTCGTTCTTCTTCAGCGCTGGCAGCTCGCCTGCCTCCACGATGCGCGCGTCGATGCGAAAGCGCACGAAGCCCTGGGCCTGCAGGCTGCCCAGGGTGTCGGCGAACTCGCCTTTGCGGTCGCGCACCACCGGGGCCAGGATCATCAGCCGCGTGCCCTCGGGCTGCACCAGGCAGGCGTCCACCATCTGGCTGACGCTTTGCGCGGCCAGCCTCACGCGGTGCTCGGGGCAGTAGGGCGTGCCTGCGCGGGCGTACAGCAGCCGCAGGTAGTCGTGGATCTCGGTGATCGTGCCCACCGTGGAGCGCGGGTTGTGCGAGGTGGCCTTCTGCTCGATGCTGATGGCGGGCGACAGGCCCTCGATGACATCCACGTCGGGCTTGTCCATCAGCTGCAGGAACTGCCTGGCGTAGGCCGACAGGCTCTCCACGTAGCGGCGCTGGCCTTCGGCATACAGCGTGTCGAAGGCCAGACTCGACTTGCCCGAGCCCGACAGCCCCGTGATCACGACCAGCGCGTGCTTGGGGATGTCGAGGTCGACGTTCTTCAGGTTGTGCGTGCGCGCGCCGCGCACGCGCA
>JBMOGN010000441.1:0-1609 GCA_049318345.1 Rubrivivax sp. | reverse complement strand
GCATGCCGAGGGCGTCGAGATCGAGTACGCCATTGGCCATCAGCACCACGGCGCGCCCGCTGACCTCGCTGTAGCCGAAGAAACTGCTGAACCCGAACGTCCGGCCGTTGTGCCAGACGACGCGCTCGCCGGGCGTCTCGGTACGCATCCATCCCAAGCCCACCAGACCCGTGGCATCCCGCCAGGCCTGCTCGCGATGCGCCCCGACGTCAAAGGGCGTGCGGCCGAGCCGCGCGGCCTCCAGCAGCGCGAGCATCTGCGGCGCGTTGGCACGCAGCGCGCCAGCCCCGGCAAAGGCGCCCATGTTCCAGGCGGGCGTGGGACGCCCGCGGGCATCATGGCCCTGGACCTGGCCCACGGCGAGTCCGGGCTCCAGCCCGGCCCCGGAGGCCGCGGCGGGTTGCAGGATCTCGCCGGCCATCAGGCTGGCCAGGGGCTGTTCGGCGGCGCGCTCCAGCGCCAGGCCGAGCAGGGCGAAACCCAGATTGGAGTAGGCGTATTCGATCTGCCCCCGCGGGGCCCAGGCACGCAGGTACGACAGCATGCTGGCGACGCTGTAGTGCCGGTAGGGGTCGCGCAGACTTCTCAGGAACGACCACACAAAGGCCGCCGACATCGGCAAACGTGGCAAGCCCGAGTGGTGCGTGGCCAGGCTGCGCAACGTGAGGATGCCCGCGGGCTTGCCCTTCAACTCGGGTACCCAGCGCCCGACGGGGTCATCCAGCCCCAGGCGGGCCTGTGCCGCCATCTTCGCCAGCAGGCTGCCGACCAGGGCCTTGGTGACCGAGCCGAGTTCGAAGCGCGCGTCGCGCGTGAGCGGCGCACCGCCGTGCGTGGGGGTGCCCATCAGCAGCAGTTCGGGCTCGCCGTTGCCCAGTCGCCCGGCCACGAGCGCACTGGCTGGCGGCAAGGCCTTCCCCGCCGGGGTGGCGAGGCGTTGCTCCAGCAGCTCTCGCTGACCGGCAAAGGGCTCATCCGCTCGGACGCTGCCGTCCACAGGGAGGTTCGTCGCCAGGAGCGAGATGTCCACGAGCTTGCTGCTGGCGATACTCCCCATGGGTGCCGTCATCGTCTTTGCCTGCATGTGTGCACTGCTGATCCTGGTTGGCAGCGTGCTGGCGGTGTGGCGGTGTGGCGGTGGATCGTCAAGCCACCCGCGGACGCTTGAAGAGACCGGCGGGGTAGCCAGCCTCGGCCGGGATGGGCCTCACCACATCCACGTCACGACGCATGTCATCACCGCGGCGCTCAGGCAGGCCGCCAGCAGCGCGCGGCGGCGCGCCGGCCAGACGGGCTGGCCCCGCGCGCGCCAGAGCATCAGGCCCGCGGCCAGCAGGGTCAGGCCGAGCACCGCAGCGGTCGTGAGGGGGTCCGTGTCGGGGGCCTTCCGCCAGACCAGGGCCAGCAAGGCCGCAACCAGGCTCAGCTCCAGCGCCGCTTCGAAGAGGCTGCGCGGGCGCCAGGCCCGCCACGCCAGGCTCGCCAGCGCAAACAGCGCGGCGGCCCATACGACCCAGCCCGCGGCGCCCTGCCGCGGCGCGGCGGGCGGCTGGGGCCGGAACGCAGGGTTGATGAGGTGCATGCCGAGGGCGTCGAGATCGAGTACGCC
>JBMOGN010000440.1:0-1612 GCA_049318345.1 Rubrivivax sp. | reverse complement strand
TCTTGGGCACGCCCTTGAGCAGGCGAAGCAGGAAGTTGTCCAGCCGCTGGCCGGCCGAGTCCTCGTCCACCCGCAGGCGCTGAACCTGGGCGGCAGGAGCGCCCGGTTGGGGGGCCGCGGCGGACGCGGCGGCCGTGGCGGCCGCCTTCGCGGGCCGATCAGTCGGGATGGGGGGCTTGCCGGGTGCACTTCGCGTGCCCGCCGCGCCCCGGGGGCGTATAATGCGGCGCTCCACGTTCGTGCTGCAAGTGCTTGATTTCCGGGAGTTTACCCGGGCCGCGCAGCGCAAACGGGATCGGCTGGCAAGGGTTCGGCCCGGCCAGCCACAAGCGTTGATGCAACGCTGCGGCTTCCAGTCCAGTTCCGCCTGCCTGAGTCAGCGGAGGGTTCCGGAGCCCCGGCGGCAGAGACACGACGAGCGAGAACCATCCCGTCGAAGACGGGATACCGACGAAAGATCACGGAATCAGAGGCCCGGCCGCCATCGGCCTGCAGCTGGTTCCCGCCGCAAAGGCCCACCGAGCCGCCAGCGATGACCGCCACGTCCCCCTCCCCCTGCCCCGCGCAAGGCCCCGGCATCCGGCCGGCGAGACCTGCGTGGTGCGCAGCCCGACCGGCGCGCCGCGCCGCGGGACGGGGCCTCGACGTCGCGCTGTCCCCGGCCGGAGCCCGCGCGCACGCGCCAACGCTGCGAACCTGAGCCTGCCCGCGCCGCGCGCCGCGCGCGCGCTGCCGGCCCCTTGCTCATCCTCGCAGTCCAGGGCGATTCGCTTCATCGGTTCTTCTTGCGTGTCTCGTGCATCGGGATGGCGCTGCTGGCTCCCTGGGAGCAGGCGGCGCGGTGATGCCCGGGCCCGCCCCTGGAGGGGGCGGTGCGCCGGGTTGCAAGAGGAGTGCACGACATGAAGCGCATGCTCATCAACGCCACGCAGCCCGAAGAGCGGCGCCTGGCAATCGTCGACGGCCAGAAGCTGCTCGACTTCGAGACCGAGATCGAGGGGCGCGAACAGCGCAAGGGCAACATCTACAAGGCGGTGGTCACGCGCGTGGAGCCGGCCCTCGAAGCCTGCTTCGTCGACTACGGCGAGGACCGCCACGGTTTCCTGCCCTTCAAGGAGATCTCGCGCAACTACTTCCGCGAGGGCGCCGATGCGCGCACCGCCAAGATCGGCGACGCCATCAAGGAAGGCCAGGAACTGCTGGTGCAGGTGGAGAAGGAAGAGCGCGGCAACAAGGGTGCGGCGCTCACCACCTTCGTCAGCCTGGCCGGCCGGTACCTGGTGCTGATGCCCAACAACCCGCGCGGCGGCGGCGTGAGCCGGCGCATCGAGGGCGAGGACCGCGAGGAGCTCAAGGAGAACCTCGAGCAGCTCGAGTACCCCAAGGGCATGAGCCTGATCGCGCGCACCGCGGGCATCGGCCGCAGCGCCGCCGAGCTGCAGTGGGACCTCAACTACATGCTCAAGCTGTGGAGCGCCATCGACGAGGCGTCCAAGGCCGGCAAGGGTGCGTTCCTCATCTACCAGGAGAGCTCGCTCGTCATCCGCGCCATCCGCGACTACTTCACCGCGGACATCGGCGAGATCCTGATCGACACCGACGACATCTACGA
>JBMOGN010000439.1:0-1624 GCA_049318345.1 Rubrivivax sp. | reverse complement strand
GGCGTGCGCCTGGTCAGCTACGCGCTGCACTGGATCAAGGCCGAGATCCACGAATACATCCTGAAGAACTGGCGCATGGTCAAGGTCGCCACCACCAAGGCCCAGCGCAAGCTCTTCTTCAACCTGCGCTCGATGAAGCAGGGCTTCCGCGCCGACGCGGCCGACGGCCAGACGCACCGCAGCACGCTGAGCCCGGCCGAAGTCGAGGTCGTGGCCCGCGAGTTGCAGGTCAAGCCCGAGGAAGTCGTCGAGATGGAGACCCGCCTGGCGGGCGGCGACATGGCCCTGGAGCCCCAGGGCGAAGAGGGCGAGGACGAATTCGCGCCCATCGCCTACCTGGCCGACGAGCGCCACGAGCCCACGCGGGCACTGGAAGCCGCACAGCGCGACTGGATGGCCGGCGACGGCATCAGTCAGGCCCTGCAGGTGCTGGACGCGCGCAGCCGCCGCATCGTCGAGGAGCGCTGGCTCAAGGTGAACGACGATGCCTCGGGCGGGATGACGCTGCACGAGCTCGCCGCCGAGTACGGCGTGAGCGCCGAGCGCATCCGCCAGATCGAGGTGGCCGCGCTCAAGAAGATGCGCCAGGCGCTCGAGCACGCCTGAGCGCCTGAGCGCCGGCGGCCCGCCCGCCGGCCCTCCCCCTACTTCTCCTGCAGCAGGATCTTCAGGTCGTGCACCAGCGCGGGCACGCCCGTGCCGTGGCGGGTGAAGAGGCGCACCCGGCCGCTCGCGTCGAAGACGTAGGAGCCGGCCGTGTGGTCGATGGTGTAGCTGCCGGGTGTCTTGCCCGGCACCTTGTTGAAGTAGATCTTGAACTCGCGCGCCGCCGCCAGCGTCTGCTCGGCCGTGCCGCGCAGCGCAACGAAACCCGGGTCGAAGGCCGCCACATAGGCGCGCAGGATCTCCGGCGTGTCGCGCTCGGGGTCGACGCTCACGAACACGCCCCGCACCCGCGCGCCGTCCGCGCCGAGCAAACGCTTGGCCTCGGCCAGTTCGCCCAGCGTGGTGGGGCACACATCCGGGCACTGTGTGAAGCCGAAGAAGACAACCACCACCTGGCCCTTGAACTCGGCCAGCGTGCGCGGGCGCCCGTCGGCATCCGGCAGCGAGAGCTCGCGCGCGTACTGCGCGCCGGTGATGTCCACGGCCTGGAAGGCCGGCTTCGTGCCGCCCAGGCCCAGGCGGTCGCAGCCTGTCAGCGCCAGCGCGCACGCGGCCACGGTGAGCGCCGCCGCGCGCCGGCCGAGGTTCAACCCAGGCGCGAGGACAGCCATGGGCCGAGGTAGTGGTCCACCAGCAGCGCGGCGAACAGCAGCGACAGGTGCCAGATGGAGAAGCGGAAAGTCTTGCGCGCCAGCGCGTCGCTGTAGTGGCGCCAGAGCTGGAACGCGTAGACGATGAACATGCCCCCGAGCACGACCGCGCTCAGGAGGTAGATCCAGCCGCTCATGCGGAAGATGAAGGGCAGCAGCGTCGCGGCGAACAGCACCAGCGTGTACAGCAGCACCTGCAGCCGCGTGAACTCCGGCCCGTGCGTGACGGGCAGCATCGGCAGCCCGGACTTGCGGTAGTCCTCGGTGCGGTACAGCGCCAGCGCCCAGAAGTGCGGCGGCGTCCACAG
>JBMOGN010000438.1:0-1629 GCA_049318345.1 Rubrivivax sp. | reverse complement strand
TAGAACTCCATCATCGTGAATTCCGGGTTGTGCCGGACCGAGATGCCTTCGTTGCGGAAGTTGCGGTTGATCTCGAAGACGCGCTCGAAGCCGCCCACCACCAGACGCTTGAGGTAGAGCTCGGGCGCGATGCGCAGGAACATCTCCTGGTCCAGCGCGTTGTGGTGCGTGACGAAGGGCTTGGCGTTCGCCCCACCGGGGATGGGGTGCAGCATCGGCGTTTCCACCTCGAGGAAGCCGTGCTCGACCATGAACTGGCGGATGGAGCTCACCGCCTTGCTGCGCGCCACGAAGCGCGCACGCGCATGCTCGTCGGTCATCAGGTCGACGTAGCGCTGGCGGTACTTCTGCTCCTGGTCGGTCATGCCGTGGAACTTGTCGGGCAGCGGCCGCAGGCTCTTGGTGAGCAACCGCACGCGGCTGGCCTTCACCGAGAGCTCGCCGGTCTTGGTGCGGAACAGCGTGCCTTCGCAGGCCAGGATGTCGCCCAGGTCCCAGTGCTTGAAGGCGGCCAGCGCCTGTTCGCCCACGTTGTCCTGCGTCACGTACAGCTGCATGCGCCCCGAGGCGTCCTGCAGGGTGCCGAAGCAGGCCTTGCCCATGACGCGCTTGAGCATCAGCCGCCCGGCGATGGCCACGCGGATGCCCTGCGGCTCGAGTTCCTCGTTGGGCACCTGGCCGTGGCGGTGGTGCAGGTCGGCCGCGTGGTGCGTGGGCTTGAAGTCGTTCGGGAAGGCCGCCTGCCCGCTGGCGCGGGCCTGCTCACGCAGCGCCGCCAGTTTCTCGCGCCGCTCCACCATGAGCTGGTTGTCGTCAGGGGCGGCAGGCGCGGGGCTCGGGTGGGACATGATGGCGCTCGGGTGGCTACGCTCGGGTGGCGTCGATGGGCGAACCTTCGATTCTAGGACGGGTCCGTACAATTCCGGCCCATGCTGCCGATCACCGACCGCCCGATCCGCTTCGCCCTGGTGGGCTGCGGCCGCATCAGCGCCAACCACATCGACGCCCTGCGCCAGCACGCGCAGCGGGCCGAGCTCGTCGCGGTGTGCGACAACCGGCCCGAGGCGCTGGCCGCGGCCGTCTCGCGCACCGGCGCGGCGGGCTTCGGCTCCCTGCAGGCCCTGCTGGCTGAGGGCCAGGCCGATGTGGTGGTGCTGGCCACGCCCAGCGGGCTGCACCCGCAGCAGGCGATCCTCGCCGCGAAGGCTGGCCGCCACGTGGTCACGGAGAAGCCCATGGCCACCAAGTGGGACGAGGGCGTGGCGATGGTGCGCGCCTGCCGCGATGCCGGCGTGAAGCTCTTCGTCGTCAAGCGGAACCGCCTGAACGCCACGCTGCAGCGGCTGAAGCGCGCCATCGATGCGCGCCGCTTCGGGCGCATCCACATGGTCACCGTCAACGTGTTCTGGACCCGCCCCCAGAGCTACTACGACGACGCCCCCTGGCGCGGCCGCTGGGACCTGGACGGCGGCGCCTTCATGAACCAGGCCAGTCACTACGTGGACATGGTCGACTGGCTCGTCGGCCCGGTGGACAACGTGCACGCCTACACCGCCACGCAGCTGCGCGACATCGAGGCCGAGGACAGCGGCGTGATGAGCCTGCGGCTGCGCGGCGGCGGCCTGGCCT
>JBMOGN010000437.1:0-1636 GCA_049318345.1 Rubrivivax sp. | reverse complement strand
CTGATGATGTTCGCGCAGGCCAACAGCGAGCACTGCCGGCACAAGATCTTCAACGCCCGATTCACCATCGACGGCGTCGAGCAGCCGCACTCGATGTTCGGGATGATCCGCCACACCGAGGCCGTCTCGCCGCAGCGCACGGTGGTGGCCTACAGCGACAACGCCGCCGTCATGGAAGGCGGCCCGGCCCGGCTGTGGCTGCCAGAGGGCTACACGAACGCCCCGCGCTATGGCGCGCGCGCGGCCACTGCCCATGTGCTGATGAAGGTGGAGACGCACAACCACCCCACCGCCATCGCGCCCTTCCCGGGGGCCGCCACTGGCGCGGGCGGAGAGATCCGCGACGAGGGGGCCACGGGGCGGGGTGCGCGGCCCAAGGCTGGGCTCACCGGCTTCTCGGTGGGCCACCTGCGCCTGCCGGGTGCAGGCGAGCCCTGGGAGAGCCAAGCGGTGGGCCGGCCCGGCCACGTGGCCAGCGCGCTGCAGATCATGACCGAGGGGCCGCTGGGCGGCGCGGCCTTCAACAACGAGTTCGGCCGCCCGAACCTGGGCGGCTACTTCCGCACCTTCGAGCAGGAGGTGGCGGGCGTGGTGCGCGGTTACCACAAGCCGGTGATGATTGCCGGCGGCCTGGGCTGCATCGAGGCCTCGCAGACGCACAAGCGCGAGTTCCCTCCCGGCACGCTGCTGGTGCAGCTCGGCGGGCCGGGCATGCGCATCGGCATGGGTGGCGGAGCGGCCAGCTCGATGGCTGCCGGTGTGAACGCCGCCGAACTGGACTTCGACTCGGTGCAACGCGGCAACCCCGAGATCCAGCGCCGTGCGCAGGAGGTCATCAACCACTGCTGGGCGCTGGGCGAGTCCAACCCTGTGCTGGCGATCCACGACGTGGGCGCGGGCGGGCTGAGCAACGCCTTCCCCGAGCTCGTGGACGGCGCTGGGCGCGGTGCGGTCTTCGACCTGCGTCAGGTGCCGCTGCAGGAAAGCGGCCTGTCCCCGGCCGAGGCCTGGTGCAACGAGAGCCAGGAGCGCTATGTGCTGGCGATCGATCCTGCCGCGCTGCCGCTGTTCGAGCAGATGTGCGCCCGCGAGCGCTGCCCGTACTCGGTGGTGGGGCGCGCGAGCGGCGCGCGCCAGCTCGTGCTCGAGGACGGACCGGGCGGCAAGCGGCCCATCGACATGCCCATGGAGGTGCTGCTGGGCAAGGCGCCGCGCCTGCACCGTGATGTGCGCCGGGTGGCCCGCCGCGAGCCGGCGCTCGATCTGACTGGCGTGAGCCTGGAGCGCGCCGCCTTCGACGTGCTGCGCCACCCCACGGTGGCGAGCAAGCGTTTCCTCGTGACCATCGGCGACCGCACCGTCGGCGGCCTCACCCACCGCGACCAGATGGTCGGCCCGTGGCAGGTGCCCGTGGCCGATTGCGCCGTGACGCTCGCTGACTTCGACGGCCTGCGCGGCGAGGCCATGAGCATGGGCGAGCGCACGCCGCTGGCTGCGCTGGACGCGCCGGCCTCGGGCCGCATGGCCGTGGGTGAGGCCCTCACCAACCTGCTGGCCGCGCCGATCAGCCTGGAGCGCGTGAAGCTCAGCGCCAACTGGATGGCCGCCTGCGGCGAGCCCGGCGAGGACGCGGCGC
>JBMOGN010000436.1:0-1638 GCA_049318345.1 Rubrivivax sp. | reverse complement strand
CAAGCACCAGGTGGAGACCGACATCCGGCCCTTCCACGACGTGCTGCTGGGGCTGTTCTTCATCACCATCGGCATGAAACTGGACTGGCGGCCGGTGTGGGACAACTGGTTCCTCGTGCTGCTGCTGACCACCGGCCCGGTGGTGGCGAAGTTCGCGCTCATCGCCGCGCTGGCGCGCCTGTTCCGGGCCACTCCGGGTGTGGCGCTGCGCACGGGCCTGTACCTGGCGCAGGCCGGCGAGTTCGGCTTCGTGCTGCTGACGCTGGCCGCCGAGCGCCAGCTCGTGGCCCCGCAGTGGGTGAGCCCGGTGCTGGCCAGCATGGTGCTGTCGATGCTGGTGGCGCCCTTCCTGGTGATGTACAGCGACCGCATCGTCAACCGCCTGTCGGCCACGGACTGGATGCTGCAGTCGGTGGCGCTGACCTCCATCGCGCGGCGCTCGATGGCCAGCGAGGCGCACGTGATCATCTGCGGCTACGGCCGCAGCGGGCAGAACCTGGCGCGGCTGCTCGACCCGGAGCGCATCCCCTACATGGCGCTGGACCTGGACCCCGACCGCGTGCGCCAGGCCGCGGCGGCCGGGCAGAGCGTCGTGTTCGGCGACGCGGCGCGGCTGCAGAGCCTCATGGCCGCGGGCCTGGCGCGCGCCAGCGCGGTGGTGATCACCTACCACGACACCCCTTCAGCGCTGAAGATCCTGGGCCTGGTGCGCGAGCACGCGCCCACGGTGCCGGTGATCGTGCGCACGGTGGACGACACCGACATGGACCGGCTGCGCGCGGCCGGCGCCACCGAGGTGGTGCCCGAGGCCATCGAGGGCTCTCTGATGCTGGCTGGCCACGCCCTGGCGCTGGTGGGCGTGCCCATGGCGCGGGTCATCCGCATCACGCGCGACGCGCGGGACGCCCGCTACCGCCTGCTGCGCGGCTACTTCCACGGCGCCGACGACGACACCGTGCAGGAGCTCGAGCAGGCCCGGCTGCACAGCGTCACGCTGCCGGCGGCCGGCGGCTGCGTGGGCCAGCCACTCGGGCACCTGGCGCTGCACGCCATCGGGGTGCAGGTGGTGTCGGTGCGGCTGGCCGCCGGCTCGGTGGTCGAGCCCGAGGCCACGCGCGTGCTGGGCGCGGGCGACACGCTCGTGCTCTCCGGCCTGCCCGAAGCCCTCGCGCTGGCCGAGGGCCGGCTGCTCGAAGGCTGAACCCCCGACTCCAGGAGCCCCGAAGATGTCCCAGCTCACGCCTGCGGCCGACGTCATCCGCGCGCACATCCGCACCGTGCCCGACTGGCCCGCACCGGGCGTGCAGTTCCGCGACATCACGCCGCTGCTGTCCACGCCGCGCGTCTTCCGGGTGCTGATCGACGAGTTCGTGCACCGCTACTTCGACGTGCGGCCGGACGTGATCGCGGGGCTGGACGCTCGCGGCTTCATCATCGGATCGGTGGTCGCCTACGAGCTCAACCTGGGCTTCGTGCCCATCCGCAAGAAGGGCAAGCTGCCCTTCACCACGGTGCAGGAGTCCTACGAGCTCGAGTACGGCAGCGCCACGGTGGAGATGCACACCGACGCCGTGAAGCCCGGCGACCGCGTGGTGCTGATCGACGACCTGATCGCCACCGGCGGCACCATGATGGCGG
>JBMOGN010000435.1:0-1645 GCA_049318345.1 Rubrivivax sp. | reverse complement strand
CCTCGTCCATCACCGCGGCCACATGCAGCAGCGCCTTGCTCGGGATGCAGCCCACGTTCAGGCACACGCCACCGAGCGAGGCATAGCGCTCCACGAGCACCACCTTCATGCCGAGGTCGGCGGCGCGGAAGGCGGCCGAGTAGCCGCCCGGCCCGCCGCCGAGCACGATCAGGTCGCACTCGAGGTCGACCGTGCCGGCGTAGGTGGAGGCCACGGGCGCCGGCGCGGGGCTTGCAGAGAGTGCCGCGGACGCAGCGGGTGCAGCAGATGCAGCGGGTGCAGGTGGGGCGGCCGGGGCCGCCGCCGAGGCCGCGCCGGCAGCTTCGAGCAGCAGCAGCACCGAGCCCTCGGCGACCTTGTCCCCCAACGCCACGCGCATCTCGCGTACCACGCCGGCGGCCGAGGAGGGAATCTCCATCGAGGCCTTGTCGCTCTCGACGGTGACGAGACTCTGCTCGGCGCGGATGGTGTCGCCCACCTTCACCAGCACCTCGATGACGGCGACTTCCTTGAAGTCGCCGATATCCGGGACCTTGACTTCGATGAGGGCCATGGCCGTGCCCTCCTTACAGCATCACCCGGCGGAAGTCCGCCAGGATCTGCGCGAAGTAGGCGTTGAAGCGGGCCGCGGCGGCACCGTCGATGACGCGGTGGTCCCAGCTCAGCGACAGCGGCAGGATCAGGCGCGGGGCGAACTGCTTGCCGTCCCAGCGCGGCTCGGTGCTGCTGCGGCACACGCCCATGATGGCGACTTCCGGCGCGTTGATGATGGGCGTGAAGTAGCGCCCGCCGATGCCGCCGAGCGAGCTGATGCTGAAGCACCCGCCGCTCATGTCGGCCGGCGCGAGCTTGCCGTCGCGCGCCTTCTTGGCCAGCTCGCTCATCTCCTGGCTGATCTGCAGGATGCCCTTGCGGTCGGCGTCCTTGATCACCGGCACCACGAGGCCGTTGGGCGTGTCGGCCGCGAAGCCGATGTGGTAATAACTCTTGAAGACGAGCTGCTCGCCGTCGAGCGAGGCGTTGAACTCGGGGAACTTCCTGAGCGCCGCCACCGAGGCCTTGATCAGGAAGGCGAGCATCGTGACCTTGATGCCGGACTTCTCGTGCTCCTTGTTGAGCTGCAGGCGGAAGGCCTCGAGCTCGGTGATGTCCGCATCGTCGTGGTTGGTGACGTGCGGAATCAGCACCCAGTTGCGGTGCAGGTTGGCGCCGCTGATCTTCTTGATGCGGGAGAGGTCCTTGCGCTCCACGGGGCCGAACTTCGAGAAGTCCACCTGGGGCCAGGGCAGCAGGCCCGGGAAGGCGCCGCCCGCGGCGGCTGGCGCGGCCGCAGGCGCCTGCGCCTTCTGTGCGGCGGTCTGCACGGAGCCGGCCATCACGCCCTTGACGAAGGCCTGGAGGTCCTGCTGGGTGATGCGGCCCTTCGGGCCGCTGCCGGCGACCTCCTCGATCGGCACGCCGAGCTCGCGCGCGAACTTGCGGATGGAAGGCGAGGCGTGCGGCAGGCGCCCGGCAGGCACGCCGGGCTGGTGGGCCGGGACGGCGGCCACCGCGGGGGAAGCCGCCGGCGCAGCTGCTGGAGCAGACGCCGGTGCCGACACCGGAGCCGGTGCGGGAGCCGGCGCAGGCGCAGAAGGCGCAGAAG
>JBMOGN010000434.1:0-1668 GCA_049318345.1 Rubrivivax sp. | reverse complement strand
TCCGATTTCAGAAGCGCATCCGCATCTTCAAAGGGTTAACCCTTAACTTGAGCAAGTCGGGTACGTCCTGGACGGTCGGCGGTCCGGGTGCGTCGGTCAATGTTCGGGGTGACAAGATCACCGGCACGGTGGGTGCGCCAGGGACGGGGCTGTCCTACCGGCAGACGCTAGTGGATGGGTCGGAGCCTGCGCCGGCCGAGCCCTACCGGGGCAGGCCTTGGCGCGGCGTGCTCTGGATGGTGCTGATTGCGATCGTGCTTTACCTGATCCTCAGGTAGACGGCCGGCCTGCTGGCTTGAGTGCGGATCAGCCCAGCTTGAAGTGCGCCCGCTGGCCACCCCAGTCCAGCGGGAACGGCGCCAGCAGTTCCTTGGCCGTGAGGTGAGCAGGGTGCTGGCCCTCCAGGATCGCCTCGGTGATCTCAGGGGCCAGACAGGCCAGCCGCATCACCCGGCTCACGTAGGACGGGTTGATCGCCTCGGCCTCCGCCAACTCCTCGATCGATGCGTAGACGCCCTGCAGAAGCAGTTGCTGCCAGCGGTGCGCCCGGGCGATCAGCTTGATCATCGTGTTGTCGATGGTCATGGCCGGCTTGCCCACGGCGCGCGAGCCATCGGGCAGGACGATCACCGCCTTGCCGCCGCGGCGGCGAAACGTCATGGGCAAGTTGGTCTGCAGCGTCGGTGCCTGGTCTCCAGCAGTCATGCTGCCTCCTTCATCATGTCAGGCGCCGGTAGCGCCGACCGCAGCAGGGCGTCAATGCCGCCGGCCCGCCAGTTGATGGTCACCCCGTCCGGCCGGACGATGATCCGCTCGATGAGGGTGTGGGCGATCTTTGACTGCTCCGCGGGGAAGAGCTCCTCCCAGACCTCCTCGATGGAGCGCAGGGCCTGAATCGTCTCGGGTTCGCCGACACCGTCTTCCATGGCCTTGGCCTCGCGCACGGTCCTGGCCAGGATCTCCGGCGTGCGCAGCACTTGCTTGATCTGGTCGAGCACCGCTGCCTCGATCTCCCCGGCCGGCAGCCGGCGAATCTCACAGGCGTGCGTGCCGATCTTGATGGCGGCCGTGTTGACGTAGTAGCGGTAGTGCTTGGTGCCCTTGCAGGTGTAGCCCGGCGTGAAAGCTCGGCCCTGCTCCGAGAACAGCAGCCCACGCAGCAGCGACGGCGCCTTGGAGAAGCGCACGGCATGGGCGCCCTTGTTGGCCAGGCAGCCCGACTTGATGTGCTCCTGCACCCGGTCCCAGGCATCCTGGGTGACGATCGCCTCGTGCTGCCCGGGGTAGCTCTGCCCCTTGTAGGCGACCAGGCCGATGTACAGCGGGTTGTTGAAGATGTAGTACCCGTAGGCCTTGTCGATCAGCCGGCCCGGCCGAGTCACGCCCTTCTTCGTCGTCCAGGATTTCGAGGTGACGCCGCGCGCTCGCAGGTCGCGGATCAGCGTGTCCATGGACGGCACCTGTGCGAACCGGGTGAACATCTCACGCACCAGCCGGGCCTCGTCGGGGTTGATGACGAGCTTGCGCTCGACCACGTCGTAGCCCAGAGGCGGCATCCCGCCCATCCAGATACCGCGCTGGCGTGAGGCGGCGATCTTGTCGCGCACGCGCTCGCCAGACAGTTCGCGCTCGAACTGCGCGAAGCTCAGCAGGATGTTCAGCGTCAGT
>JBMOGN010000433.1:0-1670 GCA_049318345.1 Rubrivivax sp. | reverse complement strand
GGGTGGCGGAACAGCGCGTTGGCGTCGAAGTTGAACTTCGCGTCCAGCGCCTTGATGCCGCCGTTGCCTTCGAGGATGAGCGGGTTGATCTCCGCCAGGCTCGCGTCGGTGGCCATGTAGCAGGCGACCAGCCGCGCGAAGACGTCGCGCGCCTGGGCCTGGCTGGCCGCAGGCACGCCGATGCCGTCGGCCAGCTGCTGGGCCTGCGCCTCGGTGAGGCCGGCCTGCGGGTCGACGAAGACCTTGATGATCTTCTCCGGGGTGGCGTGGGCCACCTCCTCGATGTCCATGCCGCCCTCGGAGCTGGCCATGACGGCCACCTTCTGCGTGGCGCGATCGGTGAGCGCGGCCACGTAGTACTCCTTGCGGATGTCCGCGCCCTCCTCGATCAGCAGGCGGCGCACCTTCTGGCCCTCGGGGCCGGTCTGGTGGGTCTTGAGCTGCATGCCCAGGATCTGGCCGGCGAGCGTGCGAACCTCCTCGATGGAGCGGGCGAGCTTCACGCCGCCGCCCTTGCCCCGGCCGCCGGCGTGGATCTGCGCCTTGACGACCCAGACGCTGCCGCCGAGCTTCTGCGCGGCCTCCACCGCCTCCTGGACCGTGAACGCCGGAATGCCGCGCGGCACGGGCACGCCGGCCTGCCGCAGCACTTCCTTTCCTTGGTACTCGTGGATCTTCATGCGCGTTGTCTCGCCTTGTGGGTTGTCGAGGAAGGAATCACTGGTCCCGGGGGTCAGCAGCTGGAGTCTGGGCCAGTTCCTTGGCTCCAGGCTGACGGGGGCATGCGCGCCGCCCAGGGGCAGGCTGCGCAGGCGCAGGGACTCTATCATGCTGCGCCGCAGCAAAATCTAGTGCGCCGGCGGCGCTGGCGGGCGCGTCAGTCCTCGTCGCGGTGACGCAGCAGGCGCTGGATGGTGGCAGCCGTGAAGCCACGCGCGGCCAGGAAGCGGGCCTGACGCGCCTGCTCGCGCAGGTCGGCCGGCGGCGCGCCGAAGCGCGCGGACCACACTGCGCGCGCGCGCTCGAGCTCGGTCTCGCGCAGGCTCGCGCGCAGGGCATCGTCGGCCTGCACGCCCTTGCTGCGCAACTCCTGCTCGATGCGGCGGTTGCCGAAGCGCGCCTGACGGGCGTGGACGCGGCTGTCGACGAAGCGCGCATCGCTCAGGTGGCCGGCGACCTGCAGGGCATCGAGCAGGGCGTCGACCCGGGCCGGGAGCTCGGCATCGGCCTGTTCGTCCGCGCAGGTTGCGGCCTTGCGGGCTTCAGCCTCGGCCGGCGCATGAGTCGGGGCCCGAGCATGGGCCTGGGCCTGGACTTGGGCTTGTGCCTGAGCCCGGCGCAGGAGCTTGTTGCGCAACTCCTGGCGCGAGTGCTCGCGCTGCGCGAGCCAGGCCAGGGCCTGGGCCCGCAGGCTCAGCGGCGCCGCGCGCCTCACTGGGCCGCGGATGCGTCCGGCAGCAGCGGGATGCCCATGGACTCGCGAACCTTGTTCTCGATCTCCTGGGCGACCTCGGGGTTCTCGCGCAGGAACTCGCGCGCGTTGTCCTTGCCCTGGCCGATCTTCTCGCCGTTGTAGGCGTACCAGGCGCCGGACTTCTCGAGCACCCGTGCGGCCACGCCCATGTCGATGATCTCGCCCTCGCGGCTGATGCCCTCGCCGTAGAGGATGT
>JBMOGN010000432.1:0-1675 GCA_049318345.1 Rubrivivax sp. | reverse complement strand
CCAGCCAGGTCGGTCACCCAGATGTTCTCGCGCGGCACGCCCAGCTTGACGAGCAGGCTCAGGCAGGCCAGTGCAGCCGCACCCGCGCCGGAGGTCACGAGCTTGACCTCGCGGATGTCCTTGCCCACCACCTTCAGTCCGTTGAGCAGCGCCGCCCCGACGACGATCGCCGTGCCGTGCTGGTCATCGTGGAAGACGGGGATCTTCATGCGCTCGCGCAGCCGGCGCTCCACGTAGAAGCAGTCCGGCGCCTTGATGTCCTCCAGGTTCACGCCGCCGAAGGTAGGCTCGAGCGCGGCGATGATGTCCACGAGCTTGTCGAGGTTCTTCTCGTTGACCTCCAGGTCGAAGACGTCGATGCCGGCGAACTTCTTGAAGAGCACGCCCTTGCCCTCCATCACCGGCTTGGCCGCGAGCGGGCCGATGTCGCCCAGCCCGAGCACGGCCGTGCCGTTGGTGACCACGGCCACCAGGTTGCCGCGCGAGGTGTAGCGGTAGGCGTTGCCCGCGTCGGCCACGATCTCCTCGCACGCGGCGGCCACGCCGGGCGAGTAGGCCAGTGCCAGGTCGCGCTGGTTGGTGAGCTGCTTGGTGGGGGCGATCGCCACCTTTCCCGGTGTCGGGAACTCGTGATATTCGAGGGCGGCTCGGCGCAGCTCGGCGCGCTTGTCTTCGGCGGTGCTCATGGGCGTGGGATTGTAGGGACCGGGTCGCCACCGATAATGAAGGTGGAATCAGCTTTGCGCACTGCGCATGCAATGGCATGCCGCAATCGCATCGGCCATGGCACCGGCAACAGCGCTCGGCGAATTCGATCTCATCCACCGCTACTTCACCCGCCCCGCACCCGCCGGTGCTGGGGTGGTGCTGGGCGTGGGCGACGACTGCGCGATTCTGGCGCCCGGCCCGGGCATGCAGCTGGCCGTGTCCACCGACATGCTCGTCGAGGGGCGGCACTTCCTGCCCACCGTGCCGGCCGAGCGGTTGGGGCACAAGGCCCTGGCCGTCAACCTCAGCGACCTGGCTGCCTGCGGGGCGCGGCCCCTGGCCTGCACGCTGGCGCTGTCGCTGCCGCGCGTGGACGAGGCCTTCCTCGCCGGGCTGTCGGCGGGGCTGCACGCCCTGGCCGACGAGGCGGGCATCGCGCTGGTGGGCGGCGACACCACGGCCGGGCCGCTGAGCCTGTGCATCACCGTGCTGGGCGAGGTGCCTGCCGGGCAGGCGCTGCTGCGCAGCGGGGCGCAGCCCGGCCACACGATCTGGGTCAGCGGCACGCTGGGCGACGCCCGGCTGGCGCTGGAAGCCTTTCGCGGCCGCGTCAGCCTGGAGCGCGAGGCCTTCGAGCAGGCCCGCCGCGCCATGGAGCTCCCCACCCCGCGCGTGGCCCTGGGTCAGGCCCTGCGCGGGCTGGCCAGCAGCGCCATCGACCTGAGCGACGGCCTGCTCGGCGACCTCGGCCACGTCCTGGAGCGTTCGTGCGTGGGTGCGCGCCTGGACTTCACGCGCCTGCCCTGTTCGGACATCCTCGCGCCGCAGCCGCCCGAGCTGCGCAGGCTTTGCCTGCTGGCTGGCGGCGACGACTACGAGCTCCTCTTCACGGCCGCCCCGCAGCAGCACGCCGCGGTCCGGGCCGCAGCCGCACGTTGCGGAGTGGCGGTTACCGAGATCGGGCACA
>JBMOGN010000431.1:0-1681 GCA_049318345.1 Rubrivivax sp. | reverse complement strand
CAGGAAACCGTGCGCCACGGGCGACAGGCCGAGTGCCGCGTGCAGCGTGCCGGCCAGCTCGGGGATGTCGTCGGTGTAGGTGGCCTGGCCGCTCACGTGCAGGGCGGCGGACTCGTGGGGCAGTGACAGGCCGACGGCGCCGGCGCGTGCGGGCTCGGTCGAGGTGGGGGCCATCGCGGGCTCGCGCGGTGCGTTCATGCGGGCTCCCCGCGCGAGAAGACCGAGGTCTGGCTGGCGGCCAGCGGCGCGTCCGCGCGGGTCTCGAGCCACAGCCGCTCGAGCAGCCCGCGCGCGGCCTGGCGCCGGTAGGCGGCGCTTGCGCGCAGGTCGGTCAGCGGGGTGAAGTCGGCGTCGAGCGCGGCTTGCGCGGCCTGCAGCGTGGACAGTGTCCAGGCCTGCCCGCGCACGGCCACCTCGGCTCCGGTGGCCCGCCGAACGGTGGCCGCCATCCCGCCAAAGGCAAAGCGCGCCTCGGCCACACGGCCCTGCGCGTCGAGTTGCAGGTACAGGCCCGCGCACAGCGCCGAGATGTCGCAGTCGAAGCGCTTGCTGAGCTTCCAGCCGCGCAGGTGCACGGGCGCGTCGCTGGGCGTGTCTGGCACCTCGGCGGCCTCGATGAACTCGCCCGGCTCGAGGCGGTTCTTCATGTAGTCGAGGTAGAAGTCGTCCAGCCCGAGCCTGCGGCGGCGGCTACCCCGGCGCAGCACCAGCCGCGCGCCGAGGGCCATGAGTACCGGGGCGGCGTCGCCGATGGGCGAGCCGTTGGCGAGGTTGCCCACGAGCGTGCCGGCGTGGCGCACCGGGGGCCCGGCAAACCGCAGCGCCACCTCGCGCAGCGTGGGCCAGCGGGCGAACAGGGCCTGCCAGGCGTCTTCCAGCGAGGCGGCCGCGCCGATGTGCAGCACGCGTGGCGGCGGGGTGGTGGGGGAGGGAGGGGGTTCACGCCAGCCCACCTGCCGCAGCTCCTGGACATCCCCGAGATACAGCACGTCGCCGAGGTCGCGGTGCTGCTTGGTCACCCACAGCCCGACATCGGTGGAGCCCGCCAGCAGGCGGGCTTGCGGATGCGCCTCGCGCAGGGCGGCCAGGGCGTCGGCCGTGCGCGGCGCGTGGAAGTGGTCGATGCGCCCGCCGTGGGCCGGGTGCGCCGCCGCGTGGTGCAGCGGCTCGGCAGTGGGGCCGGCCCGCAGCGCCCGCAGCTGCGCCGCCAGCGCCGCGGTGTCCAGCCGCTTCACGGGCAGCTCGAACATGCGCTGGCCCGCGTCCAGGATGGGCCGGTAACCGGTGCAGCGGCACAGATTGCCCGCGAGGTCGTCTGCCAGTTGCGTGCGCGTGGGCTGCGTGCCGGCCTCGCAGTGGCGCTCGTAGGTGGCGGCCATCGACATCACGAAGCCCGGCGTGCAAAAGCCGCACTGCGAACCGTGGCACTCGACCATCGCCTGCTGCACCGGGTGCAGCGCGCCCGGGCCGCCGAGGTCCTCCACCGTCAGCAGCGCCTTGCCGTCGAGCGTGGGCAGCAGGCGGATGCAGCTGTTCACCGGGCGCAGGGTCAGCCCGCCTGCGGCTGGGGTGCTGCCCCCCGGTGGCCCATCGGGGTAAGTGGCGTCGGCGAGCTCGGCCACGATCACGGTGCAGGCGCCGCAGTCGCCTTCGCCGCAGCCTTCCTTGGTGCCGGTGCAGC
>JBMOGN010000430.1:0-1685 GCA_049318345.1 Rubrivivax sp. | reverse complement strand
CCCCAGGAAGGCATCATCCAGATGACCTTCCTTTTCAACGAAACCGACAACTACTGGCCCAAGAGTTTTCAATGCAAGGGCTATGCATTCAGCAAGGCCACTGCCACCGAAACGTCCGCCGACGCGTGGAGTTATGCGCCCAACTGGGTCGAACAGATCGACGAGCGATGAGGGACAGCCGCTCCCGGACGCCCCGACACGGCGTCTAGCGCAGCGACGGTGACCGGTTGCGCCGCATCGCGCTGCAGCGCCGTCCGGGCAGCCGGCGCACCGACCATCGTGGATACACACGGGCCGTCAACCGCGATCGGCCTGTCTCGTGCGATCGGACCGTCGCAGAGACCTCGCTGGCCGGCTGAGAAGGCCGGCACGGATCGCGTCCCGAAGCGGCTTGACCTTGCCCCTCTCCGGTGTAGTTCTTAGCCCCGATGTTAAGCGGCCTTAACCTGCTGTGCCGCGTGCCAGCGTTGCTCGAACTGCATGGGGCTGAGGTAGCCCAGACTCGAATGCAGACGTCGGTGATTGTAGAAGGCTATCCACTCGAGGACCGCATCCATCGCGGCCCGCCGGGTTGGGAATCTGCGGCCGTACAGGCTGGCGGTCTTCAATCGGCCCCAGAAGCTCTCGGTCGGGGCGTTGTCCCAGCAGTTGCCCTTCCTGCTCATCGAGGATCGCATGCGCCAGTCGTCCAACGCCTGCTGAAACTCGTGGCTGCAGTATTGGCTTCCCCGGTCGCTGTGGAAGATCAAGCCGGCCTGCGGGCGGCGACGGAACCAGGCCATGGTCAGCGCGTCCTTGACCAGGCTGGTCTGCATGTGCGGCTGCATGTTCCAGCCCACCACCCGGCGGCTGAACAGGTCGATGACCGCAGCCAGGTACAGCCAGCCCTCGTCGGTAGCGATGTAGGTGATGTCGCCGCTCCAGAGCCGGTTGGGTGCCTCGGGCTCGAAGCGGCGCTGCACGAGGTCCGGTGCCACCGGCAGCTTGTGCCTGCTGTCGGTCGTCACCACGAACTTACGCTTGGTCCGGGCACGCAGGCCGTGGCGCTGCATCAGCAGGCGCACCCGCTCCTTGCCGATCCGGATCCCCCGGGCGAGCAGTTCCTTGTGCATTCGCGGCCAACCGTATTCCTGCCTGACCTCGGCGTGAATCGCTCGCATGTGAGCCAGTACCGCCTCGTCGCTGTGGCGCTCGCCGCCGGTGGGGCGTTCGGATTGCTGGCGGCGCCAGTTGAAATACCCGCTCGCGCTCACCTCCAGCACCTCGCAGGCAATGCTCACCGGCCAGTGCTTCCTCATTTGGTGAACCCAGGCGTACCTTGCAGAACATCCTGCGCAAAGTACGCCGCGGCTTTTCTTGCGATGTCGCGCTCCATCCTCAGGCGCGCGTTCTCGGCTCGCAGCCGGGCCAGCTCCATCTGCTCCGCCGTGATCGGTGCGGCCTTCTCGCCTGCCCCTCGCAGCTCGCCTCGGGCTTCCTGGCGAACCCAGTTTCCCAGGCTCGCCTTCGGGATCCCCAGCACCCGGGCCACCACCGCCATCGACTGCCCGGCCTTGACCTGCCGAACCGCCTCCAGCCTGTACTCATCCGTGTACTTCGCTCGGACCTGCTTTTGTGCCATGTCTTGACTCCTTGTCCGTATTGGAACAGATGCCAAGAACTACAGTCTTCAGGGGCAAGGTCAG
>JBMOGN010000429.1:0-1704 GCA_049318345.1 Rubrivivax sp. | reverse complement strand
ACTACGCACCTCGATGCGCCGCACCAGAAGCGGCTGCTCGAGCACCTGCAGGCGCTGGCCGGCGCCGGTGTCACACTGGCCTGCGTGCTGCACGACCTGAACCTCGCGCTCTCGGCGCACCGCGTGCTGGTGCTGCGTGACGGCCGCCTGTGCGGCGACGGCCCACCTGGCGACCCCGCCCTGCATGCGGCGATTGTGCAGGCCTTCGACGGGGCGGTCGCCATCGAGCGCCTGGCCGACCCGCAGTGCGCGGGCGAATCCCGCTGGGTGGCCCTGCTGCACGGCGGCGCAGCCCACCGATCTCCGGCAGGATGCGAACAATGAGCGGCCCGCAGCGCATCGTCTGCCTCACGGAGGAGACCACCGAGTGGCTCTACCTGCTCGGCGAGGAAGCCCGCATCGTGGGCATCAGCGGCTATACGGTGCGCCCGCGCCGCGCGCGGCTGGAAAAGCCCCGCGTCAGCGCCTTCCTCGACGGCAAGGTTGACCGCATCGTCGAGCTCGAGCCCGACCTGGTCATCGGCTTTTCCGACATGCAGGCGGCCCTGGCCGACAAGCTGATCCGAGCGGGCCTGAACGTGCTCGTCACCAACCAGCGCAGCGTGCAGGAGATCTACGCCACGCTGCGGCTGGTTGCCGGCCTTGTGGGCGCCCACGACCGGGCCGGGGCCTGGATTGCGGCCTGCCAGGCCCGCCACGAGGCCCTCGCGCAGGCGGCACGCGCCTGGCCGCGGCGCCCGCGCGTGTACTTCGAGGAGTGGGACGAGCCGATGATCAGCGCCATCCGCTGGGTGTCCGAGCTCGTGCAGGTGGCAGGGGGCGAGGACGTGTTCCCGGAACTGGCCGCCTGCCCGATGGGGCGCGACCGCATCATTGCCGACGCGCTGGAGCCGGTGCGGCGTGCGCCCGAGGTCATCGTCGGCTCGTGGTGCGGCAAGAAGTTCCGCCCGGAGAAGGTGGCTGCCCGCCCGGGCTGGTCAGACGTGCCGGCGGTTCGCGCGGGTGCCCTGCACGAGATCAAGTCCTGCGACATCCTGCAGCCCGGCCCGGCTGCGCTCACGGACGGCGTGGAGCAGCTTCACCGGATCCTCGGCGCGAGCGTGGCGCGAGGCTGAGAGCTCCGGCCGGGCGGCCTTCAGCCTCGCAGGTGGCAGGAGACCCAGTGGCCGTCGCTGGTCTGCTTGAGCTCGGGCCGTTCGGTCGAGCACAGCGGGTGCTGGGCGATGGGGCAGCGGGTGTGGAAGTGGCAACCCGTGGGCGGCTTGATCGGGCTGGGCACATCGCCTTGCAGCATGATGCGCTTGCGCCGGACGGTGGGGTCGGGAATCGGCACGGCCGACAGCAGCGCCTCGGTGTAGGGGTGCAGCGGGTTGGTGTAGAGCTCGTTGGCCGAGGCGATCTCCACCATCCGCCCGAGGTACATCACCGCCACGCGGTCGCTCGTGTGCTCCACCACCGACAGGTCGTGGGCGATGAAGATGTAGGTCAGGTTGAATTTCGCCTGCAGGTCCTCCAGCAGGTTGATCACCTGGGCCTGGATGGAGACGTCCAGCGCCGACACCGCCTCGTCGCACACCACGAGCTTGGGGCTCACCGCCAGTGCCCGGGCGATGCCGATGCGCTGGCGCTGGCCGCCGGAGAACTCGTGCGGGTAGCGCCGCATGTGGTCGGCGCTCAGGCCCACGGTCTCGAGCAGCTCGACGA
>JBMOGN010000428.1:0-1706 GCA_049318345.1 Rubrivivax sp. | reverse complement strand
CGCTTGTTGATGAACCACTGCTGCGCGATGGACAGGATGTTGTTCGTCAGCCAGTACAGCACCAGGCCCGCGGGGAAGAAGAAGAAGAACACGGAGAACACGATGGGCATGATCCACATCAGCTTGGCCTGCGCGGGGTCGGGCGGGGTGGGGTTCAGCCAGGTCTGCAAGAGCGTGGAGGCCGTCATCAGCAGCGGCAGGATGAAGAACGGGTCCTTCACGGAGAGGTCGGTGATCCAGCCCACCCACGGCGCCTGGCGCATCTCCACGCTGGACATCAGCACCCAGTACAGCGCGATGAAGAAGGGCATCTGCACGAGGATGGGCAGGCAGCTGCCGATCGGGTTCACCTTCTCCTCGCGGTAGATGCGCATCATCTCCTGCTGCATCTGCTGGGGCTTGTCCTTGTAGCGCTCGCGCATCTCCATCACGCGCGGGTTGATGGCCTTCATCTTGGCCATGGAGCGGTAGGCGCTGGCGTTGAGCCAGTAGAAGGCGATCTTCAGCAGCACCACCAGCGCCACGATGGCCCAGCCCCAGTTGCCGATGACGGCGTGCAGCTTGCCCAGCAGCCAGAACAGCGGCTTGGCCAGCACGGTGAGCATGCCGTAGTCCTTCACGAGCTCCAGCCCCGGGGCGAGCGCGGCGAGCTTGTCCTCCTCCTGGGGGCCGGCATACAGCCGCGCCTCGAAGCTCTTGCTCGAGCCGGGCGCCACCTCGCCCAGCGGCACGAGCAGGGCCGTGGTGTAGTGGTTGTCGGCCACCTTGTCGAAGAAGAACTCGCGCGGCACGCCCGCGGGCAGCAGCCAGGCCGAGATGAAGTAGTGCTGGACCATGGCGATCCAGCCTTCGGTGGCCTGCTTGTCCTTGCCGAAGGTGGACTTGCCGCCTTCCTTGATGTCCTTGAAGTCCACCTTCACGAACTTGCTGGCCTCGGTGTACAGGGCCGGGCCGGTGAAGGAGGTGGTGGGGTTGTACCAGGTGGCGGGCAGCTCGCCCTCGGGGGGCTGGGAGTCGCGCGCGAGCTGGAAGTACAGGCGCGGGGACACCGCGGCCGCGCCGTCGTTGAAAAGCTCGTGCTTCACGCCGATGGTGTAGTCGCTGCGGCGGAAGGTGTAGGTCTTCACCAGGCGCGCGCCCTCCACGCCCGTGGACTCCAGGCGCAGCACGAGCTCGCTGGCGCCGTCGGCCAGCTTGCGCTCGGAGGTGAGCACCTTCATGGGGGTGAGGTGCGTGGGCAGCGCGGCCGCGCCTGCGCCCCCGATGAGGCCGGTCTCGCCCAGGTACAGGCGCCGCGGCTGCTGGGCGCGGCCGTCCATGAAGAGCACCACGTTGCGCGAGCGGTCGCCGTGAAAGGCGTGCTGCAGCAGCTCCATCCGGGTGAGCGTGCCGCCCAGGGTGTCCACCGTCACCTGGTAGAGGTCGGTGCTGAGCGTGACCTGCTCGCGCTGCACCACCGGCACCGCCGCGCCCGCTGCCGCACCGGGCACGGAGCCGGCTGTCGGCGCTTGCGCCGCCGGGGTGGGCACGCCCGTGGCCGCGCCGGGCGCGGCGCCTGCCGCACCCGAGGCACCCGCCGCCGGCGCACCAGCCGTCTGCGCCGGGCGCGACATGCCGAACAAGGTGGGCTGCCCGGTGTGGCGGTTCCAGGCGTCCCACAGCATCAGCAGCGACATCGTGAAGACCACCCACAGCAGGGTGCGGCG
>JBMOGN010000427.1:0-1707 GCA_049318345.1 Rubrivivax sp. | reverse complement strand
CCACTTCCGGGATGGGAATGGAGGCCACGACACCCAGCGTGTTGCTCTTGGTCATCTTGCCCGCGATCACGCCAGCCATGTAGGCACCCTCGTAGGTGCGGCTGTCGTAGGTGCGCATGTTCTCGGCCTGCTTGTAGCCGGTGGCGTGCTCGAACTTCACGTCCTTGGCGTCGGCGGCGACCTTGAGAATCGGCTCCATGTAGCCGAAGGTGGTGCCGAAGATGAGCTTGTTGCCCTGCCCGACCATGTCGCGGAACACGCGCTCGGCGTCGGCCGCCTCGGGCACCTTCTCCACGAAGCTCGTGACGACCTTGTCGCCGAACTCCTTCTCGATGGCCTTGCGCGCGTTGTCGTGGGCGAAGGTCCAGCCGCCATCGCCCACGGGGCCGACATAAGCGAAGGCGATCTTCAGCGGAGCGGGCTTGGCCGGAGCGGAGGCGGCGGGCGCCGCGGCTTCCTTCTTCGGCTCTTCCTTCTTGCCGCAGCCGACCAGCACGGCGGTGGCGGCCAATGCCGACAGGCCGGCAAGCCTGATCAGCGAACGCTTGGAAACGGGGGTCATGGGGGTTCTCTCCTGTGAGGGGAAGGGGGTTGCCAGGATCGTACGCAGGTGGCGCGGCCCGCAGGCTTCGCCGGCAGAAAACCTGAGGATTATCGTGCGGGCCGTCACCCCCCGGGGAAGAAGGGCTTGCCCAGCGACGCCGGCATGTTGGCGCGGATCCACGCCGCGTTGCGCGAGATGGCCACGAGCACGACGATGGTGGCCAGGTAGGGGAGCATCGTGAGCAGCTGGCTGGCCACCTGCACGCCCTCGCCCTGCAGGTGGAACTGCAGCATCGTCACCCCGCCGAAGAGGTAGGCGCCCAGCAGGATGCGCCCCGGACGCCAGGTGGCGAAGGTGGTCAGCGCCAGCGCGATCCAGCCCTTGCCGGCCACCATGCCCTCCACCCACAGCGGCGTGTAGATGACCGAGATGTAGGCGCCGGCCAGCCCGCACAGGGCGCCCCCGGCCACCACTGCGGCCAGGCGGATCGCCCGCACCGGCACGCCCAGCGCGTGCGCGCTCTCGGGCGACTCGCCCACCGCACGCAGCACCAGCCCGGCGCGCGAGCGCCACAGGAACCCGGCCAGCGCCAGCGCCAGCGCCACCGCCAGGTAGACCATCGGGTGCTGGCGGAACAGCGCCGGCCCGAGCAGCGGGATCTCCGACAGCAGCGGCACGGCCCAGTCCGCGCGCTCGCCGAGCTTGGCCTGCGTGAACTCGATGCCGACAAAGGCCGAGAAGCCCGCGCCGAAGAGGCTCAGCGCCAGCCCCGTGGCGTACTGGTTGGTGTTCAGCCAGATCACGAGCACGCCGAAGGCCGCCGCCATGAGCGCCCCGGCGCCGATCCCGGCAGCAAAGGCCAGCAGGTCGCTGCCCGTGAGCGCGGCCGTGGCAAAGCCCGCAATGGCGGCCACCAGCATCATCCCCTCGGCGCCCAGGTTGACGATGCCCGCGCGCTCGTTGATGAGCAGGCCCAGGCCCGCCAGCGCGAGCACCGTGCCCGCGTTCAGGGTGGCCGCCACGAGAAGGGCAAGCGCCTCCATGCTCAGGCTCCGGCAGGCGCCCGGCCCGAAAGCCGCACGCGGTAGTGGATGAGCGTGTCGCAGGCCAGCAGCAGGAACAGCAGCAGCCCCTGGAACACGCCCGTGAGCGACTTGGGCAAC
>JBMOGN010000426.1:0-1718 GCA_049318345.1 Rubrivivax sp. | reverse complement strand
CGCTACTCCACCGCCTTGACCATGTCCTCGACCACCTTCTTGGCGTCGCCGAAGACCATCATGGTCTTGTCCATGTAGAAGAGCTCGTTGTCCAGGCCCGCGTAGCCGCTGGCCATCGAGCGCTTGTTGACGATCACGGTCTTGGCCTTGTAGGCCTCCAGGATCGGCATGCCGTAGATGGCGCTGCCCTTGACGTGCGCAGCCGGGTTCACGACGTCGTTGGCCCCGAGGATGATGGCCACGTCGGCCTGGCCGAACTCGGAGTTGATGTCCTCCATCTCGAAGACCTGGTCGTAGGGCACCTCGGCCTCGGCCAGCAGCACGTTCATGTGGCCCGGCATGCGCCCGGCCACCGGGTGGATCGCGTACTTCACGGTCACGCCCTTGGCGCTGAGCTTGGCGGCGAGTTCCTTGACCGCGTGCTGCGCACGCGCCACCGCCAGGCCGTAGCCCGGGACGATGATCACCGTCTCGGCATTGCCGAGGATGAAGGCTGCGTCGTCCGCGCTGCCGCTCTTCACGCTGCGCTGCTGCTGCGCGCCGCTGGCAGCCACCGCCTCGCCGCCGAAGCCGCCGAGGATGACGCTGAAGAACGAGCGGTTCATCGCCTTGCACATGATGTAGCTCAGGATGGCGCCCGAGCTGCCCACCAGCGAGCCGGCGATGATCAGCATGGAGTTGTTCAAGCTGAAGCCGATGCCCGCCGCCGCCCAGCCCGAGTAGCTGTTGAGCATCGACACCACCACCGGCATGTCCGCCCCGCCGATCGGGATGATGATGAGCACGCCCAGCACGAAGCTCAGCGCCAGCATGGCGAAGAAGGCGGTCCAGTTCTCGGTGAGGGCAAAGGCCACGCCAAGCGCGACGGTGGCGATGCCCAGCACAAGGTTCAGAAGGTGCTGGCCGGAGAAGGTAACCGGCGCGCCCTGGAAGAGGCGGAACTTGTACTTGCCCGAGAGCTTGCCGAAGGCGATCACCGAGCCGCTGAAGGTGATGGCGCCGATGGCCGCGCCGAGAAAGAGCTCGAGCTTGTTGCCAAACGGAATCTCCGGCACCTTGCCATCCGCGCCCTTGGTCACGATCTGGAAGGCTGCGGGCTCGGCCACGGCAGCCACCGCGATGAAGACCGCTGCCAGGCCGATCATGCTGTGCATGAAGGCCACGAGCTCGGGCATCTTGGTCATCTCCACGCGCTGCGCCATCACGGCGCCCGCGCCGCCGCCCACGACCAGGCCCAGCAGCACCCAGCCCAGGCCCAGCGGCGAGCCCGCGAGCTTGACGATGAGCGCGGCGGTGGTCAGCACGGCAATGGCCATGCCCACCATGCCGAAGACATTGCCGCGGATGGAGGTCGTGGGATGCGACAGGCCCTTGAGCGCCTGGATGAAGCAGACGCTGGCGACCAGGTACAGCAGGGTGACGAGGTTCAGGCTCATGGCTTCACTCCGCCTTCTTCGCCGGGGTCTTCTTCTTGAACATCTCCAGCATCCGCCGCGTGACGAGGAAGCCGCCGAAGACGTTGACCGCGGCCAGCGCCACGGCCAGCACGCCCATGGTCTTGGCCAGGCCGCCCTCGGTGAGGGCGGCGGCCAGCATGGCGCCGACGATGACGATGGCCGAGATGGCATTGGTCACAGCCATGAGCGGCGTGTGCAGCGCAGGCGTGACGGTCCACACCACGTGGTAGCCCACGTAGATGGCCAGCACGAAGATGATCA
>JBMOGN010000425.1:0-1724 GCA_049318345.1 Rubrivivax sp. | reverse complement strand
TGCGGCTGGCCGGCCGCAAGGTCTGGCGCGTGAGCTCCATCGTTGCCACCGCCGACCACAACACCCCCACCACCGGCTGGGCCGACGGCTACGACGGCATCCGCGACCCCATCAGCAAGCTGCAGGTCACGACGCTGGACACCAACATCCGCGCCTCGGGGGCCGCGGCCTACTTCCCGTTCCTGCACCCCCGCCAGGGCATCGTGCACGTGATCGGCCCGGAGAACGGCGCCACGCTGCCGGGCATGACGGTGGTGTGCGGCGACTCGCACACCTCCACGCACGGCGCCTTCGGGGCGCTGGCGCACGGCATCGGCACGAGCGAGGTCGAGCACGTGATGGCCACGCAGACGCTGCTGGCGCGCAAGGCGAAGAACATGCTCGTGAAGGTGGAGGGCACGCTGCCGCGCGGCTGCTCGGCCAAGGACATCGTGCTGGCCATCATCGGCCGCATCGGCACGGCTGGCGGCACCGGCTATACGATCGAGTTCGCCGGCTCGGCCATCCGCGCGCTGAGCATGGAAGGCCGCATGACGGTGTGCAACATGGCCATCGAGGGCGGCGCGCGCGCGGGCCTGGTGGCGGTGGACGACAAGACCATCGAGTACGTGAAGGGCCGGCCGTTCTCGCCGGGCACCGACCGCGCCACCGGCCGCTTCGTCGGCGGGCCCGAATGGGAGCAGGCGGTGGCCTACTGGCGCACGCTGCAATCCGACCCCGGCGCGAAGTGGGACGCCGTGGTCGAACTCGACGCCTCGCAGATCCGCCCGCAGGTGACCTGGGGCACGAGCCCGGAGATGGTGCTGTCCATCGAAGACCGCGTGCCCGACCCCGACCGGGAGAAGGACAGCGCCCGGCGCGGCGCCATCGAGCGCGCGCTCGCCTACATGGGCCTGGAGCCAAACAAGCCGCTGGCCGACGTCTTCGTGGACAAGGTCTTCATCGGCTCGTGTACCAACAGCCGCATCGAGGACCTGCGCGAGGCCGCCGCCGTCGTGCGCCGCCTGGGCGGGCGCGTGGCGGCCAACGTCAAGCTCGCGATGGTGGTGCCGGGCTCGGGCCTGGTGAAGGCGCAGGCCGAGGCCGAGGGGCTGCACGAGGTGTTCCGCGCCGCCGGCTTCGAGTGGCGTGAGGCGGGCTGCAGCATGTGCCTGGCGATGAACGCCGACCGCCTGGAGCCCGGCGAGCGCTGCGCCTCCACCAGCAACCGCAACTTCGAGGGCCGGCAGGGCAATGGCGGCCGCACGCACCTGGTGAGCCCGGCCATGGCCGCGGCTGCCGCGCTCGAAGGGCACTTCGTCGACGTCCGTCGCATCGCCTGAGGTTTTCCGACCATGCAAGCCTTCACCGTGCACAAGGGCCTGGTGGCCCCGATCGACCGTGACAACGTCGACACCGACGCCATCATCCCCAAGCAGTTCCTGAAGTCCATCCTGCGATCGGGCTTCGGCGAGAACCTGTTCGACGAGTGGCGCTTCCTGGACAAGGGCGAGCCCGGGCAGGACCCGGCCAGCCGCCGTCCGAACCCGGACTTCGTGCTCAACCAGCCGCGCTACCAGGGCGTGTCGGTGCTGCTGGCCCGGCGCAACTTCGGCTGCGGCTCCAGCCGCGAGCACGCGCCGTGGGCCCTCGACCAGTACGGTTTTCGCGCGGTGATCGCCCCGAGCTTCGCCGACATCTTCTTCAACAACTGCTTCAAGAACGGCCTGCTGCCCATCGTGCTG
>JBMOGN010000424.1:0-1727 GCA_049318345.1 Rubrivivax sp. | reverse complement strand
GAACCGTCGCTCGGGAAAACGTCATGTCATCCACAACAAAGTCGCCCGCACTGGTGAGCGTTACCCTGTCAATCCCAGAACCGGCATCGAACCGCAGCATTTCGTTGGGCAGACTGCCCGGGTCGCCGCTGGTGGCCGTGTTGTTGGAAAAACCCGAGACAGCGAAGAACAATAACTGACTGAAGGAATCGTAGATGCGCAGTTCGACCGGTGCCGCATAAGTGACGAAAGCGGTGAACTCGCTGATCGTCTCAGTGAAGTCGAAAGTCAACGTCTGGCTGCCGAGCAGCACGTTCTGGCCGGAACGGGGTGGAAAATCCACCTCGTTCAGAGACAGCCCGGCGGTGAGGACGAGCCCCCCCTGCAGAATGCTGACGCCTGCGATCTCGTTCGTGATCGAGGAGCCATCTGAAAAACCTTCGAAATCCACGACGATGGGACTGGCGGTCGCGGCGGGCCCATGCGCGCACATGATCGCCGCGGCTGTCAGAGCGACAAGCGAGCGAACGACATCAACGATCGACAACATAGACGATCTCCTTCTTGGTCTTGTGGGCTGGGCCTTCCACGCCGCAGGATCACCGCCGTCAGGAAGGCCCGCCTGTGGCTTCCGCCACGTCCGGGCAACCTACGATCAGCAATTTGCCGCCAAAGCAGTTGGACCAAAGACGTTCCCGGCCACCCCTGCTCGAGCAAATCCCGCGTGACGCGATCAGCACTTTTTTTCAAGATAGGCGTGGAAGTCGTTTGAGGCAATAGGCCGAAAAGCCCCTGTGGCGAGCACATGAGTTGTCCAGTTTCGTAACACACAAGTGGTTTGGTCTTGTGGGTGAGCGATGGGACAGGCACCCCGAGGCCGGGCGAGATGGCTACGGGAGACGTGGATGTTGAGGTTCGAGGAAGCCCACGAGGGCTGGAACACCCAGCGGCTGACGCAGGCGCAGGCCGCAAGGCTGCTGGGGGTTGGCGAGCGGACGTTTCGCTGCCGGATCTGTCGCCATGAGATCGAGGGGCTGGACGGGTTGACCGGAGAAGGTGTCGCATCGACGCCCGACGGTCGATGAAGTCATGGCGCTTGTGCATCTGTACCGGCGTGACCACGAGGGCTGGAACGTGCGGCACTGCCACAGCTTCTACCGCCGCGAGCACGGCGACGAGCGCAGCGACACCTGGATGAAGCAGCACCTTCAGCACGCCGGGGTGGTGGCGCGCGCGAAAGCCCGTGGCACGCACCGGCGCTGGCGCGAGCCCATGGCCCTGCCAGGGATGCTCGTGCACCAGGACGGCAGCCGGCACCAATGGATGGCTGGCAAGTAGTGGGGCCCTGATCGTGACCATGGACGACGCCAGCGGCGAGCACTACTCGGTGTTCTTCTGCCAGCAAGAAGGCACGGAGTCGAGCGTCCACGGCGTCGGGCAGACCATCGCGCGCCAGGGGCTGTTCTGCTCGCCCCACAGCGACCGGGGCAGTCACTGCTTTACACACCCGTGGCCGGCGCAGCCGTGGACCGCAGCGAGTGCGCCCGGTTCGGGCGGGCGCTGGCGCAACTGGGCATCGAGCACATCGCGGCCGACTCCCCCGAGGCGCGGGCTCGCTCAGAGCGCGCCATCTGCGCGCACCAGCAGCGCCTGCCCAGGGAACTGTCCCGAGCCGGGACCAGCACCCCGGAGCAGGCCAACGACTACCTTGAGGGAGTCTACCGCCGCCGACACAACGAGCAGTTCGC
>JBMOGN010000423.1:0-1729 GCA_049318345.1 Rubrivivax sp. | reverse complement strand
AAGAGATGCTGGAGATGGCCAGCCTGGGCAGCAAGGTGCTGCAGATCCGCTCGGTGGAGTTCGCCGGCAAGTACCGCGTGCCGCTGCGCGTGCTGTCGAGCTTCACGCCGTGGGACATTGCCATCGACGAGGAGGCCCGCTCGGGCACGCTGATCACTTTCGAAGAGGACGAGAAGATGGAACAAGCCGTCGTTTCCGGGATCGCCTTCAGCCGCGACGAGGCCAAGATCACGCTCGTGGGCGTGCCCGACCGGCCAGGCGTGGCGTTCCAGATCCTGGGCCCGGTGGCCGAGGCCAACATCGACGTGGACGTGATCATCCAGAACGTCTCGCACGACGGCCGCACCGATTTCTCCTTCACGGTCCCGCGCGGCGACTATGCGCGCGTGAACGAGGTGCTGCGCACCCAGGTGCTGCCCGGCATGGAAGGCACGCAGATGACGGGCGACCCGAAGATCTGCAAGGTGTCCATCGTGGGCATCGGAATGAAGAGCCACGCCGGCGTGGCCGCGAAGATGTTCCGCTCGCTCAGCGAGGAGCGCATCAACATCCAGATGATCTCCACCAGCGAGATCAAGACCAGCGTGGTCATCGACGAGAAGTACATGGAGCTCGCGGTGCGTACCCTGCACCGCGCCTTCGAGCTCGAGGGCGCGCCCGCCGCCTGAGGGCGCGTCGCCGCCCGGGGCGTCACGAGCCCGACTTGCCTGACTCGCGTGGCGCCCGCGCGGGCGCCTGGCCGCCGAGCGCGAGCCAGAGTGCACCGGCGCTGCACGCCAACGCCGCGGCTTCCACCGGGCCGAGGGGCTCCCCCCGCAGCAGGGCGCCGGAGATCATCGCCACCACCGGCACCAGCACCGACGACAGGCCGGCAATCTGCGCCGGCAGCAGGCCGACGATGGAGAACCAGGCAAGGTTGCCCACCGTCATGGGCACCCAGGTGATGTAGGCGATGGCCAGCAGGCTCGACCACGACGGCACGAACCAGCGCCCCTCACGCAGGCCCTCTCCCGTCGCCAGGGCCACGAGTACGATCGGCACACCGGCCAGCAGCAGTTGCCAGCCGGTGGCCACCAGCACGGGCGTGGACAGCGGCCGGCGCTTCAGGATCATCGTGCCGGCGGCCCATCCGATCCCCGCCAGCAGGCCCAGGGCAAAGCCGACCGGAACCCGTGAGCCCGTCGGAAGCGTGCGCCACATCAGGAGCCCCACCGCGGCTGCGCCCAGCAGCAGCGCCACCCCCACACGGCGAGAAGGCCTCTGGCCCCAGACTGCCCACGCGATCAAGGCCACCCACAGGGGCATGGTGAAGCCGAGGATGGCGGCCTGTCCGGAGGGGAGCATCACCGCGGCGTAGGCGCTCGCCACGTTCCACACCACGAGGTAGGCCAGGCTCGCCCAGAGCAGGGTCGGCCGTTCATCGCGGGGCACCGCCAGGGGCAGGCGGCGCCAGCGGGCCACCGCCAGCAGCGTGGTGCCGGACGCCAGCAGGGCGAAGGCGCGAAAGGTCCACACCGACACCTCCTGCACCGCATAGACGAACAGTGGCCAGTTGGTGCCCCACACCAGCGTGAGCACGGCCAGGAGCCACAGGGCTCGGGCTGGCAGCGGATGAGAACCAGACACGGCAGAGGAGGGCGGCGGCACGAGTCAGGCGGTAGAATGCGAGGCGCTGGAGTCGTGACCGAGAGGCCGAAGGTGCTCCCCTGCTAAGGGAGTATGCGGGCAA
>JBMOGN010000422.1:0-1732 GCA_049318345.1 Rubrivivax sp. | reverse complement strand
CGAGCGGGTGACGCTCGATGGCTCGGGCAACGTGCTGGCCGTCAACCGGCGCGACCTCTTCACCCTCACCGGCGCCTCAGGCACCTTCACGCTCAGCAGTGAGCCGGCCGCCGGCACCGTCTCGGCCACCGTGGCCTACGGCACCACCCAGGTCAGCCTGGGTGTCAGCGTGAGTGGTTCCAGCGTCACCGTCTCAGGCGGCACAGTCGGCTCCACCGGCACGGTCACCATCGCCTACCAGCCCGCCCAGAGCCCCTGGACCCGCACCGAGGAGTACACCGACGACCAAGCGGTCATCTCGCTGGATGGCTTTGGCAACGGCAGCCTCACGCTGCCCCAAGTACCGCAGGCCGGCACGGTGAGGGTCGTGTACTCCACGGGCTCGGGCGAGGGGCAGAGCGACTACGACCTCACCCCTTACGCCTCGGTTTCCGGCTCGGTGCTCACCGTCACCGGCTCGCCCGTGACAGGCGTCTCGGCCTACGTGAGCTACCGCTGGAACGCATCGTCCAGCAAGGCGCGCGTGCGCAAGTACCTCGGCGCGCCCGGCCAGACGGCCGACGCCGGGATGATCGCCGCGTTGCCGGGGGTCTGGACCTCGGCCCACACCCTCACGGGCCTGGCCTACCTCGTGGTCGAGCTCGACTACGACCCCGACGCTTTCCCTTCCGGGCTGCCGAACGTCAGCGCCCAGGTGCGAGGCGCCAAGCTCTACGACCCCCGGACGGGCACCACCTCCTGGAGCCAGAACCCGGCGCTCATGATGCGTTACGTGGCGACCTCGTCGCTGATCGGGCGGCAATCGAGCGCCACGGTCAACGACGCGAGCGTCATCGTCGCGGCCAACGTCTGCGACACGACCTCGTCCTACGTGGTCAACGGGCGCACCTACAGCCGGGCGCTCTACACCGCGGGCCTGGCCGTCAAGGCAGTTACCCGCGCCAAGGACATCCTGGACGACCTCGCGCGCGCCATGGCCGGGCGCTGGGTGTTCATCGACGGGCAACTGCGCATCAAGGCCGGCGCCTGGACCACCCCACTGCAGACCCTGGACGAGTCTTGGCTCGTGGGCAGCCAGGCCGTTCAGGTCCAGGCGCGATCCAACCGCTCGGACGTCTTCAACGTGGCCACCGGCAAGTTCGCCGATGAGACCCGCGACTACCAGGTGGCCGACTACCCTCGCGTGGCCGCTGCCTCCTACATCACCGAAGACGGCGCGGAATTGCCGCTGGACCTCCAGCTCAACGCGGTGACCTTCACCGGCCAGGCCCAGCAGGTGGCGGCGGTTTCCATGCGCGACGCCCGCCAGGGCCTGCGGGTGAGCCTGCTGTGCAACATGCGGGCCTTCCCTGTGGAGGTGTTCGACACGCTCTACGTCACCTTGCCGCGCTTTGGGTGGTCGGCCAAGGCTTTCGAGGTGCTGGATGTCTCCTGGACGCTGGACGGCGGGATCCAGCTGAGCCTGAAGGAGACCGACCCGAGCATCTGGGCGCTGGGCACGAGCTTCGCCGACACCGACCCGGCCCCCAACACCCTGTTCCCGAGCCCCTGGCGCGTGCCGCCGATCACGGGGCTGACCTGCGCCAGCGGCACCACCCAGCTGCTCAAGCAGTCCGACGGCACGATCCTCAGCCGCATCGAGGTCAACTGGAACGCGCTCACCGATGCCTTCGTGCTCGACGGCGGCGGGGTGGAGGTGCGCTACGGCTTTGCCTGGCAGACCGAGGACGAG
>JBMOGN010000421.1:0-1734 GCA_049318345.1 Rubrivivax sp. | reverse complement strand
GCGCCAGAGCCGCTGGAGCGGCTGCCCTTCATCGTGGTGGTGATCGACGAGCTGGCCGACCTGATGATGGTCGTGGGCAAGAAGATCGAAGAGCTGATCGCGCGCCTGGCGCAGAAGGCGCGCGCCGCGGGCATCCACCTCGTGCTGGCCACCCAGCGCCCGAGCGTGGACGTGATCACCGGCCTCATCAAGGCCAACATCCCCACGCGGCTGAGCTTCCAGGTCTCCAGCAAGATCGACAGCCGCACCATCCTCGACCAGATGGGCGCCGAGGCGCTGCTCGGCCAGGGCGACATGCTCTACCTCGCGCCGGGCACCGGGCTGCCGGTGCGCGTGCACGGCGCCTTCGTCTCCGACGAGGAGGTGCACCGGGTGGTGGAGTACCTCAAGAGCCAGGGCGAGCCCAACTACATCGAGGGTATCCTCGAAGGCGGCACGCTCGACGGTGAGGGCGAGGGCGGCGCCGAAGGCGGGCCGGCCGGCAGCGGCGAGAACGACCCCATGTACGACCAGGCGGTGGCGGTCGTGCTGCAGCACCGGCGCGCGTCCATCTCCCTCGTGCAGCGCCACCTGCGCATCGGCTACAACCGCGCCGCGCGGCTGCTCGAGCAGATGGAGCAGTCCGGCGTCGTCTCCTCGATGGCCACCAACGGCAACCGGGACATCCTCGTGCCGGCGCGCGCGGAATGAAGCGCCTCGCCACCTCCCGCGTGCTGGCGCTGGCGCTGGCCCTGTGTGCCGCCGCCGCGGCCCGCGCCGACGCACTGGATGCGCTGCGCGACTTCGTGCGCGATGCCCGCACCGGGCGGGCGGCCTTCACGCAGACCGTGGTCTCCCCCGACGGCGCGCGCCGCAAGGTCTCCAGCGGCACCCTGGAGTTTCAGCGCCCCGGGCGCTTTCGCTTCCAGTACCTCAAGCCCTTCGAGCAGCTGATCGTGGCAGACGGCACGCGCGTGTGGCTGTACGACCCCGACCTGAACCAGGCCACCTCGCGCCCGATCGCGCAGGCGCTGGGCTCCACGCCGGCGGCCATCCTGGCCGGCGGCTCGCTGGAGAAGGACTTCGAGCTGCGGGCGCAGCCCGCGCAGGGCGGCCTGGAGTGGGTGGTGGCCACCCCGAGGCAGCCCGATGGGGCGGTGCAGTCGGTGCGGGTGGGGTTCCGCGGTGCGGAGCTCGCCGCCATCGAGCTGCTCGACAGCTTCGGCCAGCGCTCGCTGCTGCAGCTGCAGGATTTCAAGGCGAATATCGCGGTGACGCCGGGCGCCTTCCGCTTCACCCCGCCGGCCGGGGCCGACGTCATCGAGCAGTGAGCGGCTCGCTCTTCGAGGACGAGCCCGCGCCGCCGCCGCGCGGCCCCGCCGAGCCGCCCGCGCATGCCCGGGCCCCAGCCGGCGTGCCGCTGGCCGAGCGGCTGCGCCCGCGCACGCTGCAGGAGGTCATCGGCCAGCAGCACCTGCTCGGGCCGGGCAAGCCGCTGCGCGTGGCCTTCGAGTCGAGCCGGCTGCACTCGATGATCCTGTGGGGGCCACCCGGGGTGGGCAAGACGACGCTGGCGCGGCTCGTGGCCACCGCGGTGGAGGCCGACTTCATCGTGCTGTCGGCGGTGCTGGCCGGGGTGAAGGACATCCGCGAGGCGGTGGAGCGCGCGCAGCGTGCACGCGCCGCGGGTCGTGCCACCGTGGTCTTCGTCGACGAGGTGCACCGCTTCAACAAGGCGCAGCAGGACGCCTTCCT
>JBMOGN010000420.1:0-1734 GCA_049318345.1 Rubrivivax sp. | reverse complement strand
AGAAGGGCAGCGGCACGCCCCAGCTGCGCTGGCGGCTGATGCACCAGTCGGGCCGGTTGGCGATCATGTCGCGCAGCCGCGCACGCCCGTTCTCGGGGTAGAAGGCCGTGCGGTCGATGGCCTCGAGTGCCAGCTGCCGCAGCGTGCGCGGGGCCTTGTCCTTCGTGAACACGCCCTCGCCCTCGTCCATGCGCACGAACCACTGCGAGGCCGCGCGGTAGATCACGGGCGACTTGTGGCGCCAGCAGTGCGGGTAGCTGTGGGTGATGGCCTGCGTGGCGAAGAGCCGCCCGGCCTCGCGCAGCGTCTCGATGATCACCGGCGCGGCCTTCCAGATGTGCTGCCCGCCGAAGAGCGGGAAGTCGGCCGCGTAGCTGCCCTGGCCCTGCACGGGGTTGAGGATGTCCTGCACCGCCAGCCCGTGGGCGCGGCAGGAGTTGAAGTCCTCCAGGCCGTAGGCGGGCGCCGAGTGCACGATACCGGTGCCGTCGTCGGCGGTGGCGTAGTCGGCCAGGTACACCGGGCTCGTGCGGTCGTAGCCCGGGTGCACATGGGCCAGCGGGTGCCGGAAGACGAGGCCGCCGAGCTTCTCGCCCGGCGTCGTGGCCACCACCGTGCCCGTCAGGCCGTAGCGCTGCAGGCAGCTGTCCACGAGCGACGCGGCCAGCACGAGCAGCCCGCGCGGCGTGTCCACGAGCGCGTACTCCAGCGTCGGGTTCAGGTTCAGCGCCTGGTTGGCCGGGATGGTCCAGGCCGTGGTGGTCCAGATGACGGCGTAGGCGGCGGTGCCGGCGGCCTGCATGCGGTTGAGCAGGGTGTCGGCATCCTCCGGCCCGACGAAGGCGGCCAGCAGCCGCTCGGGCTCGGCGCAGGGGAAGCCCACGTCCAGCGTCTGGCTGCCCTTGTCGGCGTACTCGATCTCGAACTCCGCCAGCGAGCTGCCGCAGTCGAAGCACCAGTACACCGGCTTCAGGCCGCGGTAGACGAAGCCGCGCTCGATCACGCGCTTGAAGGCGCGGATCTCGCCAGCCTCGTTGGCCGGGTCCATCGTGGCGTAGCGGTGCTCCCAGTCGCCGAGCACGCCCAGGCGCCGGAAGTCGGCCATCTGCTGCGCGATCTGCTCGGTGGCCCAGGCGCGCGACTTCGCCTGCATCTCGTCGCGGCTCAGTCCCCGGCCATGCTTCTTCTCGATCGCGTTCTCGATCGGCAGGCCGTGGCAGTCCCAGCCCGGCACGTACTGCGCGTCGAAGCCGGCGAGCTGCCGCGCCTTGACGATCATGTCCTTCAGGACCTTGTTGACCGCATGGCCGATGTGGATGGCGTTGTTCGCGTAAGGCGGCCCGTCATGCAGGATGAACTTCGGCGCGTGGCGGCGCGCATCGCGCAGCCGCTTGTACAGGCCTTGTCCCTCCCACTCCTTCACCCAGCCCGGCTCGCGCTTGGGCAGGTCCCCCCGCATCGGGAAGGTTGTGTCGGGAAGGTTGAGCGTGGTGCGGTAGTCGGTGGTGCTCATGGTGCAGGCTGTCGGTGCGGGCTGTCGCCCGGTGGGCGCGGTCGTCGCCAGGCTGGCAACGGGTGGGCTCCATCCGGAGCCGCTTGGACGGCACCGCGGCACGCGGCGCCTGGGCCTTCAGCGGCGAATTCGGTCACGCGTGCCCTGCCGGCGCGTGCAGGCATGCCAGCGGCAGGGCGCAGGGGGCACGGAACGCAGCGAGCAGAATGACATGCAGCGGA
>JBMOGN010000419.1:0-1743 GCA_049318345.1 Rubrivivax sp. | reverse complement strand
GCCAGGCCGGTGTAGCCGGCCGGGGTGAGGGCCTGCAGCCGCGCCCTGTCGGCCTCGGGCAGGTCCAGCCCCGCGATGAAGCGCTGCATCAGCTCGCGCGACATCGGCTGCCCGCGCGTGAAGGCCTTGAGCTGCTCGTAGGGCTCGGGCAGGCCGTGGCGGCGCATGACGGTCTGCACGGCCTCGGCCAGCACTTCCCAGGCACCGTCCAGGTCGGCGGCCAGCGCCGCCTCGTTCACCTGCAGCTTGCCGATGCCCTTGAGCAGGCTGTCGTGGGCGAGCACCGTGTGGCCCAGGGCCACACCCATGTTGCGCAGCACGGTGGAGTCGGTGAGGTCGCGCTGCCAGCGGCTGATGGGCAGCTTCTGGCTCATGTGGCTCAGCAGCGCGTTGGCCAGCCCGTAGTTGCCTTCGGCGTTCTCGAAGTCGATGGGGTTGACCTTGTGCGGCATGGTGCTGGAGCCCACCTCGCCGGGGCGCGTCTTCTGGCGGAAGTAGCCCAGCGAGATGTAGCCCCAGGCGTCGCGCGCGAAGTCCACGAGGATGGTGTTGCACCGGGCCACGGCGTCGAAGAGCTCGGCCATCCCGTCATGCGGCTCGATCTGGATCGTGTACGGGTTGAAGGCCAGGCCCAGGCGCTCCTCGACCACGCGGCGGGAGAAGGCCTCCCAGTCGAAGTCGGGCCAGGCCGCCAGGTGCGCGTTGTAGTTGCCCACCGCGCCGTTCATCTTCGCCGGCAGGGCCACCGCGGCGATGCGCGCGCGCGCCGTGCGCAGCCGCGCCGCGACGTTGGCGAGCTCCTTGCCGAGCGTGGTGGGGCTGGCGGTCTGGCCGTGCGTGCGACTGAGCATGGGCTGCGCGGCGTGCTGGTGCGCCAGGCTCGTGAGCGCGCCCACGATCTGGTCCAGCGTGGGCAGCAGTACCTCGGCGCGCGCGGCCTGCAGCATCAGCGCGTGGCTCGTGTTGTTGATGTCCTCGCTCGTGCAGGCGAAGTGCACGAACTCGGCCGCGCGTTCCAGCGCCGGGCGGCCGGCAAAGCGTGCCTTGAGCCAGTACTCCACCGCCTTCACGTCGTGGTTGGTGGTGCGCTCGATGTCCTTGATCGCCTGCGCGTCGGCCTCGCTGAAGCCGCTGGCCAGCCCGCGCAGGAAGTCGCGCTCGGCCGCCGGCAGCGGCGCGAATTCGGCGAACCCCGCCTCCGACAGCGCGATGAACCACTCCACCTCCACCTGCACGCGCCGGTGCATGAGGCCGTACTCGCTGAGCAGCGGGCGCAGCGCGGCCAGGCGCGCGGCGTAGCGGCCGTCCAGGGGCGACAGGGCGGACAGGGTGGAGGAGCTCATGCGCGGGGGAGGGGGCCGCAGGCCGGAGGCGGCGCAGCGGCGTGCGGACAGGTCAAGGCCCGATTCTAGGAGGCGCCCGGCAGGAGCGGCTGAAGTGGCTGAAGTGGCCGCAGCGGGCGCAGCGGGCGCAGCGACCCGCCCACAGCGGGCGACTCCCGATGCGGGCGCGGATGTTGCGTGGCCTAATCCGGGTTTTCCATGCCCGCGCGGCTGGCTCGAACGGGCCCGCCCCTCCTTCCCACCCCGACCGACCCAGGAGCCCTATCCATGTCACTTGCCCGCCGCCCCCTCCTTGCCGCCGTCGCTGCGGCCTCCCTGCTGGCCTGCGCCGGCTCCGCCTTTGCGCAGGCCAAGATGAAGGTGGCCGCCATCTACACCGTGCCGGTGGAGCAGCAGTGGG
>JBMOGN010000418.1:0-1757 GCA_049318345.1 Rubrivivax sp. | reverse complement strand
GTGCCGTCCGGGTTGCGGTCGAACGGCATGCCGAAGTGCTCGAGCTCGTAGACCACCTTGGTGGCCTCGCGGCACATGAACTCGATGGCGTCCTGGTCGCCGAGCCAGTCGGAGCCCTTGACGGTGTCGTAGAAGTGGTAGTGCCAGTTGTCCTCGGACATGTTGCCCAGCGAGGCACCGATGCCGCCCTGCGCGGCCACCGTGTGCGAGCGCGTGGGGAACACCTTGGACAGCACGGCCACGTTCAGCCCGGCCTGCGCCAGGCGCAGCGAGGCCTGCATGCCCGAGCCGCCGGCACCGACGATGACGACGTCGAAACGCCGGCGCGGGATCTTCGAGAGCGTCATCTCACAGCCTCCACAGAACCTGGATCGCCCAGCCGGCGCAACCCACCAGCCACACGATCGTGAACACCTGCAGCGCCAGACGCAGCGCCACGGGCTTGACGTAGTCCATCCAGATGTCGCGCACGCCCACCCAGGCGTGCCAGGCCAGCGAGACGATGACGACGAAGGTCAGCACCTTCATCCACTGCGCGGAGAAGATCTCCGACCAGCGGTAGTAGTCGAGCTTGCCGGGCATGAGCAGCTGGACCAGCAGCACCACCGTGAACAAGGCCATCAGCAGCGCGGTGACGCGCTGGCTGAGCCAGTCGCGCAGCCCGTAGTGCGCGCCCACGACGACGCGACGGGAACCGTAGTTCTTCTCCATGGTGCGTTCCTCAGTACAGGCCGAAGAGCTTGGCGCCCAGCGCCACGGTCAGCAGCGTGCTGCCCACCAGCGTGACCAGCGCCGAGGAGTGGCCCTGCTGGCGCGAGACGCTGTGCGTGGCGTCCATCCACAGGTGACGCACGCCGGCGATGAAGTGATGCAGGTAGGCCCAGATCAGGGCCAGCGCGACGAGCTTGACGAACCAGCCCGGCACGCCGCCCAGCCCGGCCGTGAAGGCCGAGGCGAAGTGGTCGAAGCTGGCCTCGGAGGACACGCTGGTGTCGAACATCCAGACGATGAAGGGCAGCAGCACGAACATCAGCGCGCCGCTGATGCGGTGCAGGATCGAGACGATGCCCGCCGGCGGCAGGCGGTACGACACGATCTGCGTGACGTGGATGTTCCGGAAGACCGGCCTGGGCTTGGTGGTGTCGGTCATGGGGCTCCTCTTGTCCTCTCGTCCTCTTGTTTCCTCGGTGCGTCCCGATCGATTATTGCATCGCAGCAAACTGACGCGATCTCTACAGGGCCTAGCTGAGTTCGTTGCGGTAGTGGTGGTGCTCGGTGCGGTACAGCCCGCGGCGCAGCTCCACCGGCTTGTCGCCGTAGGTAAAGGACAGCCGCTCCACCGACAGCAGCGGCGCGCCCGGGTCGGTGCCCAGCAGCTGCGCCTGCAGCGCGTCGGCGGCCACGGCGCGGATGCGCTCCTCCGCGCGGATCATGCGCACCCCGAACTCGGCCTCGAAGAGCCGGTACATGGGGCCCTTGTAGCCCTCCATGCGCTCGGCGGTGAGGCCCCGGAACAGGGTGCCGGGCAGGAAGATGTCGTCCAGCACCACCGCGCGCGCGCCTTGCAGCAGCAGCCGGCGCACCTGCACCACGGCCTCGCCGCTCTTCAGGCCCAGCGGCCGGGCGACATCGGCGCCGGCACGCAGCCGCCGGCAGTCCAGCAGCCGGCGCTGCAGCCCGGCCGCCCCGCCCTCGTCGGGCATCAGGCGCAGGAAGCGGTACTGCGTGCGCTCCTCGGCGTGGGTGGCGACGAACGT
>JBMOGN010000417.1:0-1760 GCA_049318345.1 Rubrivivax sp. | reverse complement strand
GCCGAAGATGGTGCTCATCGGCGACATCGTCGGCGACGACCCGGATGGCGTAGCGCGGGCCACGAGCGAGGTGGTGCGCATCGCCAACAGCCGCGGCGGCGAGGGTTTCATCGCAGTGAGCGCGGAGGCGCGGCGCAAGTTCTGGCTCGACCGCAAGCGCACCGCGGCCATCGCGCGGCACACCAACGCCTTCAAGATCAACGAGGACGTGGTGATCCCCCTGGAGCGCATGGGGGAGTACACCGAGGGCATCGAGCGCATCAATGTCGAGCTGTCGCTGCGCAACAAGCTCGAGTTGCTGCGGGCGCTGGAGGCGATGTTCAGCGGCGGCTCGCTGCCGCTGGGGCGCAGGGACGATGCAGGCGACATCCCGGGCGCCGAGCTCCTGGAGGACCGCGTGCAGCAGGCCCTGGCGCTGCTGCGCGAGGTGCGGGCCGAGTGGCAGCGCTGGCTGGAGCAGCTCGACGTCGTGCAGCCCGATGGCGCGCCCGGCCAGGGAGAGACCTGCTTCGCGATGATCCAGGACGGTCGCTGGCGCGCGAGCTGGAAGACCCAGGTGCTCGCGCCGCTGCGGGTGCTGTTCTCCGGCGCCGCCTTCGCGCCGATCCTGCAGGAGTGCGAGCGCTTGCATGGCCAGGTGCTCAAGGGCCGTGTGTGGGTGGCGCTGCACATGCATGCCGGCGACGGCAACGTGCACACCAACATTCCCGTCAACAGCGACAACTACGAGATGCTGCAGACCGCCCACGAGGCGGTGGCGCGGATCATGGCGCTGGCCCGGCGCCTGGGTGGCGTCATCAGCGGCGAGCACGGCATCGGCATCACCAAGCTCGAGTTCCTCAGCGACGAGGAACTGCAGGACTTCGCGCGCTACAAGGCCCGGGTGGATCCGCAGGGGCACTTCAACCGCGGCAAGTTGCTGCGCGCACCGCGCCACGCCGATGCCGATGGCCCCGCCGACGCGCGCGTCTTTGCGGCCGACCTGAGCGCCGCCTACACGCCGAGCTTTGGCCTCATGGGCCACGAGTCGCTGATCATGCAGCGCAGCGAGATCGGTGCCATCTCCGACAGCATCAAGGACTGCCTGCGCTGCGGCAAGTGCAAGCCGGTGTGCGCCACGCATGTGCCGCGGGCCAACCTGCTGTACAGCCCGCGCAACAAGATCCTGGCCACCTCGCTGCTCATCGAGGCCTTCCTGTACGAGGAGCAGACGCGCCGTGGCATCAGCGTGCAGCACTGGGAGGACTTCGAGGACGTGGCCGACCACTGCACGGTGTGCCACAAGTGCGAGTCGCCCTGCCCGGTGAAGATCGACTTCGGCGACGTGACCATGAACATGCGCAACCTGCTGCGCACCATGGGCAAGAAGAGCTTCCGCCCGGGCAACGCCGCGGCCATGGCCTTCCTGAACGCGACCAACCCGCAGACCATCAAGGCCATGCGCACGCTGATGGTGGACGTGGGCTTCAAGGCGCAGCGCGCGCTGCACGACCTGCTCAAGCCCGCCGCGCGCCGCCAGACAGCTGCGCCGCCGGCCACCATCGGCCCGGCGCCGGTGCGCGAGCAGGTGATCCACTTCATCAACAAGAAGATGCCAGGCGGGTTGCCGAAGAAGACGGCGCGTGCGCTGCTGGACATCGAGGACCGCGACTACGTGCCGATCATCCGCGACCCCGCCACGGCGAATGCGGACGCGGAAGCGGTGTTCTACTTCCCCGGCTGCGGCAGCGAGCGCCTGTTCAGCCAGGTGGGCCTGGCCA
>JBMOGN010000416.1:0-1767 GCA_049318345.1 Rubrivivax sp. | reverse complement strand
GGCGAGGAGCCCCTGGACCCGGCCTGGGCCGGCGACGCCGTGCGCGACCACTACGAGATGGAGCTCATCGAGGCCTTCGTGCGCGCGGGCAAGCCCGTCTTCGGCATCTGCCGCGGCTTCCAGCTCATCAACGTGATGTACGGTGGCTCGCTCTACCAGGACATCGGCAGCCAGGTGCCCGGTGCGCGCGAGCACCGGCGCCTGGAGCGCTACGAGCAGCATTTCCACGAGGTGGAGATCGTCCCCGGCACCCGCCTGGCGCAGCTGTACCCCGGCGTGACGCGGGCCCGCACCAACAGCATCCACCACCAGGGCGTGAAGGCTGTCGCGCCCGGCTTCGTCGTGGAGGCGCGCTGCCCGGACGACGGCACCGTGGAGGCCATCCGCCGCACGGGCGACGGCGCCTACGTGGCGGCCGTGCAGTGGCACCCGGAATTCCACCACCCGGCCACCCCGGGGCAGTTCGACGACGGCGCGATGCTGCAGGACTTCCTGGCCGCCGCCCGGGCCGTGAAGACCGCCGCGCGCTGAGGCCTGCTGCGCCCCAGGATCCCTGCCCACCCTTCCTTGCCTGCACCCGCCATGCCCATCCTGACGATCACCAACCCCGCCACCGGCCAGACCCTGGACGAGATCCCCACCGACGACGCCGCCAGCGTGGCGGCGAAGGCCGCGGCGGCGCGCGCGGCGCAGCCCGCCTGGGCTGCGCGCCCGATGGCCGAGCGCCTGGCGACCATCGCGCAGTTCCGCGCCGCGGTGGTCACACAGCTCGAGCCACTCGCCGCGACGATGACGGCCGAGACCGGCAAGCCCATCGCGCTGTCGCGCAACGAGCTCAACGGGCTGCTGCCGCGGCTGGACTTCTTCCTCGAGCAGGCCGAAGGCGCCGTGCGCGACGAGCACGTCTTCGACGGCGGGGGCATGCACGAGCAGATCTCCCACGGCCCGCTGGGCGTGGTGGCCAACATCTCGGCCTGGAACTACCCCTGGTTCGTGGGCTGCAACGTCATCGTGCCGGCACTGCTGACCGGCAACGCCGTGCTCTACAAGCCCAGCGAACATGCGGCGCTCACCGGCCTGGCCATCACCAGGCTGCTGCACGAGTCCGGCGTGCCGGCCGATGTGATGCAGTGCCTGGTGGGCGCTGGCGCGGTCGGTGCTGCGCTACTTGAACAGCGCATCGACGGCCTGTTCTTCACCGGCAGCCACGCCACCGGTCAGCGCATCGCAGCCGCCCTGGCCACGCGGCTGGTGAAGGTGCAGCTCGAACTCGGCGGCAAGGACCCGATGTACGTGCGCGCCGATGTGGATGTGAAGTCCGCGGCGGAGAGCCTGGCCGACGGGGCCATGTACAACACGGGTCAGGGCTGCTGCTCGGTAGAGCGCATCTACGTGCACGAGGCCGTGCACGACGCCTTCATCGAGCACTTCACCCTGACGGTTAAGGGCATGAAGAGCGGAGACCCGATGAATGCAGGTACCTACCTGGGCGCCATCACGCGCGAGCCGCAGATCGGCGTGTTGGAGGCCCAGGTGGCCGATGCCGTGGCCAAGGGCGCTCAACTGCTCACGGGCGGGCAGCGCACGCCCGGCCCCGGCTGGGGCTTCGAGCCCACCGTGCTGAGCGGCTGCAACCACAGCATGGACGTCATGCGCGAGGAAAGCTTCGGCCCCATCGTCGGAATCCAGAAGGTGGCCTCGGACGACGAGGCCGTCGCGCTGATGAACGACACGCGCTACGGGCTCACGGCTGGCGTGTACTCGAAG
>JBMOGN010000415.1:0-1768 GCA_049318345.1 Rubrivivax sp. | reverse complement strand
CCGGCCAAGAAGGCTGCCCCGGCCAAGAAGGCCCCCGCGAAGAAGGCTCCTGCCAAGAAGCGCACCCCCAGCGCGGCCTTCATGAAGCCCATGACCCCGAGCGCGCAGCTCGCCGCAGTCATCGGCGACAAGGCCCTGCCGCGTACCGAGGTCACCCGCAAGGTCTGGGACTACATCAAGAAGAACGGCCTGCAGGACTCGGCCAAGAAGACCATGATCAACGCCGACGCCAAGCTGAAGGAGATCTTCAAGAAGGCGCAGGTCTCGATGTTCGAGATGACCAAGCTGATCAGCGGCCACCTGAAGTGAGCCGCCAGGGGCTTCGCGCCCCTGTGCATCGCCACACGCCAGAAGGCCCGGTCATCCGGGCCTTCTTGCTTTCGAGGCCCGGTCACCCGGGCCTTCTTGCTTTCGGGGCCCGGCCGCCCGGGCCCTCGTGCATTCATGCCGGCAGCATGCGCGCCAGGAAGCGCCCGGTGTGGCTACCCTCGGCGCGCGCCACCTGCTCGGGCGTGCCCGCCGCCACCACGCAGCCGCCCCCTGCGCCGCCCTCGGGCCCCATGTCGATGACCCAGTCGGCCGTCTTGATGACGTCCAGGTTGTGCTCGATCACCACCACCGTGTTGCCCGCGTCGCACAGCTGGTGCAGCACCTTCAGCAGCAGCCCGATGTCGTGGAAGTGCAGCCCCGTGGTCGGTTCGTCCAAGATGTACAGCGTACGGCCCGTGTCGCGTTTGCCAAGCTCCAGCGCCAGCTTCACGCGCTGCGCCTCGCCGCCGGACAGCGTGGTGGCGCTCTGCCCCAGCCGGATGTAGCCCAGCCCCACGTCCAGCATCGCCTGCAGCCGCCGCGCCAGCGCCGGCACGGCGGCGAAGAAGGCGTGCGCGTCCTCCACCGTCATGTCCAGCACCTCGGCGATGTTGCGCCCCTTCCAGGCGATCTCCAGCGTCTCGCGGTTGAAGCGCCGGCCCGCGCAGGTGTCGCAGGGCACGTACACATCGGGCAGGAAATGCATCTCCACCTTGATCACGCCGTCGCCTTGGCAGGCCTCGCAGCGCCCGCCGCCGGAGGCCGAGGGTACGTTGAAGCTGAAGCGCCCGGCCCCATAGCCACGCTCGCGTGCGGCCGGCACCTCGGCGAAGAGCTCGCGAATGGGCGTGAACAGGCCCGTGTAGGTGGCCGGGTTGCTGCGCGGGGTGCGCCCGATGGGACTCTGGTCGACGTTGATGACCTTGTCGAAGGCCTCCAGCCCCTGGAGCTCGTCGTGGGGTGCGGGCTCGGCGTGGCTCTGGTAGAGCTGGCGCGCGATGGCCGCGTGCAGCGTGTCGTTGACCAGGGTGCTCTTGCCCGAGCCCGACACCCCCGTGACGCAGGTGAGGAGCCCCACCGGGATCTCCACCGCCACGTCGCGCAGGTTATGGCCGCGCGCACCGGTGATGCGAAGCACGCGCGCGTCGAGCTGGGTGGCCAGACTGCGCCGCTGGCGCGGCACCTCGATGCGCAGCCGCTGCGAGAGGTACGCGCCGGTGAGCGAATCCGGGTGGGCCGCCACCTCCTCGGGCGTGCCCTGGGCCATCACGCGCCCGCCGTGCACGCCGGCGCCCGGGCCGATGTCCACCACGTGGTCAGCGGCCCGGATCAGGTCCTCGTCATGCTCCACCACCAGCACCGAGTTGCCCAGATCGCGCAGCCGCTGCAGCGTGGCCAGCAGCCGCTCGTTGTCGCGCTGGTGCAGCCCGATGCTGGGCTCGTCCAGCACGTACATCAC
>JBMOGN010000414.1:0-1772 GCA_049318345.1 Rubrivivax sp. | reverse complement strand
ACCTCGCGCCGCCGGCCGTGGCGCGGCGCAACGAGCGCGGCGAGCTCGTCAAGCGACCCTTCGGCCCGTGGGTGCGGCCGCTGCTGGGCGTCCTGGCGCGGCTGAAGGGACTGCGCGGCACGGCGCTGGACCTGTTCGGGCGCACCCAGGAGCGGCGCATGGAGCGCCAGCTGCTGGCCGACTACCGCGCCTGCATCGAGGAGTTGCTGCGCGGGCTGTCGGCGGCCAACGTGGCGCAGGCCGCGGAGATCGCACGCATCCCCGAGGAGATACGCGGCTATGGCCACGTCAAGGAGCGCCACGTGCACGCGGCGCGGGCGAAGTGGGACGCGCTGATGCAGAAGTGGCGCCACGCAGGCCCGTGACCGGGATGCCGCCCGCCATCCAGGCTGCGCGGCTGCAGCGCGAGCCGCGCACGCCCTTCCTCGTGGACGGCGTGCGGGTGGGGTCGGTGGCCGACGCGCACCTGCCGGCGCTGGCGGCCTGGCCGCAGTGGGTCGGGCGGCGCGCGGCCGGCACCCACCCCGATGCGGTGGAGCTGCGGGTCGTGCCCGGCGAACGCGAGCAGGCCCTGGACGCGATGAACGACGCGCTGCGCGCACAGGGCCTCATCCGGGCCTGGCGCGACGAGCGCTTCGCCCTGTTCGATCCGGCCGACGGCCGGGTGCTGGCCACCTTCGAGCGCGCGTCGGCCCGCTTCTGGGGCACGCTCACGCTCGGGGCGCATTGCAACGGCTACGTGGCCGGGCCCGACGGCCGGCCCACGCACCTGTGGATCGCGCAGCGCTCGGCCACCAAGGCCACCGACCCCGGCCTGCACGACAACTTCATCGGCGGGGGCGTGCCGCACGGGCAGACGCCCCTGCGGACCGTTATCCGCGAGGGCTGGGAGGAGGCGGGCCTGCGGCCGGCGGACATGGCCGGGCTGGCACCGGGCCGCGTGATCGAGCTCGATCGCGACGTGCCCGAGGGCCGGCAGTTCGAGCGGCTGCACGTCTTCGACCTCGCGCTGGCGCCGGACGTGCAGCCCTGCAACCAGGACGGCGAGGTCGCCGCGCTGGCGTGCCTGCCGCTGGCGCAGGCCGCCGAGATCGCCCTGTCGCCGACGATGACGGTGGACGCCGCGCTCGTGACGCTGGACTTCCTGCTGCACTGGCAGGCGCTGCCGGCTGCCCTGCACGCGCGGGTGGAAGCCGGCATGCAGGCCCTCTGGGCCTGAACGACGGGGCGCGCGCGACGCACGGCACGCCGCACAAACAAGGGAAATCCCTTAGATGCCGGGCGGCAGCCCCCCACCACAGTGAGGGGTTTACGCGCGCGGCAGAGAATCCGTGGCGTGTCCCGCCCCGAACCACACCCCAAGGAGACCTCGATGAGTGCCAAGAACGCCCCGGCCGCCCCGCGCCGCCGCTTCCTGATGAACGCTTCCGCTGGCGCCGTCGGCGCCGTCGCGGCGGCCGCCCCGATGGTCAGCCGCGCGCAGACCGTGGCCTTCCGCTTCCAGAGCACCTGGCCGGCGAAAGACATCTTCCACGAGTACGCCAACGACTTCGCCAAGAAGGTCAACGACATGGCCGGCGGCCGCCTGAAGATCGAGGTGCTGCCCTCGGGCTCGGTGGTGCCGGCCTTCCAGCTCCTGGACGCCGTCAACAAGGGCACCCTGGACGGGGGCCACGGTGTGCTGGCCTACCACTACGGCAAGAACACGGCGCTGGCCCTGTGGGGCTCCGGCCCGGCCTACGGCATGGACCCCAACATGGTGCTGGCCTGGC
>JBMOGN010000413.1:0-1783 GCA_049318345.1 Rubrivivax sp. | reverse complement strand
AGGTAGGGCTTGATCGAGTTGTACTGCTTGAAGAACTGCGTCATGTCCACGATCAGGTCGCGGATCACGGGCAGCCCCGGCAGCGGCTTGAGCACGATCGTCTCGGGCAGCGTGCGCAGGTTGGTCAGGCAGGCCAGCCCGTTCTTGCCGTTGATGTTCATCGCGTCCGAGCCGCACACGCCCTCGCGACAGGAGCGGCGGAAGCTGATGGTCGGGTCGAGCGCCTTGAGCTTCATCAGCGCGTCCAGCAGCATGCGTTCGCTGCCGTCGAGTTCAACCTCGACGGTCTGCATGCGCGGGCGGGCGTCGACATCCGGGTCGTAGCGGTAGATCTGGAAGGTGCGCTTGCTCATGGTGGGGGCCTGGTGAGGGTGCCGGGGTCGGAGGCGGCGTCAGAAGGTGCGGACCTTGGGCGGGATCGACTCCACCGTCAGCGGCTTGAGCTGCACCGGCTTGTAGTCCAGCCGGTTGCCCTCGGCGTACCACAGGGTGTGCTTCATCCACTCGGCGTCGTTGCGGCCGAGCGGGAACTGCGGGTCGTCGGGGCCGCGCTCGTAGTCCTTGACGGTGTGGGCGCCGCGGCACTCGCGGCGCGCCGCGGCCGACACCATCGTGGCCTGTGCGGCCTCGATGAGGTTCTCCACCTCCAGCGCCTCGATGCGCGCGGTGTTGAAGACCTGGCTCTTGTCCTTCAGCGTGATGCCCTTGACGCGCTCGCGCAGCGCCGCGATCTTGGCCACGCCCTCGTCCATGCTGGCCTGCGTGCGGAAGACGCCCGCGTGCTGCTGCATCGCCGCGCGGATGTCGTTGGCCACGTCCTGCGCGTACTCGCCGGAGCTGCTGCCGTCCAGCAGGGCCACGCGCTCGAGCGAGTAGTCGGCCGCATCGGCCGGCAGCTCCTTGTGGGCTCGCGTGGAACCCTTGACGGCCTCGACGATGTGACGGCCGGCCGCGCGCCCGAAGACGAGCAGGTCCAGCAGCGAGTTCGTGCCCAGGCGGTTGGCGCCATGCACGCTCACGCAGGCGCACTCGCCCACCGCATACAGGCCGTTGATGAGGGTGTTGGGATCACCGTTCTTGGGCGCCACCACCTGGCCGTGGATGTTGGTGGGGATGCCGCCCATCTGGTAGTGGATGGTGGGCACCACCGGGATCGACTCGCGCGTGATGTCCACGTTGGCGAAGTTGTGGCCGATCTCGAAGACGCTGGGCAGCCGCTTCATGATGGTGTCGGCGCCCAGGTGCGTCATGTCGAGCTGGATGTAGTCCTTGTTCGGCCCGCAGCCGCGCCCTTCCTTGATCTCCTGGTCCATGCAGCGCGAGACGAAGTCGCGCGGCGCCAGGTCCTTCAGCGTGGGCGCGTAGCGCTCCATGAAGCGCTCGCCGTTGACGTTGCGCAGGATCGCCCCTTCGCCGCGGCAGCCCTCGGTCAGCAGCACGCCCGCGCCGGCCACGCCGGTGGGGTGGAACTGCCAGAACTCCATGTCCTCCAGCGGGATGCCCGCGCGTGCGGCCATCCCGAGGCCGTCGCCGGTGTTGATGAAGGCGTTGGTGCTGGCCGCGTAGATGCGCCCGGCACCGCCCGTGGCCAGCAGCGTGACCTTGCCCTGCAGGATGTGGATCTGGCCCGTCTCCATCTCCAGCGCCGTCACGCCGAGCACGTCGCCGTCGGCGTCGCGGATGAGGTCCAGCGCCATCCACTCGACGAAGAAGTTGGTGCGTGCCTTCACGTTCTGCTGGTACAGCGTGTGCAGCATCGCGTGGCCGGTGCGGTCGGCCGCGG
>JBMOGN010000412.1:0-1789 GCA_049318345.1 Rubrivivax sp. | reverse complement strand
CCGTGGCGCAGGCGCAGCTCGCGCGCAGCCATCTCCATCACCTGGGGCTGGCCGCCGTGGCCGTTGACGATGAGCAGCTTGCGAAAGCCCGAGCGGTAGACCGACTCGCCCACCTGCGTGACCGTCTCCAGCAGCGTGGGGCCGTCCAGCGTGACGGTGCCCGGGAAATGCAGGTGTTCCTCGCTCTTGCCGTAGGTGATGGGCGGCAGGGCGAAGGCGGGGATGTCGGCAGGCAGCCGCGCCAGCGCGTGGCCGACCACGCCCGAGGAGATGACGGTGTCCACCGAGCACGGCAGGTGCGGGCCGTGCTGCTCGATGCTGCCGGCCGGCAGCACGATCACCGTGTTGGCCTTGTCGGGCAGGGCCGCCACCTCGGTCCAGCTGAGGTAGGGCAGGAAGCGTGCGGGGGGGCAGTAGCCGTGGAGCATGGGAGGTCCTGGGGTGGGGGGAAGACGGGTGTCGGCCGAAGCCGGCGGCGAGGCGGTCAGCCCGGGGTCAGGCGCGCGGCAGCGGGACCCAGGCCGTGGCCTCGACTTCGACGAGGATGTCGGGCGTGGGCAGCATGGCGCTGACTTCCACCACGGTGGAAGCCGGGGGCTCGCCGGGGAAGAACATGCGCCGCACGCGGCTGTACTGCGGGAAGTGGTCGAGGTTGCGGAAGTACTGCACGAGCTTGAAGACGTCGCTCATGCGCCCGCCGGCGGCCTCCACCGTGGCGCGGATGCGGTCCAGCACGAACCAGCTCTGCGCCAGGATCGGGCCTTCCTTGATGTCGGAGGAGAACTCGCCCGTCTCGCCCAGCAGCGCCCGCGCCTCGGGGGGGATGTCGGCGTAGCCGCGCACGATGGTGCGCGTGGAGGGCTCCACCGCGATGATCCCGGACAGGAAGATGAAGTCGCCGGCGCGCCGCCAGGCGGCGTAGCGGGCCAGCGGCTGCGAGACCGCGCCGGAGGCGAAGTCCGTGGAGGTGCCCGGGGCGCCGCGCGGAGCGGCGCCCGGGTCAGGGGGGGATGCGGTCATGGCCCGGGCTCCTGGAGGGGACGGCCCGAAGCCTACAACGCCACGCTCGTCCGAGCGGCTCAGTCGGCCTGCTTGCGCAGGAAAGCCGGGATCTCGATCTCGTCCATGCCGTTGCTGGCCAGGGCCTCGACCTTGGTGCGGGCGCTGCGCCAGACGCTGGGGGTCTGCATGCCGCCGTAGTCGGGTACCGGCATGGCTGCGGTCGGGGTCGCGGCCCCGGCTGCCGCCCCGCCGAAGGTACCCACCGGGCCGGCCGACGGGCCCGAGGTGCCCATGGGCAGCGGCGCGGCGTCGTGCGTGCCGGTGCGCAGCAGCGGCTGCGCGATGGAAGGCTGCACCACCGTCAGCGGCGGCGTGGCGCGGCGCGCGCCCGCCCCCAGCCCGGTGGCGATGACCGTGACGCGCAACTGGTCGCCCAGGCTCTCGTCGAAGGCGGCGCCGTAGATGATCGTCGCGTCCTCCGCGGCATACATGCGGATCGTGTCCATCGCGGTCTTGCTCTCGCGCAGCTTGAGCGAGTTGCGCGAGGCGGCGATGAGCACCAGCACGCCCTTGGCGCCGGACAGGTCGATGCCCTCCAGCAGCGGGCAGGCGACCGCGGCCTCGGCCGCCTTCTTCGCCCGGTCGGGGCCGGTGGCGGTGCCGGTGCCCATCATGGCCTTGCCCGGCTCGCTCATGACGGTCTTCACATCCTCGAAGTCGACGTTGACGAGGGCGTCCATGTGGATGATGTCGCTGATGCCGCCCACCGCGTTCTTCAGCACGTCGT
>JBMOGN010000411.1:0-1792 GCA_049318345.1 Rubrivivax sp. | reverse complement strand
GATGGTGTTCCAGGACAGCTACGCCTCGCTCAACCCGCGCCTGACCATCGAGGACGGCATCGCCTTCGCGCCGCAGGTGCACGGGCTGCCGCGCGCGCAGGCGGTGGAGCGCGCGCGCGACCTGCTCGCGCGCGTGGGCCTGGAGCCGCGGCGCTACGCCGAGCGCTACCCGCACGAGCTCTCCGGCGGGCAGCGCCAGCGCGTGAACATCGCGCGCGCGCTGGCCCTGCAGCCGCGCGTGGTGATCCTCGACGAGGCGGTGTCGGCGCTGGACAAGTCGGTGGAGGCGCAGGTGCTGAACCTGCTGCTGGACCTGAAGGCCGAGTTCGGCCTGACCTATGTCTTCATCAGCCATGACCTGAACGTGGTGCGCCACATGAGCGACCGCGTGATGGTGATGTACCTGGGCGAGGTGGTGGAGATCGGCCCGGCGCAGGCGCTGTTCGAGGAGCCTCGCCACCCCTACACGCGCGCGCTGCTGAGCTCCATCCCCTCGATGGACCCGGACCGCCGCACCGAGACCCCGCCGCTGGCCGGCGACCCGCCCAACCCGATCAACCCGCCTTCGGGCTGCCGCTTCCACACGCGCTGCGCGCTCGCGCAGCCGCTGTGCGCGCAGCGCGCGCCGCGCCTGGCGGGCTCGGGGCCGGCCCACCCGGTGGCCTGCCTCGTGCACGAGCCCGGCAGCGGGCACAGCCTGGCGCCTGCCGCCGCGGAGGCCGCGGCATGAACGCCGCCGCCGCGCTGGTGGACATCCAGGGCCTGACGGTGACCTTCATCGGCGGGCGCGCGCCCGTGCGCGCGGTGGACGGCGTGGACCTGCGCGTGCAGCGCGGCGAGGTCGTGGCCCTCATCGGCGAGTCGGGGTCGGGCAAGAGCGTGACGCTGCGCTCGATGCTGCGGCTGCACCCGCCGCGGCGCACGCAGATGAGCGGGCGCATCGAGGTGGCCGGGCAGGACGTGCTGGCGATGGCGCCGCGCACGCTGGCCGACTACCGCGGCCGCGTGGCCTCCATGATCTTCCAGGAGCCGCTGCTGGCGCTGGACCCGGTGTACACGGTGGGCGCGCAGATCGTGGAGTCGATCCGCCGCCACGAGAAGGTGTCGGCCGCGGCGGCGCAGCGCCGGGCGCTGGAGCTCTTCGAGCGGGTGCGCATTCCTAGCCCCGAGCGGCGGCTGGCCGCCTACCCGCACGAGATGAGCGGGGGCATGCGCCAGCGGGCGATGATCGCGCTGGCCCTGGCCTGCCGGCCGCAGCTGCTGCTGGCCGACGAGCCCACCACGGCGCTGGACGCCACCGTGCAGATCCAGATCCTGCTGCTGCTGCGCGAGTTGCAGCGCGACCTCGGCCTGGGCGTGGTCTTCGTCACGCACGACATCGGCGCGGCGGTGGAGGTGGCCGACCGCATCGCCGTGATGTATGCCGGGCGCATCGTCGAGGAGGGCCCGGCGCGCACGCTCATCCGCGCGCCGCGCCACCCCTACACGCTCGCGCTGCTGGGCAGCCGCGCGCACGGCGGCACGGCACCGGGCACCCGGCTGGCCACCATCGGCGGCGCGCCCCCGGACCTCTCCGCGCTGCCTCCGGGCTGCGCCTTTGCCGAGCGCTGCGGCTGGGCGCAGGAGGCCTGCCGCACCACGCGGCCCGAGCCCGTTGTGCTCGAGCCGGGCCACCAGGCGCGCTGCCTGCGCACCGGGGCCACGGGCACGGCCGCTGCCGCCGCTGCCGCTGCCGCTGCCGCCGACCCCGCCCGCGCCGTGCCCACCGCGCCGAACCCCTGACCCCGCGCCC
>JBMOGN010000410.1:0-1800 GCA_049318345.1 Rubrivivax sp. | reverse complement strand
AGCCAGGCCGGGAAGCGCGCCGCCTCGCGCTCGCGCAGGTGCGGCGGCGGGTTGCGCCAGAAGTTCATCTTGTCCCAGCCGCCGAGCTCCACGCGGCCGAGTTGCGGGTGCTCGAAGGGGTACCACTGCACGTGGGCCTGGCCGCCGCAGTGCTCGTCGCTCCACTTCAGCAGCTTCAGGTCGTCCTCCTGCGGGTGCTCGCGGTACCAGTCGATCCACTTGTAGTCGGTGATGCCGGCCTCGCGGTTGGGCGCCCAGATCTCCACTGTCCAGAACAGCGAGCCCAGGTGCTCGTAGAGCCAGTCCTGGGTGCCGGTGATGACCTCCTTGGGGTGGTACTTGAAGTCGTGGAAGGCGCTCACCGCGGGGTAGCCCGTGAGCGTCGTGCCCAGTTCGGACAGCCGCTTGAAGATCCACAGGTCCTCGGGTGTCATGTCGTCGTCGCTGTGCGTGCCCATGGGGCGCAGGATCACGCCACTGTGGGTGTGGAAGCTCACGCCGGCGCCGATGTTGGGGTGGCGCACGATGAAGTCCACCATCGCCCGCACCTCCGGCTCGCTGGCCGGATACGGGCCCGCGCCCTTCTGCTCGAACTCCTGGCGCCAGCCCGAGGGGAAGTTACGGTTCAGGTCCAGGCCCTCGCGGTCGGGGTTGACGCTGACCTTCAGGCCGTCGTAGTTGCGCAGCGTGCCCTCGGGCATGAGGCGGAAGTACTCGCCGCCGAACTCGCCGGGCTCGCGCGGCACCACCAGCCGCTCGTCCTGCGCGCACTTGCGCCACGCGCCGTTCGGGTCGGGCACGCGCATGTACAGCACGCGGCCGTCGCCGTCCACGTCCTCCACCGTCAGCCCGTCCACTGGCGGTTCGTCGAAGGGATAGGCGCGGGTGGAGGAACGGATGTGGCGCGGGCGCTCGGCCAGCGCGAGCTCCGCGCCGTCGGGGCACAGGCGCGGGACGAGGTAGACCACGCGCGTGTCCAGCAGCTGCGTGGCCTCGCGGTCGCTGCCGTAGCCGGACACGAGCTGGTGCAGCCAGTACAGGCAGGCGGTGCTGGCGGTGAGCTCGGCGGCGTGGATGTTGCCGTCCACCCAGATCGCGGGCTTGTCCAGGTCGGCGCCGGTGGCCGCGCGGGTGACGACCACGAGCGCGATCTCGCGGCCCTCGTGGCTGCGGCCCAGGCTGCGCAGCTCCACCAGATCGGGGCGCGCCGCGGCGTAGGCGCGCAGCAGCGCCCAGAGCTCCTCGTGGCGCAGGAAGGTGTCGAAGCGTGGGGCGGGCAACGCGGCAGCAGCGGGCGTGTTCGGGGCGTCAGGCATCGCGGGCGGGAGGTGAGCGGGCGGAATCGCCCGCGCATTGTCCGCCCTGCGCCGGGAAGCGTCAGCCCCCGGCAGGACGCCTGACAGCCGGCCCGGTGGCGCCGTCGAAGCCCAGGCGCCAGATCGTGGGCAGGTCCTCGGCGCGCTCCACGCCCTCGGCGTACAGCGTCACGCCGATGCTGCGTGCGGTGGCCACCACCTGCCCGGCGTACTCGGCCAGCTTGTCATCCTGGGAAACGCCGCGCAGGAAGCGGCCGTCGACCTTCAGGAAGTCCAGGCCCTTGCCCTTGGCGTCCAGCAGCGTCTGCAGCGACTCCCGGGCGCCGCCCAGGCCAAAGCGCACGCCCAGCGGCTTCCACAGCACCGCGGCAGCGGCCCAGGCCTGCTCGGGCTGGCCGGCGGCCTCGGTGGCCTCGATGACGAGCTTGCTCGCCGCCTGGGCGTGGCCCGCCAGCAGCGCGCCGGCAGCCTGCATGAAGGCCGC
>JBMOGN010000409.1:0-1828 GCA_049318345.1 Rubrivivax sp. | reverse complement strand
CGCGTGACGGGCGACGTGGGCAAGGCCGGCGTGGCCATCGACAGCGTGGAGGACATGAAGATCCTGTTCGACGGGATCCCGCTGGACCGCGTGAGCGTGTCGATGACGATGAACGGGGCGGTGCTGCCCGTGCTCGCGGGCTACGTCGTGGCCGCGGAGGAGCAGGGGGTGTCGCAGGGGCAGCTGTCGGGGACCATCCAGAACGACATCCTCAAGGAGTTCATGGTCCGCAACACCTACATCTACCCGCCCGAGCCGAGCATGCGGATCATCGGCGACATCATCGCCTACACCGCCCGGCACATGCCGAAGTTCAACTCGATCTCCATCTCCGGCTACCACATGCAGGAGGCCGGGGCGAACCAGGCGCTGGAGCTGGCCTTCACGCTGGCCGACGGCATGGAGTACGTGAAGACGGCGACGGCCAAGGGCCTGGACGTGGATGACTTCGCCGGCCGGCTGTCCTTCTTCTGGGCGGTGGGGATGAACTTCTATCTCGAGATCGCCAAGATGCGCGCGGCGCGGCTGCTGTGGACGCGCATCATGAAGAGCTTCGGGGCGAAGCAACCCAAGAGCCTGATGCTGCGCACCCACTGCCAGACCTCGGGCTGGAGCCTGACCGAGCAGGACCCGTACAACAACGTGGTGCGCACCACCATCGAGGCCATGGCCGCGGTGTTCGGCGGCACGCAGAGCCTGCACACCAACAGCTTCGACGAGGCCATCGCGCTGCCCACCGAGTTCAGCTCGCGCATCGCCCGCAACACGCAGCTCATCATCCAGGAGGAGACCCACATCACGAACGTGGTGGACCCCTGGGCCGGCAGCTACATGATGGAGACGCTCACGCAGCAGATGGCCGACAAGGCCTGGTCCATCATCGAGGAGGTGCAGGCCATGGGCGGCATGACCCGCGCCGTGGACTCCGGCTGGGCCAAGCTGAAGATCGAGGCCAGCGCCGCCGAGAAGCAGGCGCGCATCGACTCCGGGCGCGATGTCATCGTGGGCGTCAACAAGTACCGGCTGGCCGAGCAGGCGCCGGTGGACATCCTCGAGGTGGACAACGTGAAGGTCCGCGAGGGCCAGATCGAGCGGCTCCAGCGCATCCGCGCCACGCGCGACGAGGCGCGCGTGCAGGCCGCGCTGGCCGCCCTCACCGAGGCGGCGCTGTCCGGCGGGGTGGCCGGCTCCGTGGCCGCCGATGCCGCATCGGGTAACCTGCTGGCGCTGAGCATCGAGGCCATCCGCCTGCGCGCCACGGTGGGGGAGGTGAGCGATGCGCTGGAGAAGGTCTTCGGGCGCCACCGCGCCGACATCCAGAAGGTGACCGGGGTGTACGCAGCCGCCTACGACAGCGCCGAGGGCTGGGAGCAGCTCAAGGGCGAGATCGCCGCCTTTGGCGAGGCGCACGGGCGCCGCCCGCGCGTGATGATCGCCAAGCTCGGCCAGGACGGGCACGACCGGGGCGCCAAGGTGGTGGCTACTGCCTTTGCCGACTTGGGTTTCGACGTGGACATGGGCCCGCTCTTCCAGACCCCCGAGGAGTGCGCGCGCCAGGCCATCGAGAACGATGTGCACGCGGTGGGCGTGAGCACCCTGGCGGCGGGGCACAAGACCCTGGTGCCGGCCATCCTCGCCGAGCTGCGCCGCCAGGGCGCGGACGACATCATCGTCTTCGTGGGCGGCGTCATCCCGCAGCAGGACTACGACTTCCTCTACGACGCCGGCGTCAAGGGCATCTACGGGCCGGGCACGCCCATCCCGGTGAGCGCGAAGGACGTGCTCGAGCAGATCCGCGCGCAGCTGGCGCGCGGCTGAGGCCGAGCCC
>JBMOGN010000408.1:0-1839 GCA_049318345.1 Rubrivivax sp. | reverse complement strand
CGGAAGCGTGAGGCCGAAGGCCTGGCGCAGCTTGGAGGTGTCCAGGCGCGAGTTCAGCGGGCGTTGGGCGGGGGTGGGGTACTGGCTCGTGGGAATGGGGCGGATGGCCTCGGGCGCCACCTTCACCGGGTGGCCGTGGGCGCGGGCCCATTCGATGACGAAGCGGGCGTAGTCGAACCAGCTGGTTTCGCCTGCCGCCACGCAGTGGTAGGAGCCTTGCTTCGCCGGCTCATGCTGAAGCGTACGCAGCGCGTGAGCGGTGACATCGGCCAGCAGCTCGGCGCCGGTGGGCGCACCGATCTGGTCGCTGATCACGTTCAGGCTCTCGCGCTCGGCAGCCAGGCGCAGCATGGTCTTGGCAAAGTTGCCGCCGCGGGCAGCGTAGACCCAGCTGGTGCGCAGGATGAGGTGGCGGGCGCCGCTGTGGCGGATGAGCTCCTCGCCTTCTAGCTTGGTGCGGCCGTACACGCTCAGCGGGCCGGTTGGGGCTTGTTCGGTGCGGGCGTGGGTGCCGCTGCCGTCGAAGACGTAGTCGGTGCTGTAGTGCACGAGCCAGGCGCCGAGTTTCTCGGCCTCGCGGGCGAGCACGCTGGGGGCGGTGGCGTTCAGGGCCTGCGCGATTGCGGGCTCGCTCTCGGCCTTGTCGACCGCGGTGTGGGCGGCTGCATTCACGATCACGCTCGGGCGCAGGCGCTGCACGAGCGGGGCAAGGCTCTCGGGTTCGGAGAAGTCGGCGCGCAGCTCTGCCGGGGAATCGAAATCGCAGGCGGTTACGGGGCCCAGCGTCGCGAGCGCGCGCTGGAGTTCCCAGCCGACCTGGCCGTTGCAGCCGAGCAGAAGAATGGTCATGGAAAGCCTTGGAGGGTCGTTCGGTAGGGGCTCGGTGGGCACTTGGCCGGCCCCTGCGCGTCGACCGAGTGAACTCTACCCTCTACCTTCTACTCGCCGCCCGCTGCCTCAACCTCTGCCCACAGGCAGAGCCCGAAGAGGCGGGCGCGAAGAGGCAGCACCCCACCAGAAAGTATATGTGCACTTATACTTTCGACTTTTCCCCCCGCCCCACATGGCTCAAGTGACGCTCTACATCGACGACACGCTGTTGGCGAAGATGCGCGAGACGGCAGCCGCGCACGGGATATCGCAGAGCCAGTACGTGACCAACCTGATTCGCGAGGCGCTTCAGGAGCACTGGCCGCAGGACGTCTTGCTGCTGGCAGGGGCCTTGCCGCGGTTTCCGCTGCCCGAGGCGCTTCGCGCTGAGGAAGGGGCGGCTGCCGAGCCGCCGCCTCGATGAGCCGCTTCGCGCTGGACACCAGCACCCTGGGCTGCTTTCTGCGGGGAGAGGGGGCGGTGGTCGAACGGCTCCTGAGCGCCTCGCCGAGGCGCGTGGCTGTGCCTGCCATCGTGGCCCATGAGATGCGGCGTGGACTCGCGCGTGCGGAGCGGCCGGCCCTGTCGAAGATCTTCGAGGGGATGCTGCGGGCTGCGACGATCCTGGAGTTCGACGCCCTCGCAGCCGAGCGGGCGTGGGAGATTGAACAGGCGCTCGCCGCGGCCAGGACGCCGCTTGCCTTGCAGGACGTGCTGGCGGCTGCCACCGCGCAACGGCACGGCTGCACGCTGGTCACGCGGCTGAGGGGCCCCTACTCATCTGTGCCAGGCCTGTTGGTGGAAGACTGGTTCTGACGGCGGCGCTGGTCATCGCGCGCCGTAGTTGGCATCCACCCAATGCCGGTACGCGCCGCTTTGCACGCGTGCCACCCACTCGCCGTGGGTGAGGTACCACTGCACGGTCTTGCGGATGCCCGTCTCGAAGGTCTCGGCGGGGCGCCAGCCGAG
>JBMOGN010000407.1:0-1864 GCA_049318345.1 Rubrivivax sp. | reverse complement strand
CCCAACCAGGACTTCCTGCAGATCGACACGACCAACATCCTGTTCATCTGCGGCGGCGCGTTTGACGGCCTGGAGAAAGTGATCCAGAACCGCACCGAGAAGTCGGGCATCGGCTTTGCGGCTACCGTCCAGAGCAAGACCGACAAGCGCGCCGCCGATCTCTTCCGGGAGGTCGAGCCCGAAGATCTCATCAAGTTCGGCCTCATCCCCGAACTGGTCGGGCGGCTGCCGGTGGTGGCCACGCTGGGCGAACTCACCGAGGAGGCGCTCGTGCGCATCCTGACCGAGCCGCGCAATGCCCTGCTCAAGCAGTACCAGACGCTGTTCTCGATGGATGGCGTGGACCTGGAGGTCCGCCCTTCTGCGCTGGCGGCCATCGCGCGCCGTGCCCTGGCCCGCAAGACCGGTGCACGGGGCCTTCGCTCCATCGTCGAGCACGCGCTGATCGACACGATGTTCGACCTGCCCACGCTGGATGGCGTGGCCAAGGTGGTCGTGGACGAGCACACCGTCGAGGACGGCACCAAACCGCTGCTCGTCTATCGCGAGCAGGCCAAGGCAAGCGCTTGAGGCGCCCCCTGCCGCCCGGCGCGGCCCTTGCATTCGGGCGCGCCAGCCCCATTTCGGACTGAGAAAGCGAGGTCCCCATGTCTGGACACCCCATCCTCCCCGAAGAGGACATCACCCTGCCGCTGCTGCCACTGCGGGACGTGGTCGTCTTCCCGCACATGGTCATCCCCCTGTTCGTCGGGCGCCCGAAATCCATCAAGGCCCTGGAGGCGGCCATGGAAGCCGGCCGGCAGATCATGCTCGTGGCCCAGAAGGCCGCCGGCAAGGACGAGCCCAAGCCGGACGACATGTTCGAGGTCGGCTGCGTCTCGAGCATCCTTCAGATGCTCAAGCTGCCCGACGGCACCGTGAAGGTGCTGGTCGAGGGCATCCAGCGAGCCCGCACCCGGCGCATCACCGATGACGGCAACCACTTCTCGGGCGACGTGCTGCCCGTACCCCCCGGTGGCGAAGCCTCGCCCGAGATCGAGGCGCTGCGCCGGGCCGTGACCCAGCACTTCGACCAGTACGTCAAGCTCAACAAGAAGATCCCGCCGGAGATCCTCACCTCCATCGCCGGCATCGACGATCCCGGCCGCCTGGCCGACACCATCGCCGCGCACCTGCCGCTGAAGCTCGAGGCCAAGCAGTCGGTGCTGGACCTCTTCGATGTCTCCCGCCGGCTGGAGAAGTTGCTGGAGCTGCTCGAGCACGAGGTCGACATCCTGCAGGTGGAAAAGCGCATCCGCGGACGCGTCAAGCGTCAGATGGAGAAGAGCCAGCGCGAGTACTACCTCAACGAGCAGGTCAAGGCCATCCAGAAGGAACTCGGAGACGGCGAGGAGGGCGCAGACCTCGAGGAACTCGGCAAGAAGATCGCCGCCGCGCGCATGAGCAAGGAAGCGCGCAAGAAGGCCGAGGCCGAGCTCAAGAAGCTCAAGTTGATGTCGCCCATGTCGGCCGAGGCCACTGTGGTGCGCAACTACATCGACATCCTGGTTAACCTGCCGTGGGCGAAGAAGAGCAAGGTCAAGCATGACCTCGGTCACGCCGAGGGCGTGCTCAACGAGGACCACTTCGGCCTGGAGAAGGTCAAGGACCGCATCCTCGAGTACCTCGCGGTGCAGCAGCGCGTGGACAAGGTCAAGGCGCCGATCCTGTGCCTGGTGGGTCCACCCGGCGTGGGCAAGACCTCTCTCGGGCAGAGCGTGGCGCGGGCCACCGGCCGCAAGTTCGTGCGCATGGCCCTGGGCGGCATGCGCGATGAGGCGGAGATCCGCGGCCATCGGCGCACCTACATCGGCTCGATGCCCGG
>JBMOGN010000406.1:0-1875 GCA_049318345.1 Rubrivivax sp. | reverse complement strand
ATCTGGACGCTGTCGGCCGTGATGTGCGCCGTGGCCGGGGCGCTGTACGTGCCCCAGGTGGGCATCATCAACCCCAGCGAGATGTCGCCCGCGGCCAGCATCGAGATCGCCATCTGGGCCGCGGTGGGCGGGCGCGGCACGCTCGTCGGGCCGATCGTCGGGGCCTTCTTCGTCAACGGCGCCAAGAGCTGGTTCACGGTGGCCTTTCCGGAGTACTGGCTGTACTTCCTGGGGGCGCTGTTCATCGCCGTGACGCTCTTCCTGCCGCAGGGCATCGCGGGGCTGGCGCGGCGCGTGTGGCGCCGGGAGCCGCGGGCATGACGCCGGACCTGCTGGAAGACGGCGCGCGGCGCCGTGCCGCGCACGAGCAGCGCCTGGCCGAGGCGGCGGGCCGCACGGAGTCGGGCGGGCGTGAGGCGAGCTTCTCGCGCCGCGTGCAGGCCGGGCAGGCCGACTTCGCCCACGGCGTGGCCCTCTACGTGGAGGACCTCACGGTGAGCTTCGACGGCTTCAGGGCGCTGGACGCCCTGAGCCTGACCATCGACCTGGGCGAGCTGCGTTGCGTGATCGGCCCCAACGGCGCGGGCAAGACCACGCTCATGGACTGCATCACCGGCAAGACGCGCCCGGACGCCGGTCGCGTGACCTTCGGCTCCAACCTGGACCTCCTGCGGCTGAGCGAGACGCAGATCGCCCAGGCCGGGGTGGGGCGCAAGTTCCAGAAGCCCACGGTGTACGAGCCGCTGAGCGTGTTCGAGAACCTGGAGCTGTCGCTGCGTGGTGACAGGCGCGTGCGCGCGGCGCTGCGCGCACGGCTGGACGGTGCGCAGCGCGACCGCATCGGCGAGGTGATGGCGCTCATCCACCTCACGGGCGAGGCCCACCGCGCCGCCGGGCTGCTCAGCCACGGGCAGAAGCAGTGGCTGGAGATCGGCATGCTGCTGATGCAGGACCCGCAGCTTCTCCTGCTGGACGAGCCGGTGGCGGGCATGACCGACGAGGAGACCGAGCGCACGGCCGAGCTCTTCCTGTCGCTCGAAGGCCGGCACTCGCTGGTGGTGGTGGAACACGACATGAAGTTCGTCGACCAGCTCACGCAGGGCCGGCGCCAGGTGACCGTGCTACACGAGGGCCGGGTGCTGGCCGAGGGCCTGCTGGCCGACGTGCAGCGCGACGAGAAGGTGATCGAGGTGTACCTTGGCCGCTGAACGCGCGCGCGCCGGAGAGCGGCGATGCTGAACGTCCACGGCCTGAACCAGGCCTACGGCGGCAGCCACATCCTGCGCGACGTGGGCTTCGAGGCCCGCGCCGGCGAGGTGACGGTGGTGCTCGGGCGCAACGGCGTGGGCAAGACCACGCTGCTCAAGAGCCTCATGGGGGTGGTGCCTATTCGCTCGGGCAGCCTGGCGCTGGACGGCCAGGACCTCGGTGGGCTGCCCTCCTACGACCGGGTGCGCGCCGGCGTGGGCTACGTGCCGCAGGGCCGCGAGATCTTCGGCCGCCTCACGGTGGAGGAGAACCTGCTCATGGGCCTGGCCACGCGGCCGAGCCGCGAGCCGATCCCGGCCGAGCTCTTCGAGCTCTTCCCGGTGCTGCGGCAGATGCTGCGCCGCCGCGGCGGCGACCTCTCGGGCGGGCAGCAGCAGCAGCTGGCCATCGCGCGTGCGCTGGCCGCCGGCCCGAAGCTGCTGCTGCTGGACGAGCCCACGGAGGGCATACAGCCGAGCATCATCAAGGACATCGGCCGCGTCATCCGCATGCTGGCCGACCGCGGCACGATGGCCATCGTGCTCGTGGAGCAGTACTACGACTTCGCCGCCGAGCTGGCCGACCAGTACCTCATGATGGCGCGCGGCGAGATCGTGGCCCGCGGCC
>JBMOGN010000405.1:0-1884 GCA_049318345.1 Rubrivivax sp. | reverse complement strand
AAGGGCGAGACGATCACGCAGGACACCTCCACGCTGGAGAACCCGGCCATCCTCGAGCAGCTGGCGCAGACGAACTGAGCGGCGCCGCGCCGCGGCGGCGTTGCAGCCTTGGGGCTCCCGGCTACCGCAGCGTCAGGATCCACTCGGCCAGGCGCCGGGCGTCCTCCTCGCTGACATGCGGGTTGGCCGACATCGGCACGACGCCCCAGGCGCCGCTGCCGCCCTGGCGGATCTTGCGGGCGAGGTGAGCCACGAGCTCCGGGTTCGGGCTGGCGGAGGCGCTGCCGGCGCCCGTGCCGCCCGCGCTGCCTGCGCTGCCGTAGCGCCGGCCGATGTCGCGGAAAGCCGGCCCCACCACCTTGCGGTCCACCTGGTGGCAGGCCAGGCAGCGGCTGCGCTCGGCCAGTGCTGGGCTCGCCGCCGCGGGTGTGCCCGCGAGCCCCAGCACCACGCTGGCCAGAAGCGGCGCCAGCAGCCCGGCCAGGCCCCGCGCATGCGCTACAGTGCCGCGATGCGGGGGCTCGCCGGAGCCCGTGATGGAGAGGTGTTCAGCTGTGTGGTTGCTCATCGTCGGGTTGGTGCTGGCCGGGCTGAAGGTGGCGGAACTGGGCCCCGTGGCCGGGCTGTCGTGGTGGTGGGTCGCGCTGCCCTTCGCGCTCACGCTGCTGTGGTGGATGATCTCCGATGCGACAGGCCTGACGGCGCGCCGGGAAATGGACCGCTACCACGAGCGCCGCGAGCGGCGCCGCAAGGAGGCCATCGCCCGTCTCGGCGTCAAGGACCGCGGCGAGCGCGCGCGCGTGGCGCACCGCGACCCCACCAACCCCGAAGGCTGATCGCCGCCCCGGTTTCCGCTTGCGCGGCTGCGCTGCGCCGCAGCGCCGCGCCTCATTCCGCGTCGAGCACCGCGCCCCGGCTGGCGCTGGCGGCATTGCGGTAGAACTTGGCCAGCACGCCGCGCGTGTAACGCGGCTCGGGACGCTTCCACGCCGCGCGCCGGCGCGCGATCTCGCCGTCGTCCACGTGCAGCTGCAGCAGCAGCTGGTGGGCGTCGATGGTGATGGAGTCGCCCTCGTGCACGAGCGCGATGAGCCCGCCCTCGAAGGCCTCGGGCGCCACGTGCCCGACCACCATGCCCCAGGTGCCGCCGGAGAAGCGCCCGTCGGTGATCAGGCCCACGCTCTCGCCCAGGCCCTGGCCGATGAGCGCACCGGTGGGGGCGAGCATCTCGGGCATGCCCGGGCCGCCCTTGGGGCCGAGGTAGCGCAGCACCATCACGTCGCCGGCGCGGATCTGCCCAGCCATGATCGCCGCCAGCGCCGACTGCTCGTCGTCGAAGACGCGCGCGGGCCCGGTGATGACCGGATTCTTCAGCCCCGTGATCTTCGCCACGCAGCCCTCGGTGGCGAGGTTGCCCTTGAGGATGGCGAGGTGGCCCTGCGCGTACATCGGGTCTGCCACCGGGCGGATCACCTGCTGGTCGGCGCGCAGCGGCGGCTCGGCGGCGAGGTTCTCGGCCACGGTCTTGCCGGTGATCGTCATGCAGTCGCCGTGCAGCAGCCCGGCGTCCAGCAGCACCTTCATCACCGCCGGGAGGCCGCCGGCGCGGTGCAGGTCGATGGCCAGGAAGCGGCCGCTGGGCTTGAGGTCGCACAGCACCGGCACCTTGCGCCGCACCCGCTCGAAGTCGTCGATGGACCACTCCACGCCCGCAGCGTGGGCGATGGCCAGGAAGTGCAGCACCGCGTTGGTGGAGCCACCCGTCGCCATGATCACCGCCACCGCGTTCTCCAGCGACTTGCGCGTGACGATGTCGCGCGGCTTGAGATCCGCCTTCACGGCCTCCACGAGCACGCGCGCGGCTTCCTTCGTGTGGGCGACGAT
>JBMOGN010000404.1:0-1892 GCA_049318345.1 Rubrivivax sp. | reverse complement strand
CGCCCAGGTCGGCGGCCATGCCGATGTGGATCTCCTGCACGGTGAAGAAGGCGTCCTGCGTGCACAGCCGCACGTCGCAGGCCACCGCCAGATCCAGTCCGCCACCCACGCAGCCGCCCTGGACGGCGCAGATCGTCGGGAAGCGTGCCTCGTCCAGCACGTCCACGCAGGCCATCAGGCGCCGCAGCCCGGCCTGGAAGGCCTCGCGTTCGCGCGCGCTGCCCGTGCGCAGCAGCTCGTAGCCGGCCTCGAACACCTCCAGCGACATGCCGGCGCTGAAATGCTTGCCGCTGGAGCGCAGCACGAGCACGCGCGTGCGCCCCGCGTCGCTCAGGCCCTGCACCGCCTCGCGCAGGGCTCCGAAGAAGGCCGGCGTGAGCGTGTTGAGCTGCTGCGGGCGGCACAGCTCGAGCGTGGCGATGCCGCTGGCCTCGTCGTGGTCGAGGCGGAAGAAATCGTTCATGGCGGAGCAGAGGGGAGGGTGCTGGGACTTCCATCAGTGTGCCAGCGCCCCGTGCACTTCTACACTGCCGCCCATGAGCGGATTGCGCACCGACGACGGCCTGGAACTGACGGTCACGGCCTGGCCCGCGCCCGGGCCAGCGCGCGGCACCGTGCTGCTCGTGCACGGCCTGGGCGAGCACGCCGGCCGCTACGCGCAGGTGGGCGCCCTGCTTGGGCAGGCGGGCTGGCACCTGGAGGCCTTCGATCAGCGCGGCCACGGCCGCTCGCCCGGCGCGCGGGGGGCCATCCCGCGCCCGGATGCGATGCTGCGAGACCTGTCGCGTGCCGTGGACCGGGTGCGCGCGCAGCATGCGGGGCCCCTGGTGGTGCTGGGCCACAGCATGGGCGGCCTCATCGCGGCGCGCTTCGTGGCCGAGGCCCTGCAACCGCAGCCTGCACCCTGGTCGCGCGCCGTGGACGCGCTCGTGCTGTCCTCCCCGGCGCTGGACCCGGGCATGTCCGCCTTTCAGCGCCTGTTGCTGCGGGTGGGGGCCTGGATGCCCGATCGGGCGCTGTCCAACGGGCTCAAGCCGGCCTGGATCAGCCGCGACCCCCAGGTGGTGCAGGCCTACACCCAGGACGCGCTCGTGCACGACCGCGTCACGCCGCGACTCGTGCAGGCCATCGTGGATGACGGCGCCTTCGTGCGGGAGCGCGCGGCGGGCTGGCGCACGCCCACCCTGCTGCTGTACGCGGGGGCCGACCGCTGCGTCGCGCCGGCCGGAAGCGCCGCCTTTGCCGAGGCGGCCCCGCCGTCGGTCGTGCACACTCGCTGCTACGCCGGCCTGTACCACGAGATCTTCAACGAACCCGAGCGCGAGCAGGTGCTGTCGGAACTGCTGCAGTGGCTGGCCGCGCGGCCGTTTGCCTCCCACTGACGCCGCCTGTGCGCCCGCCTCGGCATGAACTGCCGCCGCCTCGAACACCCAGGAGCCCCGCCATGAACGCCCGCGACCCCCAGATGCCCCTCGACTCCGGCGCCGACGACGGCGCGCAGGCGCTGCTCGACAACGCCGAGCGCGCCTGGGACGAGCAGATCGTGCCGGCCATGACCGACTACATCGGCGTGCCGGCCAAGAGCCCGATGTTCGACGCCGACTGGGCGCGCCACGGCTACCTGGACCGCGTCGTGCGCGATGCCGCGGCCTGGGTCGAGCAGCAGAAGGTGCCCGGGCTGCGCCTGGAGGTGGTGCGGCTGGAGGGCCGCACGCCGCTCATCTTCTTCGAGATCCCGGCCACGCGCGCGGGCTCCACCGACACCGTGCTGATGTACGGCCACCTCGACAAGCAGCCCGAGTTCAACGGCTGGAGGAGCGACCTCGGCCCCTGGACCCCGAAGTACGAGGACGGCAAGCTCTACGGCCGCGGCGGCGCGGATGACGGCTACG
>JBMOGN010000403.1:0-1895 GCA_049318345.1 Rubrivivax sp. | reverse complement strand
GGCGCGCCATGCGCAGCAGTTCGGCCACCACCGCCTCGTGCTGGTCGGAGCTCTGGCGGATGTCCAGCGTGGCCAGGTGAAAGCCGAAGACCTGCACCGCGCGCTGCAGCGGCGCCAGGCGCGGCGCGATCATCGCCTGCGCGTGGTGGCTGGCCAGGCTGTGCGCGAGGGTGGCCAGGTCGGCGGCGAACTCGGCTGCGTCGCGGTAGGGGTCCTGCGGCGCCACGGCGTGGCGCAGCGCCTCGGTGCCCGTGAGCTCCTGCAGCGTGGCCGCCAGCCGCGCGTACACCCCGATGAGGGCGCGCCGGTAGGGCTCGTCGCTGCGGTGCTCGCTGTGGTCGGGCGAGCGCTCGGCCAGCGCGAGCATCTGCGCCGTCACGGGCGCCAGCGTGTTGGACATCGACAGCTCGGTGCCCAGCGTGTGCACCTCGGTGAGGTAGTGGCGCAGCACCACCTCGGCCTGGCGGCGCAGCGCCTGGCGCATGGTCTGGGCGGTGACATTGGGGTTGCCGTCGCGGTCGCCGCCGATCCAGTGGCCCATGCGCAGGAAGGGCGCCACCTGGTGCCCCTTGAGCAGGCCCTCGAGCTGGGTGTACAGGCGCGGGATCTGGCGCAGGAACGTGGCGGGGTAGTAGCTCAGCGCGTTCTCGATCTCGTCGGCCACGGTCAGCCGCGCGGTGCGCAGCATGCGCGTCTGCCACAGCTGCGTCACGCGGGCGCGCAGCAGCGCCTCGTTCTCCTCGCGCTCGTGCGAGGTGGCCAGCCCGTCGCGCTGCTCGATGAGCGCGGCGATGGCGCGCTCGGCGTCCAGGATGCTCTTGCGCTGCACCTCGGTGGGGTGGGCCGTGAGCACGGGCGACAGCCAGGCCTGCTGCAGCGTACGCGCGATCTCGCCCGCGTGCAGCCCGGCGCGGTGCAGCCGCTCGAAGGTCAGCGCCAGCGTGCCCTCGCGCGGGCGCGCGGCGCGATCCTCGTGCTGGCGCAGGCGGATCTGGTGGCGGTCCTCGGCGATGTTGGCCAGGTGCGCGAAGTAGCTGAAGGCGCGGATGACCGACACCGTCTGGTCGCCGCTGAGGTCCTTCAGCAGCCGCTCCAGCGTGCGGCCGGCCTCGTGGTCCTTGCGGTTGCGAAAGGCCACGGCGAGCTGGCGCACGCGCTCGATGAGCATGAAGGCATCGCGCCCCTCGTGGTCGCGGATGGTGTCGCCCAGGATGCGGCCGAGCAGGCGGATGTCCTCGCGCAGGGCGCGTTCGTCGGGGGCGGGGGAAGGGCGGGGCATGGCAGGTTCCAAGCAAGCGGCGTGCCGCAGGGCGGAGCAGGCGTGGCCGGGGCGCCGGCGCGGCTGGCGATAATGCATCCGAAACCGGCATCGGCCCGAGGAGACCGTCCCCCATGAGCAGCCCCACCGTCATCGCCACGCGCGAGAGCCGCCTGGCCCTGTGGCAGGCCGAGCACGTGCGCGACCTGCTGCGCACACGCTTCGGGCTGCAGGTGGAACTGCTCGGCATGACCACCAAGGGCGACCAGATCCTCGACCGCGCGCTGTCCAAGGTGGGCGGCAAGGGCCTGTTCGTGAAGGAACTCGAGACGGCGCTGGAGGAGGGGCGGGCGCACCTGGCCGTGCATTCGCTGAAGGATGTGCCGATGGACCTGCCCCCCGGCTTCGTGCTGGCGGCGGTGCTCGAGCGCGAGGACCCGCGCGACGCCTTCGTCTCCAACCGCTACGCCGACCTCGCGGCGCTGCCCCCCGGTGCCTGCGTGGGCACCTCCAGCCTGCGCCGTGTGGTGCAGCTGCTCGCGCAGCGCCCGGACCTGCGCATCGAGCCGCTGCGCGGCAACCTCGACACGCGGCTGCGCAAGCTCGACGAGGGCGGCTACGACGCCATCGTGCTGGC
>JBMOGN010000402.1:0-1896 GCA_049318345.1 Rubrivivax sp. | reverse complement strand
GGGGCCGGCAACTACGGCATGTGCGGCCGCGCCTACAGCCCGCGCCAGCTGTGGATGTGGCCGAACGCGCGCATCGGGGTGATGGGTGCCGAGCAGGCTGCCAGCGTGCTGGCCACCGTCAAGCGCGACGGCATCGAGGCCCGCGGCGGTGCCTGGAGCGCCGAGGAGGAGGCCGCCTTCCGCCAGCCCATCCTCGACCAGTTCGCACACCAGTCGCACCCCTACTTCGCGAGCGCGCGGCTGTGGGATGACGGCGTCATCGACCCGCTGGACACGCGGCGTGTGCTCGCGCTCGGCCTGTCGGCGAGCCTGAACGCGCCGATTCCCGAGAGCCCGCGCTTCGGCGTCTTCCGCATGTGAGGCCGAGGGTGGAGAACATCTACCTCACCCCCGAGCACGAGCTGCTGCGCGAGCAGGTGGCGCGCTTCCTCGCGCGCGAGGTGGAGCCGCATGCGCAGGCCTGGGAGGTGCAGGGCCAGGTGCCGCGCGAGGTGCTGCGCCGAATGGGTGAGGCCCGGCTGCTCGGCCTGATGTACGCGCCCGAACACGGCGGTGGCGGCGCCGATGCGCTGACGAACCTCGTGTTCGCCGAGGCGCTCAGCCAGAGCACCTTCGGCGGCTTCGTGGTCACGGTGCTCGTGCACACCGACATGGCCAGCCCCCACCTGCACCATGCAGGCTCGGCGGCGCAGCTCGCGCGCTGGATGCCGGGCATCACGGCCGGGCGCACCATCACCGCGGTGGCGATCACCGAGCCTGGGGCCGGCTCGGACGTGGCGGGCCTGCGCACGCGCGCGCGCCGCGACGGCGACCACTGGGTGATCGACGGCAGCAAGCTCTTCATCACCAACGGCGTTCATGCGGACCTCTACTTCGTGGCCGCCCGCACCGGCGACACCGCGCGCGCGATCTCGATCTTCGCGGTGGAGAAGGGCACGCCCGGCTTCACGGTCGGGCGCCAGCTCGACAAGACCGGCTGGCGCTGCTCGGACACGGCGGAGCTGCACTTCGACAGCGTGCGCGTGCCCGCCGGCCACCTGCTGGGCGAGGAGGGCCGCGGCTTCTACGCGGTGATGAAGAACTTCCAGACCGAGCGCATCGCGCTCGGGGCCATGGCGGTGGGGCACTGCCAGCAGGCGCTGCGCCTGGCGCTCGACCACGTGCGCACCCGCCAGGCCTTCGGCGGCACGCTGTGGGACAAGCAGGCCGTGCGCCAGCGCCTGGCGATGCTGGACGCGAAGACGCGCGCCGCGCGGGCCTACCTGTACCACTGCGCCTGGCGCGTCACGCAGGGGCACGACGTGGTGCAGGACGTCTCGCTGCTCAAGGCGCTCACGGGCGAGCTCGTCAACGAGGTGACGCAGGGCTGCCAGCAGGTGCACGGGGGCATGGGCTACATGGTGGGCACGCCGGTGGAGCGGCTGTGGCGCGACGCGCGCGTGCTGGCCATCGGCGGGGGCGCCACCGAGGTCATGCTCGACGAGGCCGCCAAGCGCTATTGAGGCCACTGAGGCTACCGAGAAACGGCATGAACACCCTCGACATCCAGATCCAGGGCCGCGTGGCCCGCGTCTTCCTCAACCGCCCGGAGGTGCGCAACGCCTTCAACGACCGCGTGATCGTCGAGCTCACCGAGGCCTTTCGCCGGCTCGGCGCCGACGGCGGCATCCGCGCCATCGTGCTGGGCGGCCACGGCAAGGCCTTCTGCGCGGGCGCCGACCTGTCGTGGATGCGCTCGATGGCCGGCTTCGACTGGGAGCAGAACCGCGGCGACGCGCAGGTGCTGGCCGAGATGCTGTGGGAACTCGACCGCTGCCCGCTGCCGGTGGTGGGCCGCGTGCAGGGCGACTGCTACGCCGGCGGCATGGGCCTGGCGGCCGTGTGCGACGTGCTCGT
>JBMOGN010000401.1:0-1920 GCA_049318345.1 Rubrivivax sp. | reverse complement strand
TGGAGGACTTCGTCCACGCCGGCTACGACCTGGACGCCGAGGCCATCCTGCTGTGCGAGAGCGACGGCACGCCCGAGGAGGTGGCCGAGGAGATCGAGCGCATGCAGGCGGTGCTGACCGCCGCCGGCGCCACGCGCCTGGAAGTCAGCCGGGACGAGGCGCAGCGCCTGAAGTTCTGGAGCGGGCGCAAGAACGCCTTCCCGGCCACCGGGCGCATCAGCCCCGACTACATGTGCATGGACTCGACCATCCCGCGCAAGCGCCTGGCCGACATCCTGCTGGCGATCCAGGAGATGGAGCGCAAGTACGGCCTGCGCTGCGCCAACGTCTTCCACGCCGGCGACGGCAACCTGCACCCGCTCATCCTGTACGACGCCAACGACCCCGACCAGCTGCGCCGCTGCGAGCTCTTCGGCGCTGACATCCTGGAGACGAGCGTACGCCTGGGCGGCACCGTCACCGGCGAGCACGGCGTGGGCGTGGAGAAGCTGAACTCGATGTGCGTGCAGTTCTCGCCCGAGGAGCGCGAGCAGATGTTCGCCGTCAAGCGCGCCTTCGACCCGCAGGAGCTGCTCAACCCGGGCAAGGTCATCCCCACGCTGCAGCGCTGCGCCGAGTACGGGCGCATGCACGTGCGCAGGGGGCTGCTGCCCTTCCCCGAGCTGGAGCGCTACTGATGGACGCGGACTCGCCGGACGGTACCGACGCGCTGCAAGCCCTCGTGGAGCAGGTGCGCGAAGCGGCTGCCGCAGGCCGCGCGCTGCGCATCCGGGGCGGCGGCACGAAGGACTTCTACGGCGAGCCTGCACGCGTGCCCGATGCGCAGCTGCTGGAGGTGGGCGCGCTGCGCGGCATCAGCGCCTACGAGCCCAGCGAGCTCGTGGTGACGGTGCGCGCCGGCACGCCGCTGGCCGAGCTGGAGGCGGCGCTGGCCGAACAGGGCCAGTGCCTGCCCTTCGAGCCGCCGCGCTTTGCGCCCGGCGGCACGGTGGGCGGGATGGTCGCCGCAGGGCTGTGCGGCCCGGCCCGCGCCAGCGCGGGCAGCGTGCGCGACTACGTGCTCGGCGCCACGCTGCTCAACGGCCGCGCGCAACTGCTGAGCTTCGGTGGCCAGGTGATGAAGAACGTGGCCGGCTACGACGTCTCGCGGCTGCTGGCGGGCTCGCTCGGAATACTCGGCGTGATCTGCGAGGTGTCGCTGAAGGTGCTGCCGCGGCCGGCTGCGCAGGCCACGCTGCGCTTCGAGCTCGACCAGGCGCAGGCCCTTCGGCGGCTCAACGAGTGGGGCGGGCAGCCGCTGCCGCTGAACGCGAGCGCCTGGTGGGACGGGACGTTGGTGGTGAGGCTGGCCGGCGCGGCCGCGGCCGTGCAGGCGGCATGCCAGCGGCTGGGCGGCGAAGCCGTGGAGCCGGCGCGGGCCGAAGGCTTCTGGCTCGGGCTGCGCGACCACGACGACGAGTACTTCCGAGGCGCGCAGGCCGCGGTGCAGGCCGGCGCCACGCTGTGGCGGCTGGGCATGCCGTCCACCGCGCCCGTGCTGACGCTGCCCGGTAATGCGCTGGTGGAGTGGGGCGGCGCGCAGCGCTGGCTGCTGAGCGAGGCGCCGGCCGCCGACATCCGCGAGGCGGCGCGCGCGGCAGGCGGCCACGCCACGATCTTCCGCGGCACGCACCACCTGCAAGCCGGCGTCTTTGCGCCGCTGCAGCCGGCCGTGGCCCGCATCCACCGCGCGCTCAAGCAGGCCTTCGACCCGGCGGGCATCTTCAACCCCGGACGGCTGCTGCCGGACCTCTGACGCGCAGGCGCTCGCCACCATGCAGACCACGCTGGCCCCCGAATTCCGCGACACCCCCGAGGGCCGCGAGGCCGAGGCCATCCTGCGCAAGTGCGTGCACTGCGGCTTCTGCACCGCCACCTGCC
>JBMOGN010000400.1:0-1921 GCA_049318345.1 Rubrivivax sp. | reverse complement strand
TCACCGCGTCGTGCGCAGCCACGAAGGCGCCGGTGATGGCGGCCGTGCGCGTGCCGCCGTCGGCCTGCAGCACGTCGCAGTCGAGGTGGATGGTGCGCTCGCCCAGCGCCGCGAGGTCGAAGACGCTGCGCATGGAGCGGCCGATGAGACGCTGGATCTCCTGCGTGCGGCCGCTTTGCTTGCCGCGCGCGGCCTCGCGGTCGCTGCGGGTGTGGGTGCTGCGCGGCAGCATCCCGTACTCGGCCGTGACCCAGCCCTCGCCGCTGCCGCGCTTGTGGGGCGGCACCTTCTCCTCCACCGAGGCGGTGCACAGCACGCGCGTGTCGCCGAAGCTCACGAGCACCGAGCCCTCGGCGTGGCGCGTGTAGTGGCGCTGCAGGCTCACGGGCCGCAGGGCATCGGGCGCACGGCCCTGCGCACGCTCGGGTTCAGTCATCGGGGGTTCTCCTGAGGTTTGCGGCGCACGGCGCGCAGGATGGTGTCGTTGATCTTGCGAAGCGGGGCGGGCAACTCCAGGCCGCCCTCGTCCGGGCCGGGCTCGGCGGAGGCCGGGCGCCCGGCCTGGCCGGGCGCGTTGTCGGCCGGTGGCGCGCCGCCTTCGCGGGTGCCCATGTCGGTGTCGGAGACGAGGGCGCCGGCCGCTGGCGCGGCGGGCGTCTGCACGGGCTCGGCGTCGCCCTCCCACTCCACGCCCAGCGCCGTGACGTTGTCGCTGCGTGGGCCCGCGCGGCGCAGCGCCAGCTCCACCGCCTCGGGCACCGCACGCGCCAGCGGCGTGCCGGTCATCACGCGCACGATCTCCTCGTCGGGCAGCGGCGCCCACAGGCCATCGGAGCACAGCAGGAGCCGGTCGCCCGGCTGCAGCGCCATCGGGCCGGCGGTGTCGACCATTGGCGTGATGGGACTGCCCAGGCAGGTGTACAGCGCGCTGCGGCTCACCACCGCCCCCTCGGGCAGCAGGCCCGCGAACGAGCCCTCGATCTCGTGATAGGAATGGTCGCGCGTGCGCGTCACCAGGTGCGCTTCGCGCAGCGCGTACAGCCGCGAGTCGCCGCAGTGCGCCCACCAGGCCTGCCCCTCCTGCAGCACGCACACCACGAGCGTGGTGCGCGGCGTGTCGGGCAGGCTCTTGCCGCTGGCGTAGCGCAGCAGCTCCTGGTGCGCGCCGATGAAGGCGTCGTGCAGGAAGCGCGCCGGATCCTCCAGCCTCGGCTGGGCCAGGCGCTGGAACTGCGCGGCCACCGACGCCAGCGCCAGGCGCGAGGCCACCTCGCCCTCCGGGTGGCCGCCCATGCCGTCGGCCAGCAGGAACAGGCCGCACTGCCGCGTGTAGCTGTAGCCCATGCGGTCTTCGTTGTTCGCGCGCCCGCCCTGGCGCGAGACCTGATGAACCGAGAACCGCACGCGCCGGTCCTCAGGCCTTGCTCGCCGTCTTGAGCGTCTCGATCTGCAGCTTCACCCGCTCGGAGAAGCTCAGCCGCGTGTAGCGGCGCTCGGACTCGCGCGAGAGCTCCTTCTGCAGCGCGAACACGCTCTGCGGCCGCGACAGCGGGTCCAGCGACATGCACCACTCCGTCACCTCCAGCAGGTTGTCGGAGTAGACGTTGCGCAGCCGCGAGAGGCTCAGCGCCAGGCGGTCCTTCTCGATGCGCTGCGGTGCGTCGTGCGGCGGGTAGCCCTGCATGCAGGCGTAGATGCATGCACCGATGGCGTAGATGTCGGTCCACGGGCCGAGGGCGCCGTCGCGCCGGTACATCTCGGGCGCGGCGAAGCCGGGCGTGTACATCGGGCGGATGAAGTTGCCTTCCTTGGACAGCACTTCGCGTGCGGCGCCGAAGTCCAGCAGCACGGCCTTGTTGTCGTTGGTGATGAAGATGTTGGCCGGCTTGATGTCCAGGTGCAGCATCTTGTGCTGGTGCAC
>JBMOGN010000399.1:0-1923 GCA_049318345.1 Rubrivivax sp. | reverse complement strand
CCCACCGCCAGCGTGCCGTCTCGGCGATCAGGCGCGCTGCAGCAGGCACACGGCTCGGGCCTCGATGGCTTCTCCCGCTCCCACGGGCCCCATGCGCTCGGCCGTCTTGGCCTTGACGTTGACGCAATCGGCGGGCAGCCCCAGCACCTCGGTGATGCGTGCGCACATGGCCGGAATATGGGGGGCCAGCCGGGGCGCCTGGGCGACGATGGTGGCGTCGATGTTGCCGATCTCCCAGCCGGCCCGCCGCACGCGCGAAGCCGCCTCGGCCAGCAGCACGGCGGAGTCCGCCCCGCGGAAGGCGGGGTCGGTGTCCGGGAAGTGGCGCCCGATGTCGCCAAGCGCGGCCGCCCCCAGCAGGGCATCGGTGATGGCGTGCAGCAGCGCGTCGGCGTCGGAATGCCCGAGCAGCCCGCGGTGGTGCGGCACGACGATGCCGCCGAGCACCAGCGGGCGCCCCTCGACCAGGACATGGATGTCCCAGCCCTGGCCGATGCGGATGGTCCCGGCGCTCATGGCTGCTGCGGGCTGGCGCCACGCGAGGCCAGTAGCCGCTCGGCGAGGATGAAGTCGCCGGGATAGGTCACCTTGAAGTTCTCCATGTCGCCCTCCACGAGCAGAGGCTGCAGCCCCAGCGCTTCCACGGCGCTGGACTCGTCGGTCACGCCCGTTCGCCCCTGCTCCAGAGCCTGCTGCAGCAGGCCCAGGCGAAACATCTGCGGGGTCTGGGCCGCCCACTTTCCGGCACGTGACACCGTCGCGGTCACGCGCCCGCCCGCACTGTCCTTCAGCGTGTCGGCCACCGGCACCGCCAGCAGGCCGCCCACCGGATCGTTGCGACAGGCCTCGACCAGGCGCTGCACCCATCGGGGCTGCAGCAGGCACCGCGCCGCGTCGTGCACGAGCACCCAATCCTGCTGCCGTGCGCCATGCCCGCGCAGCGCAAGCAGCCCGGCGAGCACGGTGTCTGCGCGCGAGGCCCCCCCGCAGCGGGCCACCCAGCAGCCCGGGCCCTGGAAGCCAGGAACCTGCTGCTCGAACAGCGAGTCGGCCGGCGCCAGCACCACCAGCACGCCCGAGAGATCCGGCACCGCACGCAGCGCATCGAGGGCATGCGCCACCAGCGCGCGCCCGGCCAGCGGCACGTACTGCTTCGGCCTGTCAGCCCCGGACCGCTCGCCGACCCCGGCACAGGGAACCAGCGCGAACAGGCGGGCAGCGGGGTCGGACATCGCCGGATTCTAGAATCCTGCGCTCAGGGCCCGCACCGGCATGTCGTTCCTGCCGCTGCGGGCAATTCGTTTTTCCCTTCGATGCAACTTCCATCAGTCCCCGCGGGTCGGCGTCACGCGACGCCCCGCCCCATCGGATCTTCAGACGCACTGCTGCTGGCCCGCTGGTGCCGCGCCCGCGCCGAGGAACGGCACCTGGTGGCCATCGTCACGGCCGAGCCGGCCGACTCCCAGCGCCTGGCCGACGAGATCGCCTTCTTCGACCCGGACCTGCGGGTGGCCGTGTTCCCGGACTGGGAAACGCTACCCTACGACAGCTTCAGCCCCCACCAGGACCTCATCTCCGACCGGCTGGCCACGCTGTGGCGCATGGTCCAGGGCGAGGTGGACGCGGTCGTGGTGCCGGCGAGCACTGCCCTGGCCCGACTGGCGCCGCCTTCCTTCCTGGCGGGCACGACCTTTCACTTCAAGCAGGGCGCGAAGCTGGACGCCGGCTCACTCAAGGCCCAGCTCACCCTGGCCGGCTACCAGCACGTGAGCCAGGTGGTGGCACCCGGCGAGTACGCGGTGCGGGGCAGCCTGATCGACCTCTTCCCGATGGGCTCGCCCGTGCCCTACCGGGTGGATCTCTTCGACGACGAGGTCGACTCGATCCGCACCTTCGATCCCGACAGCCAGCGCAGCCTGTACC
>JBMOGN010000398.1:0-1923 GCA_049318345.1 Rubrivivax sp. | reverse complement strand
ACTGCGGCTTCTGCACCGCCACCTGCCCCACCTACCAGCTGCTGGGCGACGAGCTCGACGGCCCGCGCGGGCGCATCTACCTGATGAAGCAGGTGCTGGAGGGCGCGCCCGTGACGCGCAGCACCCAGCAGCACCTGGACCGCTGCCTGAGCTGCCGCAACTGCGAGAGCACCTGCCCTTCGGGCGTGCAGTACGGCCACCTCGTGGACATCGGCCGGCGCGTGGTGGAGCAGCGCGTGCCGCGCCCGGCCGGCGAGCGCGCGGTGCGCTGGCTGCTGCGCGAGGGCCTGACCTCGCCGCTGTTCGCCCCAGCGATGAAACTCGGCCAGGCCGTGCGGCCGCTGCTGCCGGCGGTGCTGAAGAACAAGGTGCCGGCCGCGCGCGGCGCGCAGGCCCGGCGCTGGCCCACGCGCGAGCACCCGCGCAAGGTGCTGATGCTGCTGGGCTGCGTGCAGCCGTCGATGATGCCCAACGTCAACAGCGCCACCGCGCGCGTGCTCGACGCCGCGGGCATCCAGACGCTCGTGGCCGACGAGGCCGGTTGCTGCGGGGCGATCCGCGCCCACCTGAACGACCACGAGGGCGGTCTGGCCGACATGCGCCGCAACATCGACGCCTGGTGGCCGCTGGTGGAGGGCCTGACGAGCCAGGGCCAGGTGGAGGCGCTCGTGATGAACGCCTCGGGCTGCGGCGTCACCGTCAAGGAGTACGGCCACGCGCTGGCGCACGACCCGGCTTATGCCGAGAAGGCACGGCGCATCAGCGCCCTCACCAAGGACCTGTCGGAGCTGCTACCGCAGATCGTGCCGGCGCTGCAATCCCGGCTCGGGCGCGCGGCGCCGGACGGCGCACCGCGCAGGCGGCTCGTCTTCCACCCGCCGTGCACGCTGCAGCACGGCCAGCAGCTGCGCGGTGGCGTGGAAGCACAGCTGGCCGCGCTCGGCTTCGAAGTGCGCCTGGCCGGCGCCGAGAGCCACCTGTGTTGCGGCTCGGCCGGCACCTACAGCGTGCTGCAGCCCGAACTGGCCACGCAGCTGCGCGACCGCAAGCTCGCGCATCTCGCGCCCGCACCCGGCGAGACCGTGATATCCGCCAACGTGGGCTGCATCCAGCATCTGCAGTCGGGCACCGAAGCGCCCGTGCGGCACTGGGTGGAGGTGCTGGACGAGGCGCTGGCCTGAAGGCGGGCCGGGAGCGGCCCGGCCCGGCCGCGGGGCCCTAGAGGCTGCCGCGCCCCTGGCGCGCGTGGAAGGCCTGCGCCGTCTCCCAGGCCACGGCCTGCAGGTGCGCGGCCACGTCGGCCGGCAGGCCTGCGGTGTAGCGGTTGCCCACCGGGTTGACCTTGTAGACCGAGGCCAGCACCGTGCAGGCCGCCAGGTACGTGCCCTCCAGGCTCGGGTGGCGCTTGTCGGCCACGATGAGGCTGAGCGCCGGGCGCTTGCGCACCGACTCGGCGAAGGCCAGGCCGGCGGGCACCACCAGGGCGTTGTTGGCGCGGCCGGCCTTCTCGTACTCCGCGGCCAGCGGCGCGGTCATCTCGGGCTTGTCGGAGTAGGCCCACGACATGAACAGGATGGGCTGCGCGCCGCGCCGGCGCACGGTGTCGCTGTGCTTCTTCGCGTACTCGTGGAACAGCGGCCCGAGCTGCGGGTGGATCGGACACTGGCTGCAGTCCATCATCAGCACCGCATCGAAGGGCTTGTCGAAGGTGTTGAAGCGCACCTCGTTGTCACCCACGAAGGAGTAGCTCGACACCCCACCGGGCTTGAAGTGCGCCTCCATGTCGTGCCAGTTCAGGCCCGAGCCGCTGATCGTGGCCGAGACGCTGCGGTTGCCGCGCACGCCGCCGGCCGCGAGCAGCTGCCCCACGTGGCCGTGCATGGAGTTGTTGTAGTAGAAGAAGCTGTTGCCCACCCACAGCAT
>JBMOGN010000397.1:0-1932 GCA_049318345.1 Rubrivivax sp. | reverse complement strand
TCCCGGGCCGCCAGGCGCTGCTTGCGCGCGTGCGCGAGATCGATGCAGCCGCCGCGGGCTCGGTGGGCGCGCTGCGGCGCACCGACAGCGGCGCGCTCTTCTACACCCGGCGCGAGCCCGGCGAGAACGCCTTCAAGCTTGTCGTGCGCGACGCCGCGACCGGCACCGACCGCGTGCTGGTGGACCCCGAGACGCGCGGGCGCCGAGGCGGGCAGCCGCAGTCGATCCTCGACTTCGCGCCCTCGCACGACGGCCGCATGCTGGCCTACACGCTGGAGGTGGGCGGCAGCGAAATCGGCGAGCTGCACGTGATGGACGTGGCCAGCGGCCAGGACATCGCCCCGCCCATCGACCGCATCCGCTTCTCCGGCACGAGCTGGCTGCGCGACGGCAGCGGCTTCTTCTTCACACGGCTGCGCGAGGGCTTTGACAAGCTCCCCGACACCGAGAAGTTCGGCAACCGCACCACCCACTTCTACTCGCTGGCCACGCGCCAGGCGCTGCCGGTGTTCAGCCCGCTGCGCAACCCCGAGCTGAGGCTGCCACTCTTTGCGGGCGGCACGATCTTCGAGATCCCGGGCACGACGCTGGCGGGCCTGTCCGTGTCGCTGGGTGTCGACCGCAATCGCGTGCTCTTCGTGAGCGAGCTCCAGGCCGCTCGGGAGGGCCGGGCGCAGTGGCGCAAGGTGTTCGAGGCCGCCGACGAGGTGCGCGACTTTGCCGTGACGCGCCAGTGGATCTACGCGCTGTCGGCCAAGGGTGCGCCGCGCCACCGGCTGCTGCGCCTGCCGCTGGCCGCGCCCGACCTCGCGCGGGCCGAGGTGGTGGTGCCGGCCAGTGAGCAGGTGCTCGTCGGCGTGGCCGGCGCGCGCGATGCGGCCTACCTCGTCACGCGGCGCGGCCCGGCCATGCAGCTCATGCGGCTGCCGCACGACGCCCCCCGCCCGCAGCCCATCGCGCTGCCTTTCGAAGGCAGCGTGAGCGTGCTGGCGGCCGACCCGAATCAGGACGGGATGCTCTTCGGCGTCACGGGCTGGACGCGCGCGCTGCAGCGCTTTGCCTATGCTCCGGGCGGCACGCCCGCGCCGCTGGCACTGGCACGCGCCGGCGCATTCGATGCCCCGCCCGGGCTCATGGTGCGCGAGGTGAACGTCCCGGCGGCCGATGGCACCGCCATCCCGGTCTCGCTCATCAGCCGCGGCGACATCAAGCTCGACGGCAGCAACCCCACCGTGCTCTACGGTTACGGGTCGTATGGCATCACCGAGAACCCCGGCTTCAACCCGCGCCTGCTGGCCTGGATCGAGCGCGGCGGCGTCTACGCCTACGCGCACGTGCGCGGCGGCGGCATCTTCGGCACCGAGTGGCACCTGGCGGGGCAGAAGGCCAACAAGCCCTACACCTGGCGCGACGGCATCGCGGTGGCGCAGTGGCTCGTCGCCCAGCGCTACACCTCGCCGCAGCGGCTGGCCATCTACGGCGGAAGCGCCGGCGGCATCTTCGTGGGCATGGCCATCAACGAGCGCCCCGACCTCTTCGCCGCGGCCGTGCCCGCGGTGCCGGTGATGGACATGGTGCGCGCCGAGCTCGATCCCAACGGCCTGGCCAACGTGCCGGAGTTCGGCACGGTGAAGGACGAGGCGGGCTTCAAGGCGCTGCTGGCGATGTCGAGCTACCACCACATCAAGCCGGGCGCGCGCTACCCGGGGGTGATGCTGGTGCACGGCGTCAACGACACGCGCGTGTCGGTCTGGCAGAGCACCAAGTACGCCAACCGGCTCGCCACCGCCACCACGGGCGGCCCCGTGCTGATGCGGCTGGACTACCAGCTCGGCCACGGCGGCGGCGCGAGCCGCGCGCAGCAGCAGGCGCAGACCACCGACATCTGGTCGTTCATGCTGTGGCAGATGGGGGTGCCGGAGTTCGTGCCGA
>JBMOGN010000396.1:0-1935 GCA_049318345.1 Rubrivivax sp. | reverse complement strand
ACGTGCACCAGTCGATCTGGAAGGACGGCAAGAACCTGTTCGCCGGTGACGGCTACGCCGGCCTGAGCGAGTTCGCCCTGTACTACATCGGCGGCATCATCAAGCACGCGCGCGCGCTGAACGCCATCACGAACCCCGGCACCAACAGCTACAAGCGCCTGGTGCCCGGCTTCGAGGCTCCGGTGAAGCTGGCCTACTCCTCGCGCAACCGCTCGGCTTCGATCCGCATCCCGTATGTGGCCAACCCGAAGGGCCGCCGCATCGAGGCGCGCTTCCCCGATCCCCTGTGCAACCCGTACCTGGGCTTCTCGGCGCTGATGATGGCCGGCCTGGATGGCGTGGAGAACAAGATCCACCCGGGCGAGGCCGCCACGAAGGACCTGTACCACCTGCCGCCGGAGGAGGACGCGAAGGTCCCGACCGTCTGCCACAGCCTGGACCAGGCCCTGGACTACCTCGACAAGGACCGCGCCTTCCTGACCAAGGGCGGCGTGTTCACCGACGGGTACATCGATGCCTACATCGAGCTGAAGATGCAGGAGGTCACGCGTTTCCGCATGACCACGCATCCGCTCGAGTTCGACATGTACTACAGCCTGTGAGGCGCGTCCCGCGCGCGGCTCCCGGCCCCTTCGGGCCTGCCGCGCGCGAGCACCGAGGCGGCCCGCCGGGCCGCCTTTTTCATGGGCGCGCCGCCCGAGGGCCGCAGGCAGCGGCCTGCGCCAGAATAGGGCACGGGCTGCCGGGCGAGGCGGCTGCTGCAGGGGTGGCGATGGGCATCACGGTTCGGGTCCTGGCGGGGTTGGTGGCGGCAGCCGGTGCGGCGGCCGATGCGTCGGCGCAGGCCGATGCGGCAGCCTCGCGCCAGGTGTACCGCTGCCCCGGGCCACCGGTGGAGTACACCAACGAGCTCACCCCGGAGACGGCCCGCGAGCGCGGTTGCCGCATCATCGAGGCGCTGCCGGTGACCGTGCTGCAGCCCCCGCGTCCGGCGCCGGCCTCCTCGCCGCCGGCGCCTGCGGCGGCTGCGACGGCTGCGACGGCTGCACCGCGGCCCGAGGCGCGCGTCGATCCGGCCGCGCAGCGCGCGCGTGACGCTGACGCGCGGCGCATCCTCGAGGCCGAGCTGCGCAAGGAGGAGGAACGCCTGGCGGTGCTGAAGCGGGAGTTCAACAACGGCGAGCCCGAGCGCCGCGGCGACGAGCGCAACTACGCCCGCTACCAGGAGCGCGTGAGCGAGATGCGGGCGGCCATCCAGCGCAAGGAGGCCGATGTGGCGGCCCTGAGGCGCGAGATCGCGAAGCTCGCGCCGTGATCGACGAGGCGGGTACCCCGCCAGGCTTCAGCGCCTTCGACCTGCTCGGCACGATGGTGGCGCTGGCGCAGTCAGACGGGCGCTGCCTGGCGGTGAACGCGATGTTCGAGACGACGATGGGGCAGTCGCGGCGCCAGCTGCTGCGCGCGAGCCTGCTGGACTGGCTCGTGGACGCCACCCCGCTGCGCGAGACGCTTCGCGCGGTGGCCGCCAACGAGGTGGCCATCGGCCGCTTCGATGGCCACCTCTGGCGCGCCACGCTCGCCCAGCCCGAGCCGCTGCCCGTGCACGTGGTGGTGAGCCAGGCCGAGGTGCCCGGGCAGGTGGTGGTGGAGATGGTGGAGCTCGAGCAGCAGCAGCGCCAGGGCCGCGAGGAGCGCATGCGCGGGCAGGCTGCGGCCAACAAGGAGCTCGTGCGCAACCTCGCGCACGAGATCAAGAACCCGCTGGGCGGCATCCGCGGGGCGGCGCAGCTGCTGGCCATGGAGATCGACTCGCGCGAGCTCACCGAGTACACGAGCGTCATCATCCACGAGGCCGACCGCCTGCAGGCGCTGGTGGACCGGCTGCTCGAGCCGCACCGCCACCCGCGCCGGATGGGCCCGGTGAACATCCACGAG
>JBMOGN010000395.1:0-1943 GCA_049318345.1 Rubrivivax sp. | reverse complement strand
CGCACGCGCCCCGGGCGTGCCCGTGATCCTGGACGCCAAGCGCGGGGACATCGGCTCCACCGCCGAGCAGTACGCGCAGGAGGCCTTTGGCCGCTACGGGGCCGATGCGGTGACGCTGTCGCCCTTCATGGGCTTCGATTCGGTGGAACCCTTCCTGCGCCACGCCGGCAAGGGCGTGATCCTGCTGTGCCGCACCTCCAACCCCGGCGGCGACGACCTGCAGAGCCTCACCCTGGAAGGCGGCGAGCGGGTGTTCGAGCGCATCGCCCGGCTGGCCGCCGGGCCATGGAACCAGGGCGGGCAGCTCGGGCTGGTGGTGGGTGCCACCTACCCGCAGGAGCTGCGGCGCGTGCGCGAGCTCGCCCCGACGCTGCCGCTGCTCATCCCCGGGGTGGGCGCGTAGGGCGGCGACGCCGCGGCCACCGTGCGCGCCGCCTGGCGCGGCCGCATCACCTCGGACGGCAGCGTGCAGACCACCGCGCCCATCATCGTCAACTCCTCGCGCGCCATCCTGTATGCCGGCAGCGGCGAGGACTACGCCGCCGCGGCGCGGCAGGCCGCGCTGGCCACGCGCGCGCAGCTGCAGGCCGCCCGCGAACCGGACTGATGTCACGGCGGGCGGCCCGGCCCCCCCTGCTCAGGGGGGTGCCTGCCCCCCGACACCCCCCCGAAACGCGGGAAGATCGGCACTGCCCTGAAATGGGGCACGTGTCCCTCCATTCATGTCGCTCGTTCTCACCACCGCACTGGTCGCGTCCACCGTGACCCTGCCGTCCTGCTCCTGGGACCGGCCGGGCGCCGACCCGTACATGGGCGACATCCCCACGGCGGTGGACCGCTACCGCGACATCCCGCCCGAAACCCGCGCCAAGCTCAAGCAGAAGATGGCGATGCGCGCCTACGACGACATCGCCACCATCACGCGCGACGAGATCAAGGGCACGCTCCCCAAGGGCGGCAGGCGGGAGCTGGCGACCTACAGCGACCTGCGCGACATGCATTTCGGCAACGGCCGCATCTGCCAGCAGGTCGGTCGCACGCGCTGGAAGCCCGACGCCGTGGAACGCGGGCTCATCTACTGCGCCGACGGCCACTGCCTGATCGTGCCCACGATCTGCCGAAACGTCAGCCGCATCAACGCCCCGCTGGACTTCGAGACCGCAGCAGGCCGACCCCCGCCACCGCCCCCGCCCGAGACTCCCCTGGAGGACTTCGAGACGGCAGCGGGCCCGCGCGGCAACCTGCTCGGCGGCCAGAGTTTCACCGAGGTCGTCGATCCGGTGACGCCAGCCACGATCCAGTCGCTGCCTCCGGGAGACATCCCGCCCCCGCCGCCGCCACCGCCCCCGCCCGAGCCGCCCTGCTGCATTCCGCCGCCGCCCCCGCCGCCGCCCCCGCCTCCCATCCCGGAGCCGTCCACCTACGCGCTCATGGCGCTGGGGCTGGCCGTGGTCGGGCTCGTGACGCGGCGGCGCCGCGCGGTCAGTCGAGCGTGACGCTGGCGCGCACGGCCCCCGCGCGGTCGGCGCGCGCGCCCAGGGCCAGCGTGGTGCCGCGCGGTGCGCGCACCACCCACTCCGCCACCGCGCGGTCGGCCGTGATGTCGCGATCGGGCAGGAAGGCCTGCAGCGTGGCTTTCGCGGCGTGGCCCTCCAGGTGCTGGCCCTCGATGCTCTCGCGCCCGCTCACGAGGCTTGCGCCTTCGGGCAGGTGCAGGGTGAAGACGGTGCCGCGCGCCACCTTGCGCTGCAGGGCGCGCTTGCTGACGTAGCTGGGCAGGTAGCCCGCGTTGGCCACCGCCAGGCGCACGCGCCAGGTGTCCGGGCCGAGCGCGCGCACCTCCGTGCGCAGCACCTCCAGCCGCGGCAGCGACAGCCCGATGCGGGTGAGCCAGGCCGGGAAGCGCGCCGCCTCGCGCTCGCGCAGGTGCGGCGGCGGGTTGC
>JBMOGN010000394.1:0-1948 GCA_049318345.1 Rubrivivax sp. | reverse complement strand
GGCCGTCACGCCGACCTGGCTGGCGTCGAAATGCGGGGCGTCCTTGTCGAGCACCTTGCGCACGTTCCACACCACGGCGTCGGCGTTGAAGGCGCTGCCGTCGTGGAACTTCACGCCCGGGCGCAGCTTGAAGACCCACTTGGTCTTGTCCTTGGCGTCGACCGCCCAGCTGGTGGCCAGGCCGGGGATCAGCACGCTGGGCGCGTCGGCCTTGCTGAGGTCCCATTGGGTCAGCGCGTCGTACATCGGGATGCCGGTGAAGCGGTTGCCCTCGAAGCCCTGGTCGGGCTGGCCGAGCGTGCGCGGGATGTCCGCGGCCGTCATGGCGATGCGCAGCACCTTCTCCTGCGCGAGGGCGGAGCCGGCAGCGCCCGCTCCGAGGGCCGCGGCGAGGGCGGCGGCTGCAATCACAGAGGGCGCCCGGCGGGCTGACGATCCAACTCGTTCCATCTCGACTCCTGCATGGCTGGGGGTGGGCACCTGCCCGACCCGATGACGATTCCGTGCAGGTCGCCCCGGTGCGTCCTCAACCCGGGCGGCCTCACGGCCTTGGCACGCGGTTTGTATGCAATCGGTGTGCCAGGCGATCTGGTGCACCGTGTCGGAGCCTGGGGCCCTTCTCGCCCCGTGCGAGGGCGTGACAACCGTGGCATGCTGCACCAGAAAGCGGCGCGAGGCCCGCCGCCTTCGCGAGGCCGACTGTTTTTGTATACAAAGCGCACCGTTTGGGTGCCCCCACCATGAAGCTGCTCGTCGTCAACCCCAACACCTCCGAGGCGATGACCGCCGGCATCGCGCGCGCGGCGCGCGCCGTGGCCGGCCCCGGCACCGAGGTGTGCGCCGTCCACCCCAGCTTCGGCCCGCAGTCCATCGAGGGCCACTTCGACGAGGCGGCGGCCGCCGCGGGCGTGGCCGAGCAGGTGCGGGCCTGCACGCCCGAGCCCGATGCGGTGGTGATCGCCTGCTTCGGCGACCCGGGGCTGGACGCGGCGCGCGAGGCGGTGCACGCGCCGGTGCTGGGCATTGCCGAGGCGGCCTTTCACGCCGCCTCGATGCTGGCCACCGGCTTCTCGGTGGTGACGACGATGACACGCACCTGCGTCATCGCCGAGCGGCTCGTGCAGCGCTACGGCTTCGAGCGCAGCTGCCGCGGCATCCACGGCACCGACATCGCCGTGCTCGACCTCGAGCACGGCGGGCAGGGCGCGCTCGCACAGATCGAGGCCTGCGCGCGCGAGGCGCTGGCCCGCGACCGCAGCGAGGCCATCGTGCTGGGCTGCGCGGGCATGGCCGAACTCGCCGCCGCGCTCGAGCAGCGCCTGGGCGTGCCCGTCATCGACGGGGTGGGGGTGGCGGTGAAGTTCGCCGAGGCGCTGGCGGCGCTGAAGCTGCGCACGAGCAAGCGCGGCGACTACGCGCGCCCGCTGCCCAAGCGCTACACGGGGTGGGCGCAGCCGCTGGGCTGGTGAGGCCCGCCGGCCCGGGGTGGCCCGGGGCTGCCCGGCCCTGCCTTCAGCTCGCGAAGGCCACGATCTGCCCGGCCGGCAGCGCGCCGCTGGTGCGCCGCACCTCGCGCCCGGCTTCCAGGCGCACGAGCGTGGGGATGCTGCGGATGCCGAAGCGCGCGGCCAGCTGCGGGTTGTCGTCGCTGTTGACCTTGACCAGCCGCGCGCGGCCCTGCAGCTGCGCCGCGGCCTGCTCGAAGGCCGGGGCCATGGCGCGGCAGGGCCCGCACCACGGCGCCCAGAAGTCCACCACCACCGGCAGCTCGCTGCCGCCCACCACGGTGTCGAAGTTCGCCTCGGTGAGCGCCACCGGCTCGCCCGGCAGCAGCGCGGCGCCGCAGCGGCCGCACACCGGCTCCTCGCGCACGCGTGCGGCGGGAACGCGGTTGGTGGCGCCGCAGCCTGCGCAGGCCACGTGAAGGGGATCGGTGGTGGAGGTCATG
>JBMOGN010000393.1:0-1955 GCA_049318345.1 Rubrivivax sp. | reverse complement strand
TTCCGCCTGGGCATCAGCGGCGTGCCGGGCGTGGGCAAGAGCACCTTCATCGAGGTGCTGGGGCTGCACCTGATCGGGCAGGGCCACCGCGTGGCCGTGCTCGCCGTGGACCCCTCCTCCAGCGTGAGCGGCGGCTCGATCCTCGGCGACAAGACCCGCATGGAGCGGCTGAGCGTCGACGAGCGCGCCTACATCCGCCCGAGCCCGGCCAGCGGCACGCTGGGCGGGGTGGCCGAGAAGACGCGTGAGGCGCTGCTCGTGTGCGAGGCCGCCGGGCACGACATCGTGATCGTGGAGACGGTGGGCGTGGGCCAGAGCGAGACGGCGGTGGCCGGCATGACGGACATGTTCGTGCTGCTGCAGCTGCCCAACGCCGGCGACGACCTGCAGGCCATCAAGAAGGGCGTGATGGAGCTGGCCGACCTGGTGGTCATCAACAAGGCCGACATCGACCCCGATGCGGCCATGCGCGCGCAGGCCCAGATCACCAGCGCCCTGCGGCTGCTGGGGCTGCACGGCCGCGGCCACGGCGCGCCGGACGAGCCGCCCGCCTGGCAGCCCGAGGTGCTGCAGGTCAGCGCCCTGAAGGACTTCGGCGTGGACGCCTTCTGGCAGACGGTGAGCCGCTTCCGGGCGCTGCAGGCCGACAGCGGCCGCCTGGCCGAGCGGCGCCACGCGCAGGACGAGGCCTGGATGTGGGAACGCATCGAGGCCGGGCTGCGGCAGCGCTTTCGCGCGCACCCGGCCGTGCGCGAGGCAATGGGGCCGCTGAGCGCCGAGGTGCGGCTGGGGCGCCTGGCGCCCTCGGTGGCCGCGCGGCGGCTGCTGGATCTCGCGGGCTGAGGGCCCGCACCCGACAACGAGGAGACAAGACATGCAGGACATCATCGAAGAGCTCGAGCGCAGGCGCGCCGCGGCGCGGCAGGGCGGCGGACAGCGCCGCATCGACGCCCAGCACGCCAAGGGCAAGCTCACCGCGCGCGAGCGGCTGGAGCTGCTGCTGGATGACGGCACCTTCGAGGAATGGGACATGTTCGTCGAGCACCGCTGCACCGACTTCGGCATGGCCGAGCAGAAGGTGCCGGGCGACGGCGTGGTCACCGGCTACGGGATGATCAACGGGCGGCTCGTGTTCGTGTACAGCCAGGACTTCACGGTCTTCGGCGGCGCGCTGTCGGAGTCGCACGCCGAGAAGATCTGCAAGGTGATGGACCAGGCGATGAAGGTGGGTGCGCCCGTCATCGGCCTGAACGATTCGGGTGGCGCGCGCATCCAGGAGGGCGTGGCTTCGCTCGGCGGCTACGCCGAGGTCTTCCAGCGCAACGTCATGGCCAGCGGCGTGATCCCGCAGATCAGCCTGATCATGGGCCCGAGCGCGGGCGGGGCCGTGTACTCCCCGGCCATGACCGACTTCATCTTCATGGTGCGCGACAGCTCCTACATGTTCGTCACCGGCCCGGAGGTGGTGAAGACCGTCACGCACGAGGAGGTGACGGCCGAGGAGCTCGGCGGCGCCTCCACCCACACCACGCGCAGCGGCGTGGCCGACCTGGCCTTCGAGAACGACGTGGAGGCGCTGCTGATGCTGCGCCGCTTCTTCAACTACCTGCCGCTGAACAACCGCTCGGGCGTGCCGGTGCGGCCCAGCGGCGACCCGGCCGAGCGGCTGGACCTGTCGTTGGACACGCTGGTGCCCGACAACCCGAACAAGCCCTACGACATCAAGGAGCTGGTCCTGAAGGTCGTGGACGACGGCGACTTCTTCGAGCTGCAGCCCGAGTACGCGAAGAACATCGTCATCGGCCTGGCGCGCATGGAAGGGCGCACGGTGGGCATCGTGGCCAACAACCCGCTCGTGCTGGCCGGTTGCCTGGACATCCGCAGCAGCATCAAGGCCGCACGCTTCGTGCGCTTCTGCGACGCCTTCAACATCCCCGTGGTCACCTTCGTGGACG
>JBMOGN010000392.1:0-1975 GCA_049318345.1 Rubrivivax sp. | reverse complement strand
TGTCCTCCACGCTGTCGATGGCCACGCCGGCCTTGCCCACGTCGCCCGTCACGCGCGGGTGGTCGCTGTCATAGCCGCGGTGCGTGGCCAGGTCGAAGGCCACGCTCACGCCCTGCCCTCCCGCGGCCAGCGCGCGCCGGTAGAAGGCGTTGGACTCCTCGGCGGTGGAAAAGCCCGCGTACTGCCGGATCGTCCACGGCCTCACCGCATACATCGTGGCCTGCGGGCCGCGGATGAAGGGCTCGAATCCGGGCAGCGTGTCGGCGTGCGGCAGCCCGGCGGTGTCCGCCGCGGTGTACAGCGGCTTGACCTGCAGCCCCTCGGGCGTGGTCCAGTTCAGCGCCTGCACGTCGCCCCCGGGCGCGGACTTCGCGGCAGCCCGCGCCCACTGCTCGAGCGTGGCGGGGGCGAATTCGGGCGGGGGTGCGGATGCGCTCATGGTTCGGTCTTTCTCGGTCCTTGCGGGTCCGCCTTGATTATGCATAATTATGAATTCAGAACCAACATCAACCTGACGTTTTCACCGCCTCCGTGATGACAGCCGCCGCCGCCCAGGCCCCGCGCCCGCTCTCGCCGCGCGCCCTCTACGAGGAGGTGGCCGAGCGGCTGCGCGCGCGCATCCTGGATCGGTCCCTGGAGCCCGGCAGCTGGGTCGACGAGATGCGCCTGTGCGCCGAGTTCGGCATCAGCCGCACGCCGCTGCGCGAGGCGCTGAAAGTGCTCGCGGCGGAGGGCCTGGTGACGATGAAGGTGCGCCGGGGCGCGTACGTCACCGAGGTGTCTGCCCAGGACATCTCGCAGGTCTATCACCTGCTGGGCCTGCTGGAGAGCGACGCGGCCGCGCAGGTGGCGGCACACGCCGACGAGCCGGCGCGCCAGGCGCTGGCGCAGCTGCACGAGCGGCTGGAGCGGCACGCCCGCCAGCGCGAGGCCTTCTTCGCCGCCAACGAGGAGTTTCACCACGCGCTGCTGCAGGCCGCCGGCAACCGCTGGGCGGTGCAGCTCGTGACGGATCTGAGGCGGGTGATGAAGCTCAGCCGGCACCACTCGCTGTTCAAGCAGGGGCGCATCGCCGACTCGCTGGCCGAACACCACGCAATCATGCGCGCCATCGAGCAGGGCTGCGCGGAGGACGCCCGCCGGCTCATGCTCGAGCACTTCGCCAGCGGGCTGGAGGCGGCGGCCGCTTGAAGGGCCAGCCTCGCCGGCCCGCCTCGACTCAGCGCAGCGAGATCGGCTGCACGTCGCGTCGCGCCGCGCCCACGAAGAGCTGGCGCGGGCGGCCGATCTTGTACTCGGGGTCGCCGATCATCTCGTTGAGCTGCGCGATCCAGCCCACGGTGCGCGCCAGCGCGAAGATGGCGGTGAACAGGCTCACCGGGATGCCGATGGCGCGCTGCACGATGCCGGAGTAGAAGTCCACGTTCGGGTAGAGCTTGCGCGAGACGAAGTAGTCGTCTTCCAGCGCGATCTTCTCCAGCGCCATGGCCAGTTTGAACAGCGGGTCGTCATGCAGGCCCAGGGCGCCCAGCACCTCGTGGCAGGTCTCGCGCATCAGCTTGGCGCGCGGGTCGTAGTTCTTGTAGACGCGGTGGCCGAAGCCCATCAGCTTGACGCTGGAGTTCTTGTCCTTGACCTGCTTGATGAACTCGCCGATCTTCTCCACGCCGCCGTTGCGCTGGATGTCCTCGAGCATGCTCAGCGCAGCCTCGTTGGCGCCGCCGTGCGCCGGGCCCCACAGGCAGGCCACGCCCGCGGCGATGGCCGCGAACGGGTTGGTGCCGGAGCTGCCGCACAGGCGCACGGTGGAGGTCGAGGCGTTCTGCTCGTGGTCGGCGTGCAGGATGAAGATGCGGTCGATGGCGCGCACGATCACGTCGTTCGGCTCGTACTCCTCGCAGGGCGTGGCGAACATCATGCGCATGAAGTTCGCGCTGTAGGACAGCGAGTTCTTCGGGTAGATGAAGGGCTGGCC
>JBMOGN010000391.1:0-1977 GCA_049318345.1 Rubrivivax sp. | reverse complement strand
CGCCAAGTGGGGCCCGGTCATCAAGGCCGCCGGCCAGTACGCCGACTGACCCCGGCTCTTCCGGCCCCCTGCCGGCTCACAGCCGCAGGGGGATCGTCACCGGTCCGTCGTTGACCAGGTGCACCTGCATGTCGGCGCCGAAGCGGCCCGCGGCCACAGGCTGGTGGCGCGCACGCGCCAGCTCCAGCACCTTTTCGTAGAGCCGCCGCCCGGTGTCGGGCGGCGCCGCTGCCGCAAAGCTCGGACGGTTGCCGCCGCGGGTGTCGGCCGCCAGCGTGAACTGGCTGACGATCAGCAGCCCGCCGGCCACGTCCACGACGCTGCGGTTCATCTTGCCGGCCTCGTCGCCGAAGATGCGCAGCTTCAGCACCTTGTCCACGAAGCAGCGTGCCACCTCGTCGGTGTCGGCCGGTTCGGCGCAGACGAAGACGAGCAGCCCGGCGCCGATCTCGCCGACCACGAGCGGCGCGCAGCCGGGTTGCGCCACCTCCACCCGGGCCTGGCACACGCGCTGCACCAGGCCGATCACAGCAGGTCCTTCGGATCGTCGAAGTGGGCCTCGACGTCCATGGGCAGCAGCTGGATCGTCGCCCGCAGGCCGGGTACGGCGCTCATGAGGGCCTGCTCCACCGAGGTACGAAGCGCCGCGGCCCGGCCCAGGGTCCAGCCCGCGGGCATGTGCATGTGCAGGTCGACGAAACGCCGCTGGCCGGCGCGGCGGGTGGTCACGTGGTCGAAGCGGATGGCCTGGTGGCGAAAGACATCCAGCGTGCGCTCGATCTCGGCGCGCACCTCGGGCTCCAGCGCGCGGTCCATGAGCCCGTCGGCCGAGCGCATGACCAGGGCGACGCCCTCGCGCAGGATGTTCAGGGCCACCGCGATGGCAATCACCGGGTCCAGCCACAGCCAGCCCGTGCCCACCACGGCCAGGATGCCAACCACCACCCCGGCGGAGGTCCACACATCGGTGACCAGATGCCGGGCGTCGGCCTCCAGCGCCATCGAGCGCATCTCGCGTGCCTTGCGCAGCATCGCCCAGGCCAGGCCGCCGTTGAGCGCCGAGCTCAGCACCGACAGCGCCAGGCCGAGCCCCACCTGCTCGATGGGCTGCGGGTCCGACAGGCGGTGGGCGGCCGCCCAGATGATCGCCAGCGCCGCCACCGTGATGAGCACCCCCTCGAAGCCGCTGGAGAAGTACTCCGCCTTGTGGTGCCCGTAGGGATGGTCGACGTCGGGCGGTTGCGCCGCGACGGTCACCATGGCCAGCGCGAAGATCGCACCGGCCAGGTTCACGAGCGACTCCAGCGCGTCCGACAACAGGCCCACCGAATCGGTGAGCCACCAGGCCAGGGTCTTGAGCACGATGGTGGCCAGTGCCACCGCCACCGAGAGCTTCAGGTAGCCGCTGACCTGCATCGCCTTGCGCCGGGCCGCCGCAGCCAGGGGAAGCCGGCCTCAGGCCAGCCGCACGCGCGCGAACTTGCGCTTGCCGACCTGCACGACATAGGTGCCCGCGGCCAGCTTCAGGCCGCGGTCGGCCACCGCCGAGCCGTCGACCCGCACCCCGCCCTGGTCCACCAGGCGCAGCGCCTCGCTCGTGGAGGGCGCCAGGCCCGCGGCCTTGAGCAGCGCGCCGATGCCCAGGGGCGCACCCGCCAGGTCCACCTGCGGGATCTCGTCGGGCACCCCGCCCGCGGCGCGGTTGCGGAAATCCTGCTCGGCGGCCTCGGCGGCGCCCGCACTGTGGAAGCGCGCCGTGATCTCCTTGGCCAGCAGGACCTTGGCCTCCATCGGGTTGCGGCCCGCGTCGACCTCGGCACGCAGCGCCGCGATGTCGGCCTCGCTGCGGAAGCTCAGCAGCGAGTAGTAGCGCCACATCAGGGTGTCGCTGATCGACATCATCTTGGCGTACATCGTGTTGGCAGGCTCGGTGATGCCGATGTAGTTGTTCTTGCTCTTGCTCATCTTCTCGACGCC
>JBMOGN010000390.1:0-1981 GCA_049318345.1 Rubrivivax sp. | reverse complement strand
AGCAGCTTCATCGTCGGCGTGGCCGGCGCGATGTGGGGCTTCCTCTACCTCGGCGCATGGGAGCCGGCCGCGTTCTCGATCGACCGCTCGTTCCAGCTGCTGTTCATGGTGATCATCGGCGGCCTCGGCTCGGTCATGGGCAGTTTCTTCGGGGCAGCCTTCATCGTCGTGCTGCCAATCTTCCTGAACCAGTTCCTGCCCTGGGCTGGCGAACTGGTGGGGGTGTCGATCAGCACCGCCACGGTCGCCCATACCGAGTACATGATCTTTGGCAGCCTCATCGTGTTCTTCCTCATCGTGGAACCCCACGGCCTGGCGCGGTTGTGGTCCATCGGCAAGGAAAAGCTGCGCCTGTGGCCCTTCCCGCACTGAAGCCCCGACTCTTTACCGTTTTCCCAACGCACCGACGCGTGCCCTTTTCCACCCACTGGAGTTCGCCATGAAATTCCGCACACTCGTCCTGGCAGCCGCACTCGGCGCGGCGACCATCAGTTCTGCGCTCGCGCAGGCCAAGGAACAGTTCTTTCCGGTACTCGTCTACCGCACGGGCGCCTACGCGCCCAACGGCACGCCGTTCGCCAACGGCTATGTCGACTACCTCAAGCTCACCAACGCCCGCGGCGGCATCAACGGCGTGAAGGTCTCCTTCGAGGAGTGCGAGACCGGGTACGCCACCGACCGGGGCGTGGAGTGCTACGAGCGGCTGAAGGGCAAGAACGGCGGGGCCACGGTGTTTCAGCCGCTGTCCACCGGCATCACCTTCGCGCTCACCGAGAAGGCGCCTGGCGACAAGATCCCGCTGATCACCGCCGGCTATGGCCGCAGCGACAGCGCGGACGGCCTGGCCTTCAAGTGGAACTTCATCCTCACCGGCACCTACTGGGACGCCGCGGACATCCTGGTCCAGCACATCGGCAAGAAGGAAGGCGGCCTGGAGAAGTTGCGCGGCAAGAAGATCGCGCTCGTCTACCACGACAGCCCCTACGGCAAGGAGCCCATCCCGCTGCTGCAGGAGCGATCGAAGATGCACGGCTTCGACCTGTCGCTGCTGCCCGTGGCGCACCCCGGTGTCGAACAGAAGGCCACCTGGCTGCAGATCCGCCAGAACCGCCCGGACTACGTGTTCCTGTGGGGATGGGGCGTGATGAACTCCACCTCTCTGAAGGAAGCCCAGGCCACCGGCTATCCGCGCGACAAGATGTACGGCGTGTGGTGGGCGGGCGCCGAGCCTGACGTGAAGGACGTCGGCGACGGCGCCAAGGGCTACAACGCCCTGGCCCTGCAGCACGGTGCCGAGCCGGGTTCGGCCGTGGTCAAGGAAGTCCTGGAAAAGGTCCATGCCAAGAGCCAGGGCACAGGGCCGAAGGACGAGGTCGGACAGGTGCTCTACATGCGCGGGCTGATCGCTGCCATGCTGGCTGTCGAGGGCGTCCGTGCCGCACAGGAGCGCTACGGCAAGGGCAAGTGGATGAGCCCGGAGCAGGCGCGCTGGGGTTACGAGAACCTGAACCTCACGCAGGCCAAGCTCGACGCGCTCGGCTTCAAGGGGGTGATGCGCCCGATCAGCACGAGCTGCGCCGATCACCGCGGTTCGAGCTGGGCACGCGTCCACACCTGGGACGGCTCGAAGTGGAACTTCAGCTCCGACTGGTACCAGAGCGACGACTCGATCCTCAAGCCGCTCATCAAGGCTTCGGCCGACAAGTACCTCGGGGAGAAGAAGCTTCAGCGTCGCGCGCCGGCTGACTGCCAGTCCTGACGCACCGCACACCCGGCCCCACGCGGGCCGGGCGGAAGGCTTCCTCGCGGGAGCCCTCCTCCAAGGGCCGCGCGCGACCCTTCGAGGAGTTCCGAGCACGTGTCGCATCTCGCGGCCCGGGGGCATTCATGAGTACAGCAGCCAGCAACACCTACCTCGACGTCAATGGCATCGAGGTCATCTACAACCACGTGATCCTCGTGCTCAAGGGCGTCTCGCTGC
>JBMOGN010000389.1:0-1989 GCA_049318345.1 Rubrivivax sp. | reverse complement strand
GCATGGCCAGCCGCTTCGCATGATCGGCATCAACGTCGACGTGACCGAGCAGATCGCCCGCGATGAGGCGCTCAGGGAGGCCACGCGCATCGCCGTCGAGGCGAACATGGCCAAGTCCGATTTCCTGGCCCGGATGAGCCACGAGATCCGCACCCCCATGAACGCGGTGATCGGGCTGTCGGCGTTGTGCCTGGACTTGCCCGACCTGCCTTACAAGGCGGCCGACTACATGAGCCGGATCCACCAGTCGTCGGTGGCCCTGATGCGTATCCTCGACAGCGTCCTCGACTTCTCGAAGATCGAGGCCGGGCAGATGGAATTGGACCCTCAGGAATTCGAGCTGGAGGCGCTGATCGAGGCCAGCACGGACTTGTTTGCGCTGTCCGCCCACCAGAAGGGCCTGCAGCTCGTGATCGACATCGACCAGGCACTGCCCAGCGTGCTGGTGGGGGACGCCACCAGATTGAGCCAGATTCTCAACAACCTGCTGGGCAATGCGATCAAGTTCACCGCGTCGGGGCAGATCTTCCTGAGCGTGCGGCGGCGGCCCCCCGGCGACGACTGCGACGCGCGCAGCGTCCGGATGGAGTTCGTGGTGCGGGACACCGGCATCGGCATCGCCCCCGAGAGCATCAGCGAGCTGTTCCTGCCCTTCTCGCAGGCCGATGAATCGATCTCGCGGCGCTATGGCGGCAGCGGTCTGGGCCTGGTCATCAGCCAGCGCCTGTGCGAATTGATGGGCGGCAGCATCCGGGTTGACAGCCAACCCGGCGCGGGCAGTACGTTCAGCTTCGATCTGGTTCTGCCGATCGCCAGGGAACGCACCGCCGCGCTCGATCCGTCGAGGCTGCTCTACCAGCGGGTGCTGGTGGTCGACGACCTGGCCGAGGAGCGCCAGATGATCGTGAACATGCTCGAACGCTGGCAGGTCGATGCCGTACAGGCCGGGGGAGGCCGCGAGGCGATCTACCTGCTCTCGCGGTCGCAGGACGGCGCGGGCAAGCCCTTCGACCTCGTGCTGCTCGACTGGGACATGCCAGAGGTGGATGGGCTGGACGTGACGCGCTGGATCCATGACTCTGCCACCAAGGGTGATCTGCCCCGAGCGCCGGCCGTGATCATGGTCACGGCCCTCGACCGCGAGCAGCTGCTCCGCAAGGCGGGCGACCTCAAGCTCGACGAGCTGCTGCAAAAGCCCATCACCGCATCCCGGCTCCTGAGCATCCTCTGCGGATCGCGCGGATCAGGCTCCCCGCGCGTCTCCGGGCAGACGCCTCGAGTACAGCGCCAGCGTGCCGCCCCCATCGCAGGCGCGCACGTGCTGCTGGTGGAGGACACCGAAGACAGCCAGATGGTCGCAACCGACATGCTGGAGCGCATGGGCCTGCGCGTGACGGTGGCCGACAACGGCCTCAAGGCCCTGGAGGTGCTTCAAGACACGGCTGTCGACATCATCCTGATGGATGTGCACATGCCGGTGATGGACGGGCTGCAGGCCACGCGGCTGATCCGTGAGCGCCGGGAACTGGCCGAGGTTCCGGTGCTCGCCATGACGGCGGCCGCACTGCCGAAGGACCGGGAGGACTGTGCGGCAGCGGGCATGGCGGCCGTCATCACCAAGCCCGTCGATCCGAACGCCCTGCTGGATGCGCTGCTGCGTTGGGTGAAGCCGCGTGCGCCCGCATCCATCACCTCCACCTCCGTCACGCCCGCCGCATCCGATGGCGAAGACGCCACAGCGGCACCCTTGGGCGATGGCTTTCCCGAGATTGCCGGCATCGACCGGCGAGATGCAGCCCAGCGCCTCCTGGGTAATGCGACCCTCTTCAATGGCTTGCTGATCGCGGCGAGCACGGGTCTTCAAGCCAAGATGGATGCCGCTCGGTCAGCGGTGCTGCGCGGCGACCACGCCCAGGCGGCGAGTCAGGTCCACGCGCTGCGCGGCAGCCTGTACACCCTGGGCGCCCGCGAAGCGGGGGCGCTCGCAGC
>JBMOGN010000388.1:0-2013 GCA_049318345.1 Rubrivivax sp. | reverse complement strand
CTGAGGTGCACGGTCGATCCCCAGTCGTTGTCCGGCCGGGTGAGCGTGAGGGCGTTGGAGGTGCCGCTGGCGTTCTGTTCCGGGGCGATGACGTCGATATGCCCGAGGCCCTGGCAGGCCTGGACCAGGGCGGCGATGCCGGGGGCGAGGTAGCCGTCGTCGTTGGCGATGAGGATGCGCATACGGGATTGTAGGCAGTCGCCCCGCCTGGCCCGCCGCCAGCCGGCACAGGCCCGGCCTCCGTATGATCCGCAGCTTCCTGGTACCAAGGTGGAGCACCCGATGAAGGCCTGGCTGTGCGAGACGCTGGAGGGCATCGACGCGATGCGCATGCAGGAGCTGCCCGCGCCGCAGCCCGGCCCCGGGCAGGTGCGCGTGGCGGTGGCCGCAGCCAGCCTGAACTTCCCCGACCTGCTCATCGTCGAGGGCAAGTACCAGTTCAAGCCCGAGCTGCCCTTCGTGCCCGGCGCGGAGTTCTCCGGCACCGTGGAGGCCGTGGGAGAAGGCGTCAGGGGCCTGACCGCGGGCGACCGCGTGGCCGCCATCGGCAGCACCGGCGGCTTTGCCACACACGCGATCGTCGATGCCGCGCGCACCTGGAAGCTGCCCGAGGGCTTCGACCTCGAGGACGCCGCCGCCTTCGCCTTCACCTACGGCACCTCCTACCACGCGCTCATGGACCGGGGTGCGCTGCGCGCCGGCGAGACCGTGCTCGTGCTGGGGGCCGCAGGCGGGGTGGGCAGCGCGGCGGTGCAGATCGCCAAGGCTGCGGGGGCGCGCGTGATCGCGGCCGTGTCCACCGCCGAGAAGGCGCAGCGCTGCCTGGAGATCGGCGCCGATGCGGCGATCAACCTCGCCGCCGAGCCGATCCGCGAGGCGCTGAAGGCGCACACGGGCGGCCGCGGGCCGGACGTGGTCTACGACCCTGTAGGCGGCGACCTGGCCGAGCCCGTGTTTCGCTCCATCGCCTGGCGCGGGCGCTACCTGGTGGTGGGCTTCGCGCAGGGCACCATCCCGGCCCTGCCCTTCAACCTCGCGCTGCTCAAGGGGGCGTCGGTGGTGGGCGTGTTCTGGGGCGACTTCGTGCGACGCGAGCCGCAGGCCTACCTTGCCGACATGAACCAGCTGCTGCAGTGGTATGCGCAGGGCCGCGTGCGCCCGGTCATCGACCAGCGGCTGCCCATGGCCGAGCTGCCGGCCGCCTACCGCCGCATGGCATCGCGCCAGGTGGTGGGCAAGTTGCTGCTGGTCAACACCTGAGTCCGTCAAGGCGGCCGGCCGGGCCTGCCTTGGTTAGCATCGCGCTGGTGCGTGGCGTGGCCGCGTGGAAAGTCGCCCCATGACGGTGAAGGTGCTGGTACTCGAGGACAACCCGGTTGCGCGCGGGTTCCTGTGCCGTGTGGTGCGGGAGAGCTTCCAGGACGCGCAGACGGTGCGCGAGGCGAGCGACCTGGGCGGTGCGCGGCGCCTGGTGGACGCCACACTCGATACGCAGGGCGTGCCCGGCCCGGAGGCTTTCAGGCTGGTGCTGATTGACCTGGAACTGCCCGACGGCAGCGGGCTGGAACTGCTTCGCGAGTTGCGCGACTACCCCGCCACCAAGGTGGTCACCACCCTGTACTCCGACGACGAGCATCTGTTTCCGGCGCTGGAGGCCGGCGCCGACGGCTACCTGCTCAAGGAAGACCGCTTCGAGGCGCTCGTGCAGGAGCTGCAGCGCATCATCCGCGGCCAGCCCCCGCTTTCGCCGGCCATTGCGCGGCGGCTGCTCACGCACTTCCGCGACGCCGGCCGCATGGCCGAGGCGGCGCTGCCGGTGCTGCAGGCCGCCGGCGCCCCGGCCGACCCCTGGGAAGACTGCGAGCGCCTGACCCCGCGCGAGACCGAGGTGCTCACCTACCTCAGCAAGGGCTTCACCATCAAGGAGATCGCCGGCCTCATGGGCATCAAGTGGTTCACGGTGAACGACCGCATCAAGGCGATCTACCGCAAGCTCAATGTCTCCAGCCGCGC
>JBMOGN010000387.1:0-2028 GCA_049318345.1 Rubrivivax sp. | reverse complement strand
CTTGACGTTCAGGCCCGCGTTGCCGCCGGTCACGCTCTCCCAGCGGGCGAACACCTCCTCCAGGATGAAGCCGAAGGCCAGGGTGGCCATGCCCAGGTAGATGCCCTTGACGCGCAGGGCCGGCAGCCCCACCACCACCCCGGCAGCGGCCGACAGGCCGGCCGCGCAGGCCAGCGCCACCGGGAAGGGCACGCCCATGTTGGTGAGCACCGCCTGGGTGTAGGCGCCCACGCCGAGGAAGGCCGCGTGGCCCAGCGAGAACAGGCCGGTGTAGCCGGCCAGCAGCATCAGCCCCAGCCCGACGATGCCGTAGATGAGCACGAAGGTGAGCTGCGCCAGCCAGTACTCCTCGAAAAGCACCGGCGCGGCGGCCAGCGCCAGCAGCAGCAGGCCGTACCAGAAGAGATGGCCGCCGTGGCGGGCCAGCCGGATGTCCTGGTCGTAGTCGGTCTTGAAGATGAAACGCATGGCCGGGCCTTCAGACCTTCTTGCGCAGCTTCTCGCCGAACAGGCCGTTGGGCCGCACCATCAGCATCAGCAGCACCACCACATAGGCGGCCACGTCCTTGAAGCCGGGGGGCAGGTAGAAGCCCGACAGCGACTCCACCACGCCGATGACCAGCCCGCCCACGATGGCCCCGGGCAGGCTCGTGAAGCCTCCGACCACCGCCGCAGGGAAGGCCTTCAGGCCGATGAAGCCCATGTTGGCGTGGACGAAGGTGATGGGCGCTAGCAGGATGCCGGCCAGCGCCGCCACGGCCGCCGCCAGCGCCCAGACCAGGGCGTTGAGCCGCTGCACGGGGATGCCCATGTACCAGGCGGCGAGCTGGTTCTGCGAGGCGGCCTGCATCGCCAGGCCGATGCGGCTGTAGCGGAAGAGCGCATACAGGCCCGCGCACAGCACGCCGGTGGCGGCGATGACCACGAGCTGCTCGACGTTCAGCACCAGCGCCCCGGCCTGGATGACCGCGTCCTTGTAGGGCACGGGCAGGGTGTGGGTTTCGGTGCCGATGCCCGGAATCATGGTCACGAGCCCGCGCAGCACGTAGCCGATGCCGATGGTCAGCATGACGATGGAGAAGGCCGGCTGGCCCAGGATCGGCCTGATCACCACGCGCTCGGCGAGGAAGCCGAACACCGCCATGGCCGCCACCGAGGCCGTGACCGCCACCCAGAAGGGCCAGCCCAGCACGCTCATGCAGGCCAGGCCGCAGAAGGCGCCAAGCATCATCAGGTCGCCCTGGGCGAAGCTCACCGTCTCGGTGGCCTTGTAGATGAGCACGAAGCCCAGGGCGATGAGGCCGTAGATGCAGCCTTGCGCGACGCCGGCGATCACCAACTGCAGGAACTGCAACCCGACTCCCGTGAGGCCCGCGGCCGGGAGCGTCCGGCCGGGGAAGGTGGATTCAAGCACAGCCGACCGCCCACCACGATTCGGCCTGACCCTGAGCAGGCGCACTTGAAGTGTCACGGCGCACCCCTATAATCTGGGTTGCTAGCACTCGACTTGCTTGAGTGCTAACAGCCGCCGAGGACGCTGGTGCGGGGCCGACAACGGCCCTGCGCGCTTCCCGGCCCCTGTCACCCACTGTTGTTGTACACACTCAAGGAGATGTGATGAAACTTCGTCCGTTGCACGATCGCGTGATCGTCAAGCGCCTGGAAAACGAGACCAAGACGGCCTCCGGCATCGTCATTCCCGACAACGCCGCTGAGAAGCCCGACCAGGGCGAGGTGCTGTCCGTGGGCCCGGGCAAGCGCAACGACAAGGGCGATCTGGTCGCGCTGAACATCAAGGTCGGCGACCGCGTGCTCTTCGGCAAGTACTCCGGCCAGACCGTCAAGGTCGATGGCGACGAGCTGCTCGTGATGCGCGAGGAAGACCTCTTCGCCGTCGTCGAGAAGTAATCCCAAAACCCCAAGATATTCGGAGATAGATTCAAATGGCAGCAAAAGACGTAGTCTTCGGCTCTGATGCCCGTCATCGCATGGTCGAGGGCGTGAACATCCTGGCCAACGCCGTCAAGG
>JBMOGN010000386.1:0-2034 GCA_049318345.1 Rubrivivax sp. | reverse complement strand
AGCGCGCCAAGCTCGCCTCTGGCGTGCTGGGCCTGGACATGTACAAGATGCGCGAGCCCCTGGAAAAGGCGGGCCTGCGCTACATCGACTGAAGCCGGCTCGGCAGCACCCCATGAGTTTCGAGCAGGTGACCTTGATCGGTTACGGAGAGGTCGGGCGCATCCTGGCAGAGGACCTGCGTGCCGCTGGCGTGGCGGTGTGCGCCTTCGACCTGAAGCTGCACGCCGAGGCCGGCGAGCCGCTGCGCGAGCACGCGCTGGCGCACGGCGTGCGGCTGGCCGACACGCACGCGCAGGCGGTGCAGGGCGCCGGGCTGGTGGTCAGCGCCGTCACCGCGAGCCAGGCGGTGGCCGTGGCGCAGGCCTGCGTGCCGGGCCTGGCCTCTGGCGCCTTCTTCCTGGACTTCAACTCCGCCTCGCCGGGCGCCAAGATCCGGGCTGCCGAACTCGTCGATGGGTCCGGGGGCCGGTATGTCGAGGGCGCGGTGATGACGTCGGTGCCGCCCTACCGCATTCGCGTGCCGCTGCTGCTGGGCGGCCGGCATGCGCCGGCGCTTCAGCCGCGGCTCAACGCCCTGGGCTTCGCTTCCCGGGTGGCCAGCGAGCGTCTGGGCGTTGCCTCGGCGACCAAGATGTGCCGCAGCGTGATGATCAAGGGGCTGGAGGCGATGGTGATCGAGAGCTTCACCACCGCCCGGCACTATGGCGTGGAAGACGCCGTGATTGCCTCGCTGGTGGAGACCTTCCCGGGCATCGACTGGGAGAAACAGGCCGCCTACTTCTTCCAGCGCGTGATCGAGCACGGCCGCCGCCGCAGCGAGGAGGTGCGCGAGGTGGCCGTCACGGTGCAGGAAGCCGGGCTCACGCCCTGGTCAGCCGCCGGCACCGCCGAGCGCCAGGCCTGGGTGGCCGACCTGGCCGACCAGGGGCTTTTCGGCACCCGAGGCGAACCTGGCTTCGCGCGCAGCGCCGACTGGCGCCTGGAGGCCGACCGCATCCTCGCCAGGTCGAAGACAAGGGACTGCTGACATGAGCTTCGAGAAGACCCCTGGCTGGCTCGACTGGTACGCGAACCCCTCGGTGCCGCGCTTTCGCGTGCCCGCTGGCAGCGTGGACGCGCATTGCCACGTCTTCGGCCCCGGCAACGAGTTTCCCTTTGCACCCGAGCGCAAGTACACGCCCTGCGACGCCTCGAAGCACCAGCTCTTCGCGCTGCGCGACCGGCTCGGCTTCGCACGCAACGTGATCGTGCAGGCCACCTGCCACGGCGCCGACAACCGCGCGCTCGTGGACGCTTGCCTGTCCTCGGGTGGCCGCGCCCGCGGCGTGGCCACGGTGCGCCGCAGCGTGAGCGACGCCGAGCTGCAGGCGCTGCACGCCGCCGGCGTGCGCGGCGTGCGCTTCAACTTCGTCAAGCGGCTCGTGGACTTCACGCCCAAGGACGAGCTCATGGAGATCGCCGCGCGCGTGGCCGAGCTCGGCTGGCACGTGGTGATCTACTTCGAGGCGGTGGACCTGCCCGAGCTCTGGGACTTCTTCACCGCCTTGCCCACCACCGTCGTGGTGGACCACATGGGCCGCCCCGATGTGCGCCAGCCGCTCGACGGCCCGGAGTTCTCGCTCTTCCTGCGCTTCATGCGCGAGCACGGCAACGTGTGGAGCAAGGTGAGCTGCCCGGAGCGGCTGAGCGTGGCGGGCCCGAGCGCGCTGAATGGCGAACAGGCCGCCTACCGCGACGTGGTGCCCTTCGCCCGGCGCGTGGTGGAGGAGTTCCCCGACCGCGTGCTGTGGGGCACCGACTGGCCGCACCCGAACCTGAAGGACCACATGCCCGACGACGGGCTGCTGGTGGACTTCATCCCGCACATCGCCGTGACCGCCGAGCTGCAGCGCAAGCTGCTGGTGGACAACCCGATGCGGCTGTATTGGCCAGAGGAGGTTTCGAGTGCTTGAGAGTTGCGTGCCGGCACCTCGCGGGCCCTTCGGGGCGGGGTACCCTGCTCCGTTCATGTCCTCCGCCATCGGCCGGGGGCCG
>JBMOGN010000385.1:0-2041 GCA_049318345.1 Rubrivivax sp. | reverse complement strand
GTGGCCGCCAAGGGCGGCGGCAGCGAGAACAAGAGCAAGTTCGTCATGATGAACCCCAGCGACAACCTCGTCGACTGGGTGCTCAAGACGGTGCCCACCATGGGTGCGGGCTGGTGCCCGCCGGGCATGCTCGGCATCGGCGTGGGCGGTACGGCCGAGAAGGCGATGCTGCTGGCCAAGGAAGTGCTGATGGAGCCCATCGACATGTTCGAGCTGCTCGCGCGCGGGCCCTCGAACAAGCTCGAGGAGCTGCGCATCGAGCTCTACGAGAAGGTCAATGCGCTCGGGATCGGCGCGCAGGGCCTCGGCGGCCTGACCACGGTGCTGGACGTGAAGATCGCCACCTTCCCGACGCACGCGGCGAGCAAGCCGGTGGCGATGATCCCCAACTGCGCGGCCACGCGCCACGCGCACGTGGTGCTGGATGGCTCAGGCCCGGCCTTCATGGAGCCGCCAAGCCTGGACTTGTGGCCCAAGGTGGACTGGGTGCCCGATGCGCAGAAGAGCCGGCGCGTGAACCTCGATGCGCTCACCCCGGCCGAGGTGGCGAGCTGGAAGCCGGGCGAGACGCTGCTGCTCAACGGCCGCATGCTCACCGGGCGCGACGCCGCGCACAAGCGCATCCAGGACATGCTCGCGCGTGGCGAGAAGCTGCCCGTGGACTTCACGAACCGCGTCATCTACTACGTCGGCCCGGTGGACCCGGTGCGCGACGAGGTGGTGGGCCCCGCGGGCCCGACCACCGCCACGCGCATGGACAAGTTCACCGAGATGATGCTCGCCCAGACCGGGCTGATCGCGATGGTGGGCAAGGCCGAGCGCGGGCCGGCGGCCATCGAGGCCATCCGCAAGCACCACAGCGCCTACCTGATGGCCGTGGGCGGTGCGGCCTACCTCGTGAGCAAGGCGATCAAGGCCGCGCGCGTGGTGGGCTTTGCCGACCTCGGCATGGAAGCCATCTACGAGTTCGAGGTGCGCGACATGCCCGTGACGGTGGCGGTGGACGCCACAGGCACGAGCGTGCACCAGACCGGCCCACGCGAGTGGCAGGCGAAGATCGGGAAGATTCCGGTGGCCACGGCCTGAGCGGCCGCTGCCCCTTTTCCTGACGGGGCCGGCAGGCCCCCTTGGTCAGTCGTTGGCGCGCTGCCAGGTGAACCAGGCCAGGCAGGCGGAAGCCGCTGCCATCGCGAACATGATGAACTGCCCGCTCACCAGGCCCGCGGCCAGCAGGGCGAGCGCCGAGCCCGCCAGCAGCACCGGGCCGGAGAGCAGCCGGCCCAGGCCTGCGCCGCGCAGCGCCCAGTAGCCCAGGCCGACCAGCGCGCCGGCAAACACGATCATCAGCGGCTGCGCGCCCACCACGGCACACACCAGCAGCAGCGCGCCACCGGCCACCAGCAGCCAGGGGCCGGTCGAAGGTTTCAGCGTCATGGCAACTCCTCGGAAGTCAGGCGCGGCGCGAGCGGCCGCATGCGGGACAGGGACGGGAACAGGAAACGCGGAGCGGAGTATCGCGGCACTTGTCATTCCGCGCCGGCTCGTCGGCTTTGGGCCGCCACACGGCTACACGCGCTCAGGCCTGCCGCACCACGCGCTGCGGGTAGGGAATCTCCACGCCGCGCGCCTCGAGGGTGGCCAGGATGGCGCAATTGACCTCGCTGCGCACATTGCCCTGCCCGTTCTCGGGGTCGGCAATCCAGAAGGGGATGGTCAGCTCCAGCCCGTCGGCGGCGAAGGCCTGCAGCTGTACCGAGGGCCCGGGTTCGGCCACCACGCGCGGCACGGCTCGCACGGCCTGCACCAGCGCCGGCATCAGGGCCTGAAGATCCGTGCCGTAGGCCACCGTCACGGTGGTCTGCAGCATCAGCCGCGGGTCGGCCAGCGAGGCGTTTTCCACGCGCTGCGTGATGAGCAGCTCGTTGGGCACGATCGATTCGCGGCCGTTCAGGGCGCGGATCACGGTGTAGCGGGTATGGATGTCGGTGATGCGGCCCTCGAAGGTGTCCACCTTGACGAGGTCGCCGATGCGCATGCTGCG
>JBMOGN010000384.1:0-2043 GCA_049318345.1 Rubrivivax sp. | reverse complement strand
GCAAGAGCACGATGTACGAGATGGTGCAGAACGCCTACAACGTGACGCTGTGCGGGGCCTTTGTGCCGCTGGTGGCTGGCGCGTACTGGAAGCGCGCCAACACCCAGGGGGCGCTGTGTGCGGTCGTCTTCGGCGTGGGCACGTGGCTCGCGGCGGCCACGGTGGCGGCCGACGCCATGATCCCGCCGAATCTGGTGGGGCTGTTCGCTTCCGTGCTCGGCATGGTGCTGGGCACCATGGCACCCACGGTCATCGCGAGCAAGGGCCATTCCATCGAGCATGCCCTGCGCCACGGCCACGGCCACGCCTCCGGGCACGGCCCGCACTGAGAGCCGAGGGTTGCAGCGTCCTATAATGCGAGGTTTGGCCCCCCACACCCCGCTGCCATGCCGATCTACGCCTACCGCTGTGGCGCTTGCGGCCACAGCCGCGATGTCCTGCAGAAGCTCTCCGACCCGCTGCTGACCACGTGTCCGGCCTGTGGCGCCGAGGCCTTCTCCAAGCAGGTCACGGCCGCCGGGTTCCAGCTCAAGGGCTCGGGTTGGTACGTGACCGACTTCCGCGACAACGGTTCGGGCCGCAAGGCAGGCGGCGACGCCGCCTCGGGTGAGCCGGGAGCCGGCCAGGATGCCTCGCAGGCGCCGGCGGCGGCCGCGTCGGGCACGGCTGGCGCAGCCGGAACTTCAGCCCCGGCGCCTGCGCCGTCAGCCGCGGCCCCGGCGAGCGCCGCCCCCGCCTCGGCTTCCTCATCCGGCTCGTCGTCCGGCTCGTCGTCCACGCCCGCGTCCTCGGGCGCCTGAAACCGATGGCCCGCGCCCACCTCAAGCGCTACCTCGTGGCCGGGCTGCTGGCCTGGCTGCCCCTGGGCATCACCATTGCCGTGCTCGGCTGGATGCTGGGCGCCATGGACGGGCTCTTCTCCTGGCTGCTCGGGGTGGCCGATACCGTGCTGCCGGCCTCGGTGCACGGCTTCACGCAGACGCTGCGCCACATCCCGGGGCTGAGCGTGATCGTGCTGGCGGCGCTGCTGGTGCTGTCCGGGATGTTGGTGACCAACATCTTCGGCCAGTGGGTGCTGCATCGCTGGGATGCACTGCTCAACCGGATCCCCATCGTCAAGTCGATCTACAGCTCGGTCAAGCAGGTCTCCGACACGCTGTTCTCCACCAGCGGCAACGCCTTCCGCGAGGCGGTGCTGGTGCAGTACCCGCGCCAGGGCTCCTGGACCATCGCCTTCGTCACCGGGCGGCCGGGTGGGGAGGTGGCGGCGCAGCTGCCGGGCGAGCACGTCAGCGTGTACGTGCCCACCACGCCGAACCCCACCTCGGGCTTCTTCCTCATGATGCCGCGCTCGGAGATGCGCGAGCTGGGCATGAGCGTGGACGAGGCGCTGAAGTACATCATCTCGATGGGTGTCGTCACGCCTCCGGCAGGCAGCGACCCCGCGGCCGACCGAAACCGGACCGGCTGAACGCGCGGCGAGCGTTCGGCCCCGATGGCACGCGAGTGCCGGCGCCCTTCGACGCGGTGGCGGGCCCGGCCCGCGCGCCGCCAGACCCTGAATTCCTGCGAGCGAGCCACCCCACCATGCGAACCACCTACTGCGGCCTCGTCAGCGACGCGCTGATGGGCCAGACCGTCACCCTCATGGGCTGGGCCCACCGCCGGCGCGACCACGGCGGCGTGATCTTCATCGACCTGCGCGACCGCGAGGGCCTGGTCCAGATCGTCTGCGACCCGGACCGCCCGGACATGTTCCGCACCGCCGAGGGCGTGCGCAACGAGTTCTGCCTGAAGGTGGTGGGCAAGGTGCGCCCGCGCCCGGCCGGCACCGAGAACGCCAACCTCACCAGCGGCAAGGTCGAGGTGTTGTGCCACGAGCTCGAGGTGCTCAACCCGAGCGTGACGCCGCCCTTCCAGCTCGATGACGACAATCTGTCGGAGACGGTGCGCCTCACGCACCGAGTCCTCGACCTGCGGCGCCCGGCGATGCAGAAGAACCTGATGCTGCGCTACCGCGTGGCCATCGAGGTGCGCAAGTTC
>JBMOGN010000383.1:0-2086 GCA_049318345.1 Rubrivivax sp. | reverse complement strand
GGCGCTGCAGCGCTGGGGCGACGACCCGCAACTCGTGGCGGTGGGCGAGATCGGCCTGGACCACCTCGTGGCCGGGCCCCACGACCCGGCTCGGCGCGCGCGCCAGCAGCAGTTCTACGAGGCGCAGCTCGGCCTGGCGCGCCGTCACGGCTTGCCGGTGCTGCTGCACGTGCGCCGCTCGGCCGACGCGCTGCTGGCCGGCCTGCGACGCCAGCCCGTGCCGTCGGGCATCGCGCACGCCTTCAACGGCAGCCTGCAGCAGGCGCAGGCCTTCCTGCGTGCCGGCTTCGCGCTGGGCTTCGGCGGCGCGATGACCCACGAGCGCGCCCTGCAGATCCGTCGCCTGGCCGCGGAGCTGCCCGATGAGGCCGCCGTGCTGGAGACCGATGCGCCCGACATCCCGCCGCAGTGGCTGTACCGCACGGCCGCGCAGCGCGCCGACGGCCTGGGGCACGCGCGCAACGAGCCCGCCGAGTTGCCCCGCATTGCCGAGGCCCTGGCCGGGCTGCGGGGCTGGAGCCTGGCGCGCACGGCCGAGCAGACCGCGGCCAACGCCCTCGCCGCGCTGCCTCGCCTGGCGGCCTGGCTGCGCGCCCGTGAGCCGATGGGCGCAGCCTCGCAGGCTCCGGCATGACACCGCCTCCCGGCCCGGCGGCGGCCGCGCTGCCCGAGGTGACGCTGTCCGAGCACGACGGCGTGCGCTTCCTGCACCTGGGCACGCCCTGGGTGCAGGGGGCCATGCGCATCGCGCAGCCCCGGCGCATCGAGCTGGAGTACGTGCAGCGCATGCTCGCCGCGCTGCTGTGGCTCGAGCCGGCGCAGCTGGCCGGCGCGCGCGCCGTGCAGCTGGGCCTGGGCGCCGGGGCGATCACCCGCTTCGTGCACGGCGAGCTGCGCATGCACGCCACCGTCATCGAGCTCAACCCGCAGGTCATCCTGGCCTGCCGCGCACTGTTCAGGCTGCCGGCCGACGGCCCCCGCCTGCAGGCGGTGTGCGCCGACGCCGGGCTGTGGGTGCAGCGCTCGCCTGCCGAGTACATCGGCGGCGTGCGCCTGCTGCATGTGGACCTCTACGACCACGAGGCCGCCGCTCCCGTCCTCGACGACGAGGCCTTCTACGCCGGCTGCGCGCGGCTGCTGGAGCCCGGCGGCGTGATGGCCGTCAACCTCTTCGGCCGCCACGCGAGTTTCGAGCGCAGCGCGCAGCGCATCGCGGCGGTGTTCGGCGCGCAGCAGGTGTGGTCGCTGCGGCCCACGCGCGAGGGCAACACGGTGGTGGTGGCTGGCCGCGACGTGGTCGTGCCCGGCCGCGAGGCGCTGCAGGCGCGCGCGGCTACCATCGAGGCCCGTTTCGGCCCCCTGGGCCTGCCGGCCGGCAAGTGGCTGCGCATGGTCCGGCCCTGGGTACCCCGCTGACGTGCCGAAGGTCCCACCATGAACGCCCCCGCCGACACCCGGCTTCCCGCGCTGCCCCAGGGGCGGCTGGAGCTGCGCACCCTGCTGGCCTGGCTGGTGGAGGACGGCGTGCTGACGGCCGAGGAGGCCACGCGCCTGGCCCAGCGCTTCGGTGCGGGCAGCTCCTCGCTGCACCCGCTCGTGCGCCTGGGCGGGGCCGGGCTCGTGCACGCCGCCACCTCCCGCGCCCTGGACACCGAGGCCCTCACCGAATGGCTGGCCGGCCGCTGCCGCCGCCCCTACCTGCGGATCGATCCGCTGCGCGCTGACGTGGGCCGCGTGGCCGAGGTGATGAGCGTGAAGTACGCCGAGAGCCGGCGCGCCCTTCCCGTGCAGGTGGGCATGGGCGAGGTGGTGATCGCCACGGCCGAGCCGCTGGACGATGCCTGGGTGCCGGAGATCGAGGCGCATGCGCGCCGCAAGGTGCGCCTGGTGGTGGCCAACCCCGAGGACATCCTGCGCTACACCACAGAGTTCTACTCGCTGGCCAGCAGCGTGCGGGCGGCACAGAAGACCGGCGAGACCTCCGCCACCGCGAGCTTCGAGCAGCTCGTGGAGCTGGGCAAGAGCAACCGTCAGCTCGACGCCAACGACCAGGGCGTGGTGCAGGTCGTGGACTGGCTGTGGCAGT
>JBMOGN010000382.1:0-2090 GCA_049318345.1 Rubrivivax sp. | reverse complement strand
GCGCTTGATGGTGCCGGCGAAGCCCTTGCCGATGGACGTGCCCTGCACGTCGACCATCTGGCCGGCCGCGAACAGCGTCACCGGCACGGTCGAGCCGGGCTGGTACTGGCTGGCGACCTCGGCGGGGACGCGGAATTCCCTGAGGATCTCGCCTGCCTCCACACCCGCCTTGGCGAGGTGGCCGGCTTCCGGCTTGGTCAGGCGCGAGGCCTTGCGCGAGCCGAAGGCGACCTGGAGGGCGACGTAGCCGTCGGACTCGACGGTCTTGACCTGGGTGACGCGGTTGTTGGACACGTCCAGCACCGTCACGGGCACGGCATCGCCGTCGTCCGTGAAGATGCGGGTCATGCCCACCTTGCGGCCCAGCAAACCGAGCCTGTAGCTCGCATCTGCGGTCGTCATGGTTCTTCTCCAGCCCCGCGCAAACGGGGCCTTGTTGCACATGCCCGACAACGATTGGCCGGGCTGGATGATCGGCCCCCACCAGAAGGCGAGAGCCGGAAAGCCTACCAGTATAGCAGGTTATGCCCCCAGGGGGCAAGCTTCGCCACCGCGAGCCGCCCCGAGCGGGGCGGCCGCGCGGTCACTGCAGCTTGATCTCCACGTCCACGCCCGCGGGCAGGTCCAGCTTCATGAGCGCGTCCACCGTCTTGTCAGTGGGGTCGACGATGTCCATGAGGCGCTGGTGCGTGCGGATCTCGAACTGGTCGCGGCTGGTCTTGTTGACGTGCGGCGAGCGCAGGATGTCAAAGCGCTCCATGCGGGTGGGCAGGGGCACCGGGCCCTTGACGATGGCGCCCGTGCGCTTGGCGGTGTCGACGATCTCGAGGGCCGACTGGTCGATGAGCTTGTAGTCGAAGGCCTTCAGGCGGATGCGGATCTTTTGCTTCTGCATGATCTCACTCCAGGATCTTGGCCACGACGCCGGCGCCCACGGTGCGTCCGCCCTCGCGGATCGCAAAGCGCAGGCCCTCCTCCATCGCGATGGGAGCAATCAGCTTCACCGTGATGGCCACATCGTCCCCAGGCATCACCATCTCCTTGCCCTCGGGCAACTCCACCGCACCCGTCACGTCCGTCGTGCGGAAGTAAAACTGCGGCCGGTAGTTGTTGAAGAACGGCGTGTGGCGCCCGCCCTCCTCCTTGCTCAGCACGTACACCTGCGCCGTGAAATGCGTGTGCGGCTTGATGCTCCCAGGCTTGCACAGCACCTGACCACGCTCCACATCCTCGCGCTTCGTGCCGCGCAGCAAAATGCCCACGTTGTCCCCAGCCTGCCCCTGGTCCAGCAGCTTCCTGAACATCTCCACACCCGTGCACGTCGTCTTCTGCGTCGCACGAATGCCCACAATCTCGATTTCCTCGCCCACCTTGACCACCCCGCGCTCCACGCGCCCCGTGACCACCGTGCCGCGCCCGGAGATGCTGAACACATCCTCCACCGGCATCAGGAACGTCCCGTCAATCGCACGCTCCGGCGTCGGGATGTAGCTGTCCAGCGCCTCGGCCAGCTTCATGATCGCGCCCTCACCAAGCTCGCCCTTGTCGCCTTCCATCGCCAGCTTCGCGCTGCCCTTGACGATCGGCGTGTCATCACCCGGGAAGTCGTACTTCGACAGAAGCTCGCGCACCTCCATCTCCACCAGCTCCAGCAGCTCCGCGTCATCCACCATGTCGCACTTGTTCATGAACACGATGATGTACGGCACACCCACCTGGCGCGCCAGCAGGATGTGCTCGCGCGTCTGCGGCATCGGGCCGTCGGCCGCGCTCACCACCAGAATCGCCCCGTCCATCTGCGCCGCACCCGTGATCATGTTCTTCACATAGTCCGCGTGCCCCGGGCAGTCCACGTGCGCATAGTGACGGTTGGCCGTCTCGTACTCCACGTGCGCCGTGTTGATCGTGATCCCTCGCGCCTTCTCCTCCGGCGCCGCATCAATCTGGTCGTAGGCCTTCGCCTCACCACCAAACTTGCTCGACAGCACCGTCGTGATCGCCGCCGTCAGCGTCGTCTTGCCATGGTCCACATGCCCAATCGTCCCCACGTTCACGTGCGGCTTGGTGCGCTCAAACTTGCCTTTTGCCAT
>JBMOGN010000381.1:0-2116 GCA_049318345.1 Rubrivivax sp. | reverse complement strand
TCCGGCGCGGTGATGGACCCGCGCGCGATCACCGAGCTCTTCCCCGACTGGAAGGAGCGCGGCGCACCGCTGAACCAGCCCGTGACCGCCGACGAGGTGCTCTTCCTGCACGCGGGCGGTGCCTCCCGCACACCGGCCTGGCTCGTACCCGACTGCCTGCACAACGACGGCAACTTCGTCATCAGCCTGGGTGCGGTCACGAAGTGGCTGGGCGAGCAGGCCGAGGCGCTGGGCGTGGAGATCTTCCCGGGCTTCACGGCCGCCGAGGTGCTGTACAGCGAGGACGGCGCGGTGCGGGGCGTGGCCACCGGCAACCTGGGCATCGGCAAGGACGGCCAGCCGCACGACGGCTTTCAGCTCGGCATGGAGCTGCTGGGCAAGTACACCGTCTTCGCCGAGGGCGCGCGCGGCCACCTCGGGCGGCAGCTCATTGCGCGCTTCCAGCTCGACGAGGGACGCGACCCGCAGAGCTACGCCCTGGGCGTGAAGGAGCTGTGGGAGATCGACCCCGCGAAGGCCCGGCCGGGCCTGGTGGTGCACACCGCCGGCTGGCCGATGGACGCGCACACCTACGGCGGCGGATTCCTCTACCACCTGGAGGGCAACCGCGTGACGCTGGGCTTCGTCACAGGGCTGGACTACCAGAACCCGTGGATCAGCCCCTTCGAGGAGATGCAGCGCTGGAAGACCCACCCGGCCATCCGCGCCCACCTGGAAGGCGGCAAGCGCATCGGCTACGGCGCGCGAGCCATCACCGCGGGCGGGCTGCTGTCGCTGCCCAAGCTCGCCTTCCCGGGCGGCGTGCTCGTGGGCTGCGAGGCGGGCACGCTGAACGCGGCGCGCATCAAGGGCAGCCACGCGGCGATCAAGACGGGCATGCTCGCCGCCGAGGGCCTTGCGCAGGCACTGGCCGCGGGCCGCAGCGGCGACACGGTGGAGGCCTACCCCGAGGCTTTCGAGAACAGCTGGCTGCACGAGGAACTGGACCGCAGCCGCAACTTCAAGCAGTGGTTCAAGAAGGGCAACACGGTGGGCACCGTGATGACGGGTATCGAGCAGTGGCTGCTGCCGCGCCTGGGCATCAAGAGCCCGCCGTGGACGGTCCACCGCCACACGCCCGACCACGCGCGGATGCACGCAGCAGCCCAGGTCGAGCCCATCCGCTACCCCAAGCCGGACGGCGTGCTCACCTTCGACCGCCTCTCCTCGGTGTTCATCAGCAACACCAACCACGAGGAGAACCAGCCCGCGCACCTGACGCTGAAGGATGCCTCGGTGCCGGTGGCCGTGAACCTCGCGCGCTACGCCGGCCCCGAAGGCCGCTACTGCCCCGCGGGTGTCTACGAGTACGTGAAGAACGACGACGGCGGCGACCGCCTCGTGATCAACGCGCAGAACTGCGTGCACTGCAAGACGTGCGACATCAAGGACCCGACGCAGAACATTGTCTGGGTCACCCCCGAGGGCGGCGGCGGGCCGAATTACGCGGGGATGTGAGGCCGCGCTGATGCGCGGGCCGCATCAGCAACTGTGAATTGATTCGTTCGCCGCGCCCGGGCGGCTGTCGAGAATGGCTGGGCCTCGACGCGCCTTGCGCGCGAGGCCCGTCATGCGCGCCCTCCCCGCCCACCACCTCCACCCCCTTCCTGCCAGACAAATCGTCGGCCTGCCGCGCGACGATCGGCCGGGCTTTCCCCGGGCGGGTGCGACCCCTGCGCACCGGCCTGCGCGCCGCCGCCGCGTGCTGCCAGGCTTCGGCCTCACGCTCGGCTTCACGCTCCTGTACCTGGGCCTCGTCGTGCTCGTGCCGCTCTCCGCACTCGTGCTCAAGACGCTAGGCCTGAGCCTGGCACCGTTCTGGGAGGCCGTGACGGCCCCGCGCGTGCTCGCCTCGCTACGCCTGAGCTTCGGCGCGGCGCTGCTGGCGGCAGCCATCAACGTCTTCTTCGGCCTGCTGATTGCCTGGGTGCTGGTGCGCATCGACTTCCCGGGCCGGCGGCTGGCCGACGCACTCGTGGACCTGCCCTTCGCGTTACCCACTGCCGTGGCGGGCATCGCGCTCACTGCGCTGCTGGCGGGCAACGGCTGGCTTGGCCAGTTCCTCGAACCGATGGGC
>JBMOGN010000380.1:0-2129 GCA_049318345.1 Rubrivivax sp. | reverse complement strand
ATCGTCAACAGATACAGCGGCATGTCCTCGCTGTGGAAGTAGTAGATCACCCGCACGCCGCCGCTCTTGCCCCGTCCGTCGCGGGCCCAGCGCAGCTTGCGCACACCGCCAGTGCCTTCGATCTAGTCACCTGACTGGGGGTATGCGGACAGATGATCGACGATGGCCCGGCGGTCTGCATCCGCCATCAGCTTCGTTGCTGCCCGCAAGTACTCCGGCAGTTCAGCAACTGTAAGTCGCATGGAGCGGGAGTGTAATCCAATGGATTACACCGGGTTGTCCGCTCCTTGCAGTGAGCAGTGATCTGCAGATCCTGCCCGGTAATCACCGGCGCGAGAGCGTCAGGGCGCACGCAGGGCGGTGGGCTCCCAGCGCGCCCAGGATTCGACGCGGGTCGACATGGGCAGAAGGAAGGCGACTCCGGCCGCGTCCGTCTGGAGATGACCATAGAGTCGCCCATCGCCTCCCTTGAGCAGGCGAATCGTCATCCGTGACCGGACCGCGGCGGCCACATTGGCATTGGTCTGAGTCAGAGTCCGTTCGAGTGTCACGCCCTCGAGCGCCGACGAGGATGCGATCTCGACGGTCTGGACCGAGGTGGTCACCCTGTTGCGTCGCCTGTGCACCTGCAGGTGTCTCGCGTCCGATAGGTTCCCTCGATGCCCTGTTCCGGCTCCTGCGACGGCGGCAGGGCGCTTGACCAGGCCGCAGGGAGTTCAGTCGTCGCGATCGGCTGGCTGACGGACACGCAGGCGCTCAGAAACAGGGCGGCGAAGCCTGTGGTGAGCGCAACCGAGAGCCTGGGGTGGATCGGAGGTGCCATCTGGTCGGTGCAGTTTGCGGCATCCTGGCAGCGCATTCAGCCTCGGGATACTCCGTTTGGCGCTGGATCGTCCCCCAGCAGCGTCGACTCCGCCTCGCCCCCGCGTCGCCTCACCCGGTCAAGCCGCCACGCCGCCCCGGCCATAGGTGATCCGCGCCCACATCGCCTCCACCGGCCCGCGCTTGTGATGCCTGAGCCACCACAGGCTCCAGGGCACCTGAACGGCGAAGAAGATGACGAGGGCCAGCGCCAGCCCCGCGGCGGGCCCGACCTTCAGCCACAGGCCGAAGCCCCAGGCGTTGAAGAGCGTGATGCAGATGGCGGTCTGCATGAGGTAGTTGGTCAGCGGCATCCGGCCGGCGGCCTCGAAGGGGGCGAACCAGCGTCGTCCTGCCGCCGTCTGCGCCACGCGCACGATGACGAGCACGTAGAAGATCATCAGCGACAGGCGCGAAAGCGAGTAGCACAGCCCGCCCAGCACCTTGATGAGCGAGGGGCCGGGCGCCCGGTTGAGCTCGAAGATGACCGTGAAGGCGGCGCCGCACGCCAGCCCGATGCCCAGCGTCCACCAGGTCAGGCGGCGGATCTGCGGCATCAGTTCGGGCACGCGCTGCACCCAGCGCCGGCGGCCGGCCAGCAGGCCGATCATCATCGTCAAGGCCAGCATCACGTACCAGCCGAAGGTACCCCACAGGCTCCACAGGTCGAAGTAGCCGTAGGCCATCACGCGCAGGTTCTCGTGCACGGTGTCGAGGAAGCTGCCGGCGCCGTAGGCGAGGTTGTTGCTCGCCTCGAAGGCCTGGGCCTGCTTCACGCGCTCGGCGGTGAAGGCGGGGGTGACGAGGGCCAGGCGCAGCAGGTTGGCCCCGAGCGGGTAGACGATGCACGCCCCGATGAGGAGCACGACGCCGCGGTCGGACACGTGCCGCAGCCCGATGAGCAGCACCATGCCCAGCAGCGCATAGGTGTGCAGGACGTCGCCCGTCCAGAACACGCAGGCGTGCACGAGCCCGAGGACCAGCAGCACCGTGAGCCGGCGCAGGTACATCGCCGCAGCGCGCGCCGGGGCCTGCTCGAGCATGCGCTGGAACTGGATCGTGAAGCCGATGCCGAACAGCAGCGAGAACATGCTGTTGAACTTGCCCGAAAAGAGCATGTCGCGGATCTGCTCGGCCAGCTGGTCGGCGGCGCTCGACCACAGGCGCGAGCCATCGGCCTCGGCGAACCCGGAATAGCTGAACCCGGGCATGTTCATGATGAGGATGCCCATCAGCGCGAAGCCGCGCAGGATGTCCAGCGTGGGCAG
>JBMOGN010000379.1:0-2131 GCA_049318345.1 Rubrivivax sp. | reverse complement strand
GACATCAACACCACGCCGCTGATCGACGTGATGCTGGTGCTGCTGATCATGTTCATCATCACCATCCCGATCCAGACGCACGCGGTGAAGATGAACACGCCGATCCCGAACAACGCGGCGCCGCCTCCGAAGCCGCCGACCATCATCCGCGTGGACATCGACTTCGACGGCACCATGGGCTGGAACGGCGAGGTCATCCAGCCCGGCGACCGCTCGGCCATCGAGGCCAAGCTGCAGGCTGCCGCAGCCGAGGCCGACCAGCCCGAGATCCACATCCGCCCCAACAAGCTCGCGGCCTACAAGCACGTGGCGCTGGTGCTGGCCGGCGCGCAGCGCCTGGGCCTGACCAAGATCGGCATCGTCGGCAACGAACAGTTCCAGTGACCCCATGAACAAAGCCTCCCTCCTGCTGCTCGGCCTGCTGGCCGCCGCCTGCGTGGGCACCGCCCACGCGCAGGACGGCCTGCGCCCGGAAATCGGCAAGCCGCTGCAGCAAGCCGGCGAGCTGCTGCGCGCGGGCAAGGGCAAGGAAGCCCTGGCCAAGGTGCGCGAGGCCGACGCCGTGGGAGGCAAGACGCCGGCCGAGCAGTTCACCATCGACCGCATGAAGGGCGCGGCGGCCCAGCGTGCCGGCGACTTCCCCACCACCATCCAGGCCTTCGAGGCCGTGATGGCCAGTGGCAAGGTGGCCGGTGGAGAGGCCGCGCAGATCGCCGAGAGCCTGGCTTTCGCCTACTCGCAGCAGAAGGACTGGCCCAAGACCGGCCAGTGGATCCAGAAGGCACAGTCCCTGGGCAGCACCAGCGCGCAACTCAAGCAGCTGCAGGCCTATGTGCAGGGCCAGAGCGGCGACTACTCGGCCATCGGCCGCGACGCCGCCGCCGCGGTGGAGGCGGCCGAGAAGGCCGGCCGCAAGCCCGACGAGGCCGACCTGCTGCGCCTGGCCGATGCGCAGGCGCGCACCGGCAACCCGGGCGGCCAGGCCGCCACCCTGGAAAAGCTCCTCTTCAACTACCCGAAGAAGGAGTACTGGACGGCCTACCTGAGCCGCCTGCCGCGCAAGCCGAACTTCGCCGACCGGCTGGGCCTGGACGTGCTGCGCCTGCGCCTGGCCACCGGCAACCTCAGCAAGCCCGAGGACTTCATGGAGATGGCGCAGCTCTCGCTGCAGGCCGGGCTGCCGGCCGAGGCGGTGCGCATCGTCGAGCAGGGCTACAAGGCGGGCGCGCTGGGCAAGGGCCCGGAGGCCGACCGCCACAAGCGCCTGCAGGACCTGGCCGTGAAGAAGGCCGGCGAGCAGAAGGCCGCCATCGACGCCCAGGCCACCGAGGCCGCGGCGCAGAAGACCGGCGAGGACCTCGTCAAGGTGGGCTACGCCTACGCCTCGATGGGCCAGGCCGACAAGGGCATCGCGCTCATCGAGCAGGGCATCGCCAAGGGCGGGCTGAAGAACGCCGAGGACGCCCGGCTGCGCCTGGGCCTGGCCCAGCTGCCGCGCGACCGTGCCAAGGCCACGCGCACGCTCCAGGCCGTCAAGGGCAACGACGGCACGGCCGACATCGCCCGGCTGTGGACGCTGGCCGGCGGCTGAGTCAGCCCGCCAGCAGGTCGCGCCCGACGATCAGCTGCTGCACCTCGGTGGCGCCCTCGTAGATCCGCAGCGCGCGGATCTCGCGGTACAGGCTCTCCACCACCGACCCCACCTTCACGCCCAGCCCGCCGTGCATCTGCACGGCGCGGTCGATCACGCGCTGGGCCGTCTCGGTGGCCGCCATCTTGGCCATCGCCGCCTCGCGCGTGGTGCGCTGGCCGGCCACGTCGCGCAGCCAGGCGGCACGGTAGGTGAGCAGCGCCGCGCCGTCCAGCGCCGTGGCCATCTCGCCCAGCGCGGCCTGCGTGAGCTGGAAGTCCGCCAGCGTGGCGCCGAACATCTGGCGCGACTTGGCGTGCGCGAGGGCCTCGTCCAGCGCGCGGCGCGCGAAGCCCAGGGCGGCCGCGGCCACCGAGGCGCGGAAGATGTCGAGCGTGCGCATGGCGAGCTTGAAGCCCTCCCCCGGCGCACCCAGCAGCCGGCCTTTGGGCACGCGGCAGCCGGCAAAGCGCAGCCGCGCAAGCGGGTGCGGCGCGATCA
>JBMOGN010000378.1:0-2132 GCA_049318345.1 Rubrivivax sp. | reverse complement strand
ACGGCGCCGAAGAGCTCGTCGTCGAAGGTGTCCTCGGCGCGCTGGCGCAGCGCGGCCAGGATCTCCGCCGACACCTCCACCGGCGTCTTCACCCCGTCGCGCGTGTGCAGCGCCACCATGCCCGGGCGGTCCAAGAACTCGTAGGGCAGCTTGGCGTGCCCGGGGATGTCGGCCAGGCGCCGGCCCATGAAGCGCTTGACCGAAGCGATCGTGTGCACGGCGTCGTCGGCCTGCGCGTCGCGGGCATCGAAGCCGATCTGGCGCCGCCCGCCTTCGAGGTAGCGCACCACCGAGGGCAGGATCACCCGCCCCTGCTCGTCGGGCAGGCACTCGGCCACGCCATGACGCACAGCCGCCACCAGCGAGTGCGTCGTGCCCAGATCGATGCCCACGGCGATGCGCCGCTGGTGCGGGTCGGGGGCTTGTCCGGGCTCGGAGATCTGCAGCAGGGCCATGGAAACTCGGAAAGGGATGCGGTTCAGGTGTCCAGGGGCTGGAGCCGACGCTCCAGATCCTGGCGGAAGCGCTGCACGAACATCAGCGCGCGCACGGTGCCGGCGGCCGCACGGGCCTGGGTGGGGGCCTCGTGGCCCGGGCCGTCGAGTTGCGTGGCCAGGCGCGCGAGCAGCTCCTGCTCGCTCGCGTGCGCCTGGGCGTCCAGCCCGCGCAGCGCGTCGTCTGCCCGTGCGTCGTCCAGGGCCTCACGCCACTGCATCTGCTGCACGAGGAAGTCAGCCGGCATTGCGGTGTTGCTCTCCGCGCCCACCGGCGCGCCACGCAGCTCGCACAGGTAGGCCGCCCGGGTCAGCGGGTCCTTCAGGCGGCGCCAGGCCTCGTTGACGCGCATCGCCCACTGCATGGCCGCTCGCTGCGCCGAGCCACCCTCGGCCGCGAAGCGGTCGGGGTGCACCTCGGCCTGCAGCACGCGCCGCCGCTCGTCGAGCAGCGGGCGGTCCAGTGCGAACGCCTGCGGCAGGCCGAGGACCGAGAAGTCGTCGTCGTCCAGTCTCATGCTCTTGTGATGGCCTGCAAGCAGGCGGGCGCGGGGCGATCCGCACCGCGCTCGTCGGCTGCCGGTCAGACCCGGAAGGACTCCCCGCAGCCGCAGCGGTCCTTTTCCCGGGGATTGCGGAACCTGAAGCCTTCGTTCAGGCCCTCGCGTACGAAGTCGAGTTCGGTGCCGTCGATGTACGGCAGGCTCTTCGGGTCCACCAGTACCTTCACGCCGTGCCCTTCGAAGATGACGTCTTCAGGGGCGACATCGTCGGCGTACTCCAGCTTGTAGGCCAGGCCGGAGCAGCCTGTCGTCTTCACCCCCAGGCGCACGCCCACGCCCTTTCCGCGGCGCTGCAGGTAGCGCGTGACGTGGCGGGCGGCGGCCTCGGTGAGGGTGACGGACATGGGCGGGAAACCGGGAACGGTGGGAGGGCGGAGGTCAGTGAGTGGCCGGCGAAGCGGATTCGTCCTGGCCGTGCTTGGCCCGGTAGTCCTGCACGGCGGCCTTGATCGCGTCCTCGGCGAGGATCGAGCAATGGATCTTCACCGGGGGCAGCGCGAGCTCCTGCGCGATCTGCGTGTTGCGGATGGTCAGCGCCTGGTCGAGCGACTTGCCCTTCACCCACTCGGTCACGAGCGAGCTGGAGGCGATGGCCGAGCCGCAGCCGTAGGTCTTGAAGCGGGCGTCCTCGATCAGCCCGGTCTCCGCGTTGACCTTGATCTGCAGCTTCATCACGTCGCCACAGGCGGGCGCGCCCACCATGCCGGTGCCGACGCTGTCGTCGCCCTTGTCGAATGAGCCGACGTTGCGGGGATTCTCGTAGTGGTCGATGACCTTGTCGCTGTAAGCCATGGTGCGCGGATGTCTGTTTCGTTCGTTGCGGGGCAGGTAAGGGACTTCGGAGTGCGGCGGCCGGCGCGGGTGTTCAGTGCGCCGTCCACTGGATGGACGACAGGTCCACGCCGTCGCGGTACATCTCCCACAGGGGGGAGAGCTCACGCAGCTTGGCCACGCGGTCCTGCAGGGTGGCCACGGCGTAATCGATGTCGGCCTCGGTGGTGAAGCGGCCGATGGTGATGCGCAGGCTGGAGTGCGCGAGCTCGTCGCTGCGGCCGAGCGCGCGCAGCACGTAGCT
>JBMOGN010000377.1:0-2134 GCA_049318345.1 Rubrivivax sp. | reverse complement strand
GCCTCGATGGCGGCAGGTTCGAACGATTTGGGCAGGTCGGTCATGGCACGGCAGGAACGGCGCTCGCCGCAGCGGGCAAGACCGACGCGGACAGCAGGTTTTCGGGAGGCGGTGAATTGTAGGCGTGGTACTTTTTCGCCTCATGAAGCCTGTCGTCCATTTGCACGCCCGCGGCCCGGCCGCGCCGGTAGCCCGGGGGTCCGCCCGAATCGGGCTGATCGCTTCGGCAGCCCTGCTGAGCCTGCTGGCGGCCTGCGGCGGGGGTGGTGGGGGCACGGGTGGCAGCGCTGGTCCCACCACGTGCACAGTAGCCGAGGAGAACAGCTGGCTGCAGGGCCACTTCGCCGACACCTATTTCTGGAACGCCCTGGCGCCGCGGCCCAATCTGGCCGGCTACACCTCCTCGGCGAGCTATTTCAGCGCCTTGCTCTACCAGGGTGGCGACCCGATTCCCGGCAGCACCACGGGCGCGAGCTGGCCCCGCGACCGCTGGAGCGGCTACCAGTCCACCGAGAGCTTCGACCAGTTCTATGGCGAGGGGCAGACGCTGGGCTATGGGCTGGCCGTGGCCGGCCTGGAGGTCAAGGGGCAGCCCGCGCAGCCGCTGTACGTCCGGCAGGTCGACCCGGGCTCACCGGCCGGCCTGGCCGGGGTGCAGCGCGGCGACCGCGTGCTGTCGCTCAACGGTCGCGCCGCCTCGGACATCATCGCCGCGGACGACTTCAGCGCGCTCACCGCCGCCTCGGCCGGCCAGCAGCTGGTGATGCAGCTGCGCCGCGGCAGCGCCGACCTGTCCGTGACGCTCGCGGCCGCGCTGTATGCACTCACGCCGGTGCCGCAGGTCAGCGTGATGACGACTCCCGGCGGGCGCAAGGTGGGCTACCTGCGCATGAGCAACTTCATCAGCCAGGCGCTGTCGCCGCTGGAGTCGGGCTTCGCCCAGTTCCGCGCGCAGGCGGTGCAGTCGGTGGTGCTGGACCTGCGCTACAACGGCGGCGGGCTGGTGTCGGTGTCCAGCACGCTTGGCGGCTACCTCGGCGGCTCGCGCGCGGCAGGCCAGGTCTTCGCCTCGCTCGTCTACAACCCGCAGCAGGCCAGCCGCAACACCCTCTACCGCTTCGCGAGCCCGGCGCCGGCCAGCGCCGTGGAGTCACCGCGGGTCTATGTGCTCATGGGCCGGCGCACCTGCTCGGCCAGCGAGCTGGTCATCAACGGCCTGCGTGGCGTGGGCCTGGAGGTGGTGGCCGTCGGCGAGGCCAGCTGCGGCAAGCCGGTGGGCTTCCAGCCCGCCGACCAGTGCGGCAAGACCTGGAGCATCGTGAACTTCGAGAGCGTCAACGCCCTGGGTCAGGGGCGCTACTTCGACGGCCTGCCTGCCACCTGCGCCGTGGCCGAGGACTTCACGCAGGCGGTGGGCTCGGCTGGCGACCCGCTCACCCGGGCCGCGCTGCAGCACGCGGACAGCGGCAGCTGCGGGCCGGGGGCCGCGCGTGCCGTGCCGCTGTACCGCCGCAGCGCCGGCGACGCGCCCGAGCCGGGCGAGCGGCGGGAAATGATGCCCTGATGCCGGGCCGCTGGCCTCACATGAAGAGGTGTTCGCCGGCGTTCTCGCCGCCCAGGATGACGTAGTTCACCTTCTTCAGGTCGCCGAGCTGGCGCCCGCCGGCGTAGCTGATGGAGCTCTGCACGTCCTCGCGCATCTCGCGCAGCGTGTCGGCCAGCCGGCCCTTGATCGGCTCCAGGATGCGCTTGCCTTCCACGTGCTTGTACTCGCCCTTGTTGAAGTCGCTGGCCGAACCGTAGTACTCCTTGTAGAGCTTGCCGTCGACTTCCACCGTCTGCCCGGGCGACTCCTCGTGGCCGGCAAACAGCGAGCCCACCATCACCATCGAGGCGCCGAAGCGCACGCTCTTGGCGATATCGCCGTGGTGGCGGATGCCGCCGTCGGCGATGATGGGCTTGGAGGCCACGCGTGCGCACCACTTCAGTGCCGAGAGCTGCCAGCCGCCGGTGCCGAAGCCCGTCTTGAGCTTGGTGATGCAGACCTTGCCCGGCCCCACACCCACCTTGGTGGCGTCGGCGCCCCAGTTCTCCAGGTCGATCACGGCCTCGGGCGTGGCCACGTTGCCGGCGA
>JBMOGN010000376.1:0-2146 GCA_049318345.1 Rubrivivax sp. | reverse complement strand
CCGGGGTCAGTCGGCGTACTGGCCGGCGGCCTTGATGACCGGGCCCCACTTGGCGATCTCCGCCTCGACATACTTGCGGTGCTCGGCAGGCGACAGCCGGTTGTCGGTGATGACCACGGCACCCAGGGCTTCCTGCTTCTTGATGAAGTCGGCGTCCTTCAGCGCGTTGCGCAGGGCGGTGTTGAGCTGGTCGAGCACGGCCTTGGGCGTGCCCTTGGGCGCGTACATGCCGTGCCAGATGCCCACGGTGAAGCCCTTGAGGCCCGACTCGTCCAGCGTGGGCAGCTTGGCCAGCGCCGGGGTGGTGAGCCGCTTGGACGAGGTGACGCCGTAGGCCTTGACCTTGCCGCCTTCGATCTGTGCCGAGGTGTTGGTGGTCTGGTCGCACATGAGATCCACCTGGCCGCCCAGCAGATCGGACATCGCCGGGCCGGTGCCCTTGTACGGCACGGTGGTCATGTCCACCTGCAGCGCCTGCTGGAACAGCAGCCCGCACAGGTGCGAGGCAGCGCCCAGGCCGGCGTTGGCCAGGTTGATCTTGCCCTTGTTGGCGTTCGCCCAGGCGCGCAGTTCCGCGAAGTTGTTCGGCGGCAGGGTGGAGCGCCCGACGATGGTCATCGGCACATCGTTGACCATGCCCAGATACTCGAAGTCGCCCATCGTGTCGTAGGGCATCTTGCGGTACAGGGCCGGCGAGGTGGCCATGCCGATGTGGTGCAGCAGCAGCGTGTAGCCGTCCGGGGCGGCCTTGGCGACCTTGGCCGCGCCGAGCGTGCCGCCGGCGCCGCCCACGTTCTCGATGATCACCGTCTGGTTGTTCAGGCCCTTGCTGAGCACCACGCCGAGGTCCCGGGCCACCTTGTCGGTCGGGCCGCCGGCCGCGAAGGGCACCACGATGGTGATGGGCTTGTCAGGGTACGCGGCCAGTGCGCCGGCCGAGAGCAGCGCGGCCGAGGCGGCGGCGAGCATCGAGCGAATGTTCATCGAAAACTTCTCCTGTGGAAGGGTGGTGGCAGGTCCTGCGCCACGACGAGGCGGCGGATGTTAGTCGGTGCCGGGCGAACGGACTTGATGCGCGTCAGACTGCACGCTGCAAACAGGGCTAATCGTAGCGCCTGGCGTCCTCGATGACCTTGCCGTCGTTGGGAAGGGTGCCGGGCGCACAGATCTCGACCTGCGCGCGAAGCTTCGTGACATCGCGCACCGAGCGGGCGACCGCCTCTGCCAGCCCATCCGGGAGGCTGCTGGCCTCGGCCCGCAGCGTCATGCGGTCATTGGCCATCTCGCCTTCCACGACGAGCCGCGCCCGACCGAGCTCGGGGTGGCGGCGCACCACGTCGGCGATCTGGCTGGGGTGGACGAACATGCCGCGGACCTTGGCCGTCTGGTCGGCGCGGCCCATCCAGCCCCGGATGCGGGCGTTGGTGCGCCCGGTCGGGCACGGGCCGGGCAGGATCGCTGACAGGTCGCCGGTGCCGAAGCGCAGCAGCGGGTACTCCGGGTGGGCCACGGTCACCACCACCTCGCCCACCTCGCCATCGGGCACCGGATCGCCCGTGCCTGGGCGCACGATTTCCACGAGCACCCATTCGTCGATCACCAGGCCCTGGCGTGCGGCCGTCTCGTAGGCGATGAGGCCCACGTCCGCCGTGGCGTAGGCCTGGTAGCCCTGCACCCCGCGCTCGCGCAGCCAGTCGCGCAGCGACGGCGGAAAGGCCTCGCCGCTGACCAGCGCCTTTTTCAGCGACGGCAGAGCCTGGCCGGCCTCGGCGGCCTTCTCCATGAGGATGCGCAGGAAGCTCGGTGTGCCGCAATACGCGTCCGGCCGCAGGTCGGCCATCGCCTGCAGCTGCAGCTCGGTGTTGCCCACGCCGCCGGGAAAGACGGTGCAGCCGATGGCCTGCGCGGCGCTTTCCATCATCCAGGCGCCGGGCGTGAGGTGGTAGCTGAAGCTGTTGTGGACGAGGTCGCCGGCCTGGAACCCGGCGGCCACGAGAGCCCGCGCCACGCGCCAGTAGTCCGGGGCCATGCCCTCGGGCTCGTAGATGGGGCCGGGTGACTGGTACACGCGGCGCGCGCCCGACAGGCCCCGCAGGCCGCGCCAGCCGATGGTGGAGAAGCCACCGAAGGGATCCGTGGCGCGCTC
>JBMOGN010000375.1:0-2182 GCA_049318345.1 Rubrivivax sp. | reverse complement strand
CCGGCCCCTACGAGCACCGCACGGCGCTGGACGAGGTGGTGCAGATGATGGGCGGGCTGGCCTACATGACCGGCCCGCCGGGGCAGCCTCTGCGCGCGGGCTCCAGCGTCAACGACATCATGGGCGGCATGTTCGGCGCCCTCGGCGCGCTGGCGGCGCTGGCCGAGCGCGCGCGCACCGGGCGCGGGCGCCTGGTGCAGTCGGGGCTGTTCGAGAACGGCGTGCTGCTCATGGCGCAGCACATGATGCAGCTGGCCGTCACCGGCGAGCCGGCCTCGCCGATGCCCGCGCGCATCAGCGCCTGGGCGGTGTACGACGTCTTCACGGTGCGCGACGGCCAGCAGGTCTTCCTGGCCGTGGTGAGCAACACGCAGTGGGCGCTGATGTGCGAGGAGTTCGGTTTCGCCGACCTGCGTGACGACCCGCGCCTGACGACCAACGCCGACCGCGTGCGCGCACGCGAGTGGATGATGCCGCTGCTGCGCGAGCGCTTCGCCTCCCTCGGCGCGGACGAGCTGGCGGCGCGCTTCGAGCGCCGCGGCCTGCCCTACGCGCCGATCACGCGGCCGCAGGACCTCTTCGACGACCCCCACCTGGCGGCCACCGGTGGGCTCGCGCCGCTGCACGTGCCGGCCGACGCCAGCAGCGCCGGGCGGGCGCTGGACACGCGCGCACCGCTGCTGCCACTGGCCTTCGACGGCCGGCGCCCGCCCCTGCGTGCTGGCGCCCCGGCGCTGGGCGCGCACTCGCGCGAGGTGCTGCACGAGCTGGGCTACGACGAGGCGCAGGTCGAGCGGCTGCTGGCCGACGGCGTGGTGGTGGCAGCCGGGGCGGCCGAAGACCCCGCGGGTTGACCGCAGCGCCCGCCACGACCCCTGGCCTAGAATTTTTCCGCGCCTCCCCGTCCCTTCACCCCCCGCACAGGAGACCTCCCGCATGGGCCGCTTCACCGACCTCACCGCCGCCGATGGACACACCTTCCCCACCTGGGTCGCCGAGCCCGCGGGCCGCCCGCGCGGCGCGGTGGTGGTGCTGCAGGAGATCTTCGGCGTGAACGCCCACATCCGCGAGGTGGCGCAGGGCTACGCCGACGCCGGCTACCTCGCGGTGGCGCCGGCGACCTTCCACCGCGTGAAGGCGGGGGTGGAGCTCGGCTACACGGGCGAGGACATGCAGGCCGGCATCGCCCTGAAAGCCGCCGTGGAGGCCCTGCCCGCGCCAGGCGTGCTGGCCGACATCCAGGCGGCGGTGAACCACGCCGCGCGCGCCAGCGGCGGCAAGGTGGGCGTGGTGGGCTACTGCTGGGGCGGGCTGCTGGCCTGGCGCACGGCCTGCCTGGTCGACGGCGTGGCCGCCTCAGCGCCCTACTACGGCGGCGGCGTGACCACCGAGGCCGAGGCGGCACGCCAGCCGCGCTGCCCGGTGATGGCGCACTTCGGCGAGAAGGACCACTGGATCCCGATGGACACGGTGCGCGCCTTCGAGCAGCGCCAGGCCGGCCACGGCGTGCAGGTGCACGTCTACGCGGCCGACCACGGCTTCAACTGCGACCACCGCGGCTCCTGGGACGCGGCCGCGGCCGCCCTGGCACGCGAGCGCACGCTCGCCTTCTTCCAGCAGCACGTGGGCTGAGTGCGGCCCTCCAGGGGCCCTACAGCACCGCCTCGATCAGGCTGGGCCCCGGCTCGGCCACACTGCGCCGCCACGCCGCGGCAAAGGCCGCCGTGTCGGCCACGCGCTGCGCCGGCACGCCCATGCCGCGCGACATCGCCACCCAGTCCAGGTCGGGCCGGTCCAGCGTGAGCATGCCGGTGGCGCGCGGGCCTGGCGCGCCCGCGCCCACGCCGGCGAACTCGCCGCGCAGGATCTGGTAGGCACGGTTGGCGAAGATCACTACCGTCACGTCCAGCCCCTCGCGCGCGAGCGTCCACAGCGTCTGCAGCGTGTACATCGCGCTGCCGTCGCCGGTGAGCGCGAACACGCGCCGGCCCGGCGCGGCCAGCGCCGCCCCCAGCGCCGCCGGCAGCGCAAAGCCGATGGAGCCGCCCATGCCCGTGAGCCAGTCGTGCGGCGGCGCCGCGCGCGTGGCGCGGTCGAAGGCCCGGCCCGAGGACACCGCCTCGTCGACGACGATCGCGCCTTCGGGCAGCAGCGCCGGCAGCATCGCGCCGATGTTCGCCGG
>JBMOGN010000374.1:0-2195 GCA_049318345.1 Rubrivivax sp. | reverse complement strand
CGAACGTCGGCAACTGTCCCCGAGGCGTCGATCGCAGGATGGAGTCCATCTCAGGCGGCCTTCGGGGCAGCGACCTTGCGCAGCCGCACGCGGTAGTGGATGAGCGTGTCGCAGGCCAGCAGCGTGAACAGCAGCAGGCCCTGGAACACGCCGGTGAGCGACTTGGGCAGCCCCAGGCGCGACTGCGCGAGCTCCCCGCCGATGTAGAACATGCTCATCAGGACGCCCGAGAACACGATGCCCACCGGGTGCAGCCGCCCCACGTAGGCCACGATGATGGCGGCAAAGCCGTAGCCCACGGGCACGTAGGGCGTGAGCTGGCCCAGCGGGCCGGCTGCTTCCAGGCCGCCAGCCAGGCCGGCCATGCCGCCGGACAGCAGCAGCGCCATCCACAGCGCCCCGCGCGAGGAGAAGCCGGCGTAGCGCGCCGCCGCGGGCGCCAGGCCACCCACCTGCAGCTGGAAGCCGCGGAAGGTGCGAAACAGGAACACCCAGCAGGCCGCCACCGCCGCCAGCGCAATGGGCAGCCCGATGTTGGCGCGCAGCCCCTCCACCAGGCGCGGCACCTTCGTCTGCGCCAGGAAGGTGATGGTCTGCGGGAAGTTGTAGCCCTTGGGGTCCTTCCAGGGGCCATAGACGAAGTAGTTGAGCAGCTGCACCGCCACGTACACGAGCATCAACGTCACGAGGATCTCGTTGGCGTTGAACCGGTCGCGCAGCAGGGCGGCGATGGCCGCCCAGGCCATGCCGCCGAGCACCCCGGCCAGCAGGATCGGCAGCACGAAGCCGCTGCCCATCCAGGCCGTGTGGGGGCCAGCCTGCATGGCCACCCAGCCGGCACACAGCGCGCCGAGGATGAACTGGCCCTCCGCGCCGATGTTCCACACATTGGCCCGGAAGCACACGGCCAGGCCCAGGGCGATGAGCACCAGCGGCACGGCCTTGATGGAGAGCTCGGCCAGCGCACGCGGCCCGTTCAGCGGCTCCACGAAGAACATCTGCAGCCCGCGCAGCGGGTCCTTGCCCAGCAGCACGAAGAGGATCACCCCGATCACCACCGTGCCGGCCAGCGCGATCAGCGGCGAGGCCAGCGACATCGCCTGCGAGGCCTGCGGGCGCGCCTCAAGCTTGAGCATGGGCGCCCTCCTCCCACAGCCCCGACATCCACTGCCCCACCTGCGCCACCGTGGCCTGCGCGGTGGGCACCGAGGGCGAGACACGGCCCTTGGCGATGACGACGAGCCGGTCGCTGATCTCGAAGAGCTCCTCGAGCTCCTCGCTGACCACCAGCAGCGCGCAGCCCTCGTCACGCAGCTTCAGCAGCTCGGCGCGGATGAGCGCCGCCGCGCCCACGTCCACGCCCCAGGTGGGCTGGGAGACGAGCAGCAGCTTCGGACGCGCGTCGATCTCGCGCCCGACGATGAACTTCTGCAGGTTGCCGCCGGACAGGCTGCGCGCGGCCGCCTGCGGCCCGCCGGCCTTCACGTTGAAGCGCTCGACGATGCGCGCGGCCAGGTCCCGCACCGCGCGCGGCGCCACCCAGCCGGTGCGCGGCGCGACCGTCTCGGTGCGCGTGAGCAGGGTGTTCTGCGCGAGGCTGAGCGTGGGCACCGCACCGCGCCCGAGCCGCTCCTCGGGCACGAAGTGCAGCCCGTCGCGGCGGCGCTTGGCCGGGGAGCGCCCGGCGAGGTCCTGCCCGAAAAGGGTCACGCGGCCCAGCGCGGCGCGCGCGTCCTCGCCGGAGAGCGCGCCCATGAGCTCCTGCTGGCCGTTGCCCGAGACCCCGGCCACGCCGACGATCTCCCCGGCACGCACCTCGAAGGCGATGTCGCGCAGGTCGGTGCCGAAGGGGTCCTGGCGCGGCAGCGACAGGCCGCGCACGGCCAGCACCACCTCGCCGGCCGCCGCCTGGCGGTGCGCCAGCGCGGGCGGCTCCGCGCCGATCATCAGCCGCGACAGGCTCGCGTTGCTCTCCTGGGCCGGGTCCACCTCGCCCGTCACGCGCCCGCCGCGCAGCACCGTGCAGTGGTGGCACAGCGCGCGGATCTCGTCGAGCTTGTGGCTGATGTAGAGGATGGAGCAGCCGCCCTCGGCCAGGCGGCGCAGCGTGGCAAAGAGCTTGTCCACCGCCTGCGGCGTGAGCACCGAGGTGGGCTCGTCCAGGATCAGCAGCTGCGGGTTCTGCAGCAGGCAGC
>JBMOGN010000373.1:0-2202 GCA_049318345.1 Rubrivivax sp. | reverse complement strand
GCGACATCGACGGCATCCTGCGCGGCAAGTACCTGCACCGCGACAAGTTCTTCGGTGCCGCCGAGGGCGGCTTCGGCTTTTGCGATGTCGTCTTCGGCTGGGACTCCAGCGACAACTGCTACGACAACACGCAGGTCACCGGCTGGCAGCACGGCTTCCCGGATGCGCTGGCCCGGCTGGACCTCTCCACGGCGCGCCACGTGCCGTGGGACGGCGGGGTGCCCTTCTTCCTCGGCGAGTTCGTCAACCCCGACGGCAGCCCCTACCCGGTGTGCCCGCGCCAGGTGCTCAAGCGGGTGCTGGCACGGGCGGCGAAGCTGGGTGTGCAGCCCATGGCCGGCATGGAATTCGAGTGGTTCAACTTCGCCGAGACGCCGCAGACCTGGGCCGGCAAGCGCGGCGTGAACCCCGAGCCCATCACGCCGGGCATGTTCGGCTACTCGCTGCTGCGCATGGCCGACAACGGCGGCTTCTTCAACGCGCTGATGGACGAGATGGGCGCCTTCGGCGTGCCCATCGAGGGCCTGCACACCGAGACGGGGCCCGGGGTGTACGAGGCGGCCATCGCGTTTTCCGAGGCGCTGGAGGCGGCCGACCGCGCCATCCTCTTCAAGACCGGCGCGAAGGAGATCGGCAAGCGCTTCGGCATCATGCCCAGCTTCATGGCCAAGTGGGCGCAGCAGTACCCGGGCTGCTCGGGCCACATCCACCAGAGCCTGTCGGACGGCAAGAAGAACCTCTTCTTCGACGCCAAGTCCACACGCTCGATGAGCAAGCTCTTCGAGAGCTACCTCGCCGGGCAGGTGGCGTGCCTGATGGAGTTCGCGCCGATGTTCTGGCCCACCGTCAACAGCTACAAGCGCCTGGTGGACGGCTTCTGGGCTCCCGTGAAGCCCACCTGGGGCGTGGACAACCGCACCGCGAGCTTTCGCGTGATCGCGGGCAGCCCGAAGAGCACGCGGCTGGAAACCCGCTGCCCCGGCGCCGACGTGAACCCCTACCTGGCCATGGCCGCCGTGATCGCCGCGGGGCTGCACGGCGTGGAGAAGGGCCTGAAGCTCACCACGCCGCCGATCACCGGCACCAACCAGGGCGCCGAGAACATCCCGCGCGCGCCGCGTTCGCTCATCGAGACCGCGCGCATCTTCCGCGACAGCGCCATCGCCCGCGACTGGCTCGGCGACACCTTCGTCGAGCACTTCGCCGCCACCCGCGAGTGGGAGTGGCGCCAGTGGCAGGACGCCGTGACGGACTGGGAGCTCAAGCGCTACTTCGAGATCATTTGAGGGGCGGGAAACCCGGCTCCCCGAACCGCCACAGCAGGACGGGGTTGAGCGCAGATCCGGCGTAATCTCGCGGTCTTGCCGAACTTGGCCCCGGAACGGGCCGCCCGTCCATGTCCATCACCCGCTTCGCCTTCCCCACCGCGATCCACTTCGGCGCCGGCGCGCGCGCCCTCGTCGGCCCCCACCTGCTCGAGCAGGGTCTGCGGCGTCCGCTGGTCGTCACCGACCGCGCGCTGGCCCGCCTGCCGGTGATGCAGGAGTTCCTCTCCCACCTGAAGGGGCTGGACGTGGCCGTCTTCGACGGCGTGTTCGGCAACCCGACCTGCGCACAGGTGATGGCCGGTGCGGCCGCCTTCCGGGCCCACGGCGCTGACGCCGTCATCGGCTTCGGAGGCGGGGCAGCGCTGGATGTCTCCAAGGTGGTGGGCGTGGCGGCCACGCACGAGGGCGACATCCTCGAGTACGTGTGGGACCACCCCCAGGTGCGCCCCATCACGCACCCGCTGCCCTACTTCGTGGCGCTGCCCACCACCTCGGGCACGGGCTCGGAGGTCGGCCGCTCGGCCGTCGTCTCGGAAAACGACACCCACCACAAGCGCACCGTCTTCAGCCCGAAGATCCTGGCCCAGGCCGTCTTCGCTGACCCCGAGCTCACGCTGGCACTGCCCGCCGCCGTGACGGCCGCCACCGGCATGGACGCGCTCACCCACAACATCGAGAGCTACCTGTCGCCGGCCTACCACCCGCTGTGCGACGGCATCGCACTCGAAGGCTTGCGCGTGGGGGCGCGGGCGCTGGCCACTGCCGTGAAAGAGCCGTCGAACCTGCAGGCCCGCGCCGACATGATGATGAGCTCGATGATGGGCGCCATCGCCTTCCAGAAGGACCTCGGCTCGGTGCACGCCTGCGCGCACGC
>JBMOGN010000372.1:0-2206 GCA_049318345.1 Rubrivivax sp. | reverse complement strand
GACACCGCGCACGGCCACAGCCAGGGCGTGATCGAGCGCGTGCGCTGGGTCAAGCGCAACTATCCTCAGGTGGATGTGATCGGCGGCAACATCGCCACCGGGGCGGCCGCCACGGCGCTCGTGGAGGCCGGCGCCGACGCGGTGAAGGTCGGCATCGGCCCGGGTTCGATCTGCACCACGCGCATCGTGGCTGGTGTGGGCGTGCCGCAGATCACCGCCATCGACAACGTGGCCACGGCGCTGCGCGGCAGTGGCGTGCCCCTGATCGCCGACGGCGGCATCCGCTACTCCGGCGACATCGCCAAGGCGGTGGCCGCAGGGGCCAGCACCGTGATGATGGGCGGCATGTTTGCAGGCACTGAAGAGGCGCCGGGCGAGGTCATCCTCTACCAGGGCCGCAGCTACAAGAGCTACCGCGGCATGGGCTCGATCGGGGCGATGCAGGCCGGCTCGGCCGACCGCTACTTCCAGGAAGCCGACGAGACCAGCAACCCCAACGCGGACAAGCTCGTTCCCGAGGGCATCGAGGGGCGCGTGCCGTACAAGGGCTCGGTCGTGGCCATCATCTACCAGTTTGCCGGCGGGCTGCGTGCGTCCATGGGCTACTGCGGCTGCCACACCATCGAGGAGATGCGCAGCCGGGCCGAATTCGTCGAGATCACCACGGCGGGCATGCGCGAGAGCCACGTCCACGACGTGCAGATCACGAAGGAAGCGCCCAACTACCGCGCCGAATGACCACCCCTGCCTCCGTTCCGGGGTCTGCTCCGGCTGCGCCCCCGGCCACCGGGCGGCAGGCCGCCATGGTGTTCATCCTCATCACCGTGCTCATCGACATGGTGGCCATCGGCATCATCGTGCCGGTGCTGCCGGCTCTGGTGGGCAGCTTCTCGGCAGACCAGAGCGCGCAGGCCTTCTGGGTCGGCGTCGTGAGTTTCGCCTTCGGCCTGGCGAACTTCTTCGGCGCGCCGCTGCTGGGTGCGCTGTCGGATGCGCATGGCCGGCGGCCGGTTCTGCTCATTGGCTTTTGCGGCCTGGCGCTCACCTTCTTCGCCACCGCGTGGTCCACCGCCTTGTGGATGCTGGTGGCGGTGCGGCTGGTGGGCGGCGGGCTGCAGGCCAACGCTGCGGTGGCAAACGCCTATGTGGCCGACATCACCCCGCCCGAGGAACGGGCGCGACGCTTCGGATTGCTGGGGGCGATGTTCGGCCTGGGATTCATCGTCGGGCCGGCGCTGGGCGGGCTCCTGGGCGCGATCGACCTCCACCTGCCGTTCTTCGTGGCCGGCGGACTCGCACTGCTGAACCTGTTGTACGGCTGGTTCGTGCTGCCCGAATCCCTCCCGCCCGAGCGCCGACGGCCTTTCCAGTGGAGCGCGGTGAACCCGCTGGAATCGCTGCGGGCGCTCGCGCGTCTGGAGGGGGTGGGCCTGATCGTCGGGGTGGTGGCGTGCGCCGGGCTCGCACAGGGCGTGCTCTACAACTCCTGGGTGCTCTACACGACCTTCAAGTTCGGCTGGGGCGCACAGGACAACGGGTGTTCCCTGGCTGCGGTGGGCGTGATGTCGGTGATCGTGCAGGGCTTTCTGCTGGCCAAGCTCGTCAAGCGATACCGGCCGGCCAAGCTCGTCGTCATGGGCCTGGCCTCTTCCACGCTGGCCTATGCAATGTGGGGCGCCGCACCGGCGGGCTGGGTCATGTATGCCGTGATCTTCTGCAACGTGCTCGGCTTTGCCGTCACGGCCTCCCTGCAGAGCACCATCTCGGGGGCGGCCAGCGCCGACAACCAGGGGCGCACGCTCGGCTCGGTCAGCTCGCTCAACAGCCTGACGGCCGTGCTCGCCCCCCTGCTGGCCTCGCCGCTTCTTGTGGCCGTCTCGCACCTGCCGCAGGGCGACTGGCGTATCGGCGCCCCGCTGTTCTTCGGGGCAGCCCTGCAGGCGTTCGGCCTGGGGCTGGCCTGGCTGCATTTCCGTTCACGGCCCTAGACCATGCACGACAAGATCCTCATCCTCGACTTCGGCTCGCAGGTCACCCAGCTCATCGCGCGGCGCGTTCGCGAGGCCCACGTGTACTGCGAGATCCATCCCAACGACGTCAGCGACGCTTTCATCCGCGACTTCGCGCCCCGGGGCATCATCCTGTCGGGCAGCCACGCCAGCACCTACGAGGATCACCAGCTGCGCGCGCCGCAGGCGGTGTGGGA
>JBMOGN010000371.1:0-2209 GCA_049318345.1 Rubrivivax sp. | reverse complement strand
GCCCCCGCCGATAATCCCCGCCATGGCTGACCCCGGCGCTTCGCGTCCCCCCGACGCCCTGGCGACGGCGACGGCGGCGGTGCCGGCCTCCTGGCGCGCGCGGCTGGCCGCCGCGCACCGGGCGCTGGTGGTCACGGTGCTGGGCTTCGCCTCCGGGTTGCCGCTGGCGCTCACCGGGCAGGCCATGCAGGCCTGGCTCACGGCCGAGGGCGTGGCCCTGGCCACCATCGGCTTTCTCAGCCTGGTGGGCCTGCCCTACACCTTCAAGTTCCTGTGGGCCCCGCTCATGGACCGCTTCGACGTGCCGGGCCTGGGGCGGCGGCGCGGGTGGCTCGTGCTCACCCAGCTTGCCCTGGCCGGGGCGCTGCTGGCGCTGTCGGCCACTTCGCCGAGCCAGGCCATCCGCGCGTTTGCGCTGCTGGCCGTGGCGGTGGCCTTCCTGTCGGCCTCGCAGGACGTGGTCATCGACGCCTACCGCACCGACTTGCTGCCCGCCCGCGAGCGCGGCCTGGGCGCCTCGCTGGCGGTGATGGGCTACCGGTTTGCCATGATCGTCTCCGGCGGCCTCACCCTGATCTGGACCGACCCCAACCAGGGCGGAGGCTGGGACTGGCCCGCCGTGTACCGGCTCATGGCCCTGCTGATGGCCGTGGCAGCCGTGCTCTCGGCGCTGGCGCTGCCGCGCGTGGCGGCCCCGCCGCGGCCGCAGTCGTCCGCCCGGCACGACCTCCAAGGCTTCCTGGCCCTGCTCGCGGCCGCGGCCGTGGGCGTGCTCGCCACCGAGCACCTGATTGGCCCGGCAGCGAAGTGGATGCTCGCTCCTGTGATGGCCGCCAGCACCCTTCCGGCGGCGCTGCAGCAGCGCTGGATCGACCTGGCCACGCTCCTGGCTGGGCTGGCCGCGACGCTGCCGCTGGCGGTGTGGGCCGCGCGCCGCGCCCGCTTCGAGACGCTGCTGGGGGGCCTGTCGAACTTCTTCGCCCAGCCCGGGGCGGCAGCCTTTCTCCTGTTCATCGTCCTGTACAAGCTGGGCGACGCCTTCGCCGGCTCGCTGCTCACGCCCTTCCTGCTCAAGGGCCTGGCCTACGCGCCGGCGGAGGTGGGGGTGGTGAACAAGCTCATCGGCCTGTGGCTGACCATCGGCGGGGCGCTGCTGGGCGGCGCGCTGATGCTGCGCATGGGGCTGTGGCGCGCGCTGCTGGCCTTTGGCGTGCTGCAGCTGCTGAGCAACCTGGGCTTCTGGTGGCTGGCCGTCGGCGGCAAGGGCACGCTGGGTGCCTGGTCGATCCCGGCCTTCGACTGGGGCTTCGTGCGGCTGGCCGCGGCCACGCCGGTGGACGGCGCGCTGCTGGCGGCCATCGCCTTCGAGAACGTGGCCGGGGGCATGGGCACCGCGGCCCTGGTGGCCTTCATGATGAGCCTGTGCAGCCTGCGCTTCACGGCCACGCAGTACGCGCTGCTGTCGGCCTTTGCGGCCATCGGGCGCGTGTGGGTGGGGCCCCTGGCCGGGGTGCTGGCCGAGAGCATCGGCTGGCCGGCGTTCTTCGTGCTGAGCACCGTGCTGGCGGCGCCCGCACTCGTGCTGCTGTGGACGATGCGGGCGAGCGTGCAGGCGCTGCAGGCCTCACAATCAGATTCTCCCGAGGCTTGAATTCGGCCCCCGCGGGCCGATGTGAACCGCCATGGACCGTCGCACCCCAGCCTTCGATCCCGAGGGCGCCCGGTGGCTGCCCTCGCGCGGGCTGACCTGCGCCTGCGCGGGCGCCGCCCACGCGGCACACGCCGAGAACGATTCGCCGCAGGCCGCCAGCCGGCGCGGCCGGCGCCTGTTCACCGGCCTGTTGCTGGCCGGTGCGGCCGCGCCCGCGCTGGCGGCCATCCCCGAGTGCAAGCGCTCGCGCGCCACGAAGCTCGTGCCCGCCGACCAGGTGGAACAGTCCGCTGGCCAGCAGTACCGCCAGATGCTGCAGCAGGCCAGCGGGCAGCGCGCCCTGGCCCCTCGCGACCATCCCCAGGCGCAGCGCCTGCGCGTGATCGCCGAGCGCATCATTCCCTTCACGCCGGAGTGCAACGAGCGCGCGCGCGCCTGGCGCTGGGAGGTCAACCTGCTGGGCAGCCCCGAGCTCAACGCCTTCTGCATGCCCGGGGGCAAGATCGCCTTCTATTACGGCATCCTGGCCAAGCTGCAGCTCACCGACGACGAGGTGGC
>JBMOGN010000370.1:0-2209 GCA_049318345.1 Rubrivivax sp. | reverse complement strand
TGCCGGCGCACGAGCAGGTTCTCGGTGGCGAGCTCGTCGATGGCCTTGCGCACCGTGCCCTGGCTCACCTTGAAGCGCGCGGCGAGCTCCATCTCGCTCGGAATGGCCTCGCCGGGCTTCCACTCGCCGGCCTGGAGGCTGCGGGTGAGCAGGCCCTTGATCTGCTGGTACAGCGGGCTGAAGGCCGGCGTCGACTCCGCGGCGGCCTCCCCCGGGCCGAAGGCAGCAGGAGATGCGGTGGCGGAGCCCTGGGAGACCGGCATCCCCGCATTGCAGCACAGGCGAGGGCAGGCAGGCAAGATATCTTGTAGAAGACATAAGACATCCTTCACGGTCAGTTCCGGGCAAGCGCGCGCCCGTACACTTCGCGTCCAGCGCATCTGTCGCGGTTGCCTGTCTGTCGGCGCGTCCCCGCGCCCCGCCACCTGGAGAAGCCCCATGAGCAAGAAGCCCGTTCGAGTCGCCGTCACCGGAGCTGCCGGCCAGATCGGTTACGCCCTGCTGTTTCGCATCGCCTCCGGCGAGATGCTCGGCAAGGACCAGCCCGTGATCCTGCAGCTGCTGGAGATCCCCGACGAGAAGGCCCAGAAGGCCCTCAAGGGCGTGATGATGGAGTTGGAGGACTGCGCCTTCCCGCTGCTGGCGGGCATGGAAGCCCACGGCGACGCGAACACCGCCTTCCGCGACACCGACTACGCGCTGCTCGTGGGCGCACGCCCGCGCGGCCCGGGGATGGAGCGCGCCGACTTGCTGGCGGCCAACGCCCAGATCTTCACCGCACAGGGCAAGGCGCTGGACAAGGTCGCCAGCCGCGGCGTGAAGGTGCTGGTGGTGGGCAACCCGGCCAACACCAACGCCTGGATCGCGATGAAGAGCGCGCCGAGCCTGCCGCGCGAGAACTTCACCGCCATGCTGCGCCTGGACCACAACCGCGCGCTCAGCCAGCTCGCGGCCAAGACCGGCAAGCCGGTGTCGTCCATCCGCAAGCTCGCGGTGTGGGGCAACCACTCGCCCACGATGTACGCCGACTACCGCTTTGCCACCATCGAGGGCGCCTCGGTGAAGGACATGATCAACGACCACGCCTGGAACAGGGACGTGTTCCTGCCCACGGTGGGCAAGCGCGGCGCGGCCATCATCGAGGCGCGCGGCCTGTCCTCGGCGGCCTCCGCGGCCAACGCCGCCATCGACCACATGCGCGACTGGGCGCTGGGCACGAACGGCGAGTGGGTGACGATGGGCGTGCCCAGCAACGGCGACTACGGCATCCCGCAGGACGTGATGTTCGGCTTCCCGGTGACCTGCTCCGGCGGGCGCTACACCGTGGTGCAGGGCCTGCCGGTGGACGAGTTCAGCCAGGGCTGCATCGACAAGACGCTGGCCGAGCTCACGGGCGAGCAGGACGGCGTGAAGCACCTGCTCTGAGCGTCGATCCGCTCCCCTCATGCAAACGGGCCGCGTCAGCGGCCCGTTTTCCTTTCGGGGCTGCGCCCCTCAGCCCTTGCCGTGCTTGGCGATCAGCGCCTTGGCGCTGGACAGCAGCTGCGCGCCCTTGAAGCCGCGCTTGTCCATGTCGGCCACCCACTCGTCGTCGACCTGGCTGGACAGCTTGATGAACTCCTCGCGCTGCGCGGCCGTGAACTGGTAGATGGTGTTGCCACGGTCCACGGCGGTCTTGCGGCCGGCCGGGTCGTTGCCCTGCTGCGTCTTGCCCAGCCAGGCCGAGGCGGCCATGCCGGAGTTCGCATCGATCACCTTCTTCAGGTCGGGAGCCAGTGAGTTGTACTTCGCGGCGTTCATCGCCATCACGAAGGTGGTGGTGTAGAGCGCACCGCCCGTGTTGTCGAACTCGCTGTGGTACTTGGTGAGCTCGTGCACCTTCACCGAGGGCACCACCTCCCAGGGGATGGCGCAGGCGTCGATGGTGCCCTTGGACAGCGCATCGGGAATCTGCGGCAGCGGCATGCCCACCGGCGTGGCGCCCACCGAGCCGAGCATGCGCGTGACCGCGCGCGTGGGGCCGCGCACCTTCATGCCCTTGAGGTCCGCGGCGCTGCGGATGGGCTTGCTGGCCGAATGGAACATGCCCGGGCCGTGCACATGCAGGGCGATGACATGGGTGTCCTTGAACTCGTCGGGCGCCTGGGTCTGCATGTACTCCCAGTAGGCCTTGGAGGTGGCCTCGGCGTTGTTCATCATGAACGGCAGC
>JBMOGN010000369.1:0-2229 GCA_049318345.1 Rubrivivax sp. | reverse complement strand
TTACATCAACCGTCCTTGTTCCCTATGTTGCCTACTGGCCGGGCAGCGTGCGCCCGCTGCCCAAGCTCGGGGTGCTCGAGGACGCCCAGGTGGAGGCCCTCGTGGCGCTGAAGCCCGACCTCGTCCTGCTCACCGGCTCGCCCCGCCTGGCCACCCGGCTGCAGTCGCTGGGCGTGGCCGTGGCCGTGCTCGAGCCGCGCAACCTGGCCGACACGCGCCGCGTGCTCGCGCGCGTGGCAACCCTGCTCGGCGATGCCGCGGCGGCTGAGCCTGCGTGGCGCGCGCTCGACGAGCGCATCGAGCAGGCGGCCCGGCGTGTCCCGTCGCCCTGGCGCGGGCAGCGGGCCTATGTCGAGGTGGCCTCCACCCCGCACGCCGCCGGCGAGGCGTCCTTCGTGGGCGAGCTGCTGGCCCGGCTCGGCCTGCGCAACGTGGTGCCGGCGGCGCTCGGGCCCTTCCCGCAACTCGCGCCCGAGGCCGTGCTGCAGGCGCAGCCCGATCTCGTGGTGGCCACCCGCGCGGCCGTGGCGTCCATGGGCAGCCGCCCCGGCTGGCGGGGCCTCGCGGCCCTGCGCCAGGGGCGAACCTGCGGCCTGGCCCCCGGACCCTGGGACACCCTCGTGCGGCCCGGCCCGCGCCTGGGTGAGGCGGCGCTGGCGCTGGCCGACTGCCTGGAGAAGCTGCCGCCGCCGGACACGGCGGGTGCCGTCGCGACGCCCCAGGGCATCCCGCCCGGCCGGGGCACGCCATGACGTGCAGCGCCCGGCGCATGGCCGCGGTCCTGCTCGCCGCGTCGGCGCTGCTCGTGCTGGCGGGCCTGGCGGCCGGGGCGCAGGGCTGGTCGCTCGCCTGGGGGCGCGACGCCGACCTCGTGTGGCAGATCCGCGCCCCGCGCACCGTGGGCGCCTGGCTTGCCGGCGCGCTGCTCGGCCTGGCCGGTGCCCTGGCGCAGGGGCTGTTCCGCAACCCCCTGGCCGACCCCTACCTGCTGGGCTCGGCGGCGGGCGCGGGCCTGGGCGTCGTGCTCGTCCTGGCCGCCGCGGGCAGCCTGGGGGTGTCCGAAGGTGCAGCGCTGCTTGCCGCGCCGCTCGTGCAGGCCGGGGCGGTGGCCGCCGCGTTCGTCGGCGCGCTGGCCGGCGTGGGCCTGGCGCTGCTGCTGGCAGGTGGTGCGGGCCGCCCCGTCGTGCTGCTGCTGGCCGGCGTGGCCGTGGGCGTGGTGCTCACGGCCCTGTCGGACCTGCTGCTGGTCTCTGCCCCCGAGGCGCTGCGCGGCCGCCAGACCTTCCTTGTGGGCACCACCGGCATGCTCGGTTTGGAGGCGGTGGCGCTGATGGCTGGCGTGCTCGTGTCGATGCTGGCGCTGGCGGTGCGGTACGCGCGCGTGCTCGACGCGCTCGTGCTGGGCGAGGCGGGTGCCCTGAGCCTGGGCCTGCCGCTGCCGCGGTTGCGCCTGATGCTCGTGGCCCTGCTGGCCCTGTGCACGGGTGCGGCGGTCTCGCAGGTCGGGCTCGTGGCCTTCGTGGGCCTGGCCGCGCCGCATCTCGTGCGCCGCCTGGCCGTGCTCACGCACGCGCCGCTGCTGGCGTGTTCGGCGCTGGCCGGCGGGGTGTTGCTGCTGGCCGCCGATGTGCTCGCGCGCACCGTGGTGGCGCCACGCGAGTGGCCGGTGGGGATCGTCACGGCGCTGGTGGGCGGGGTGTATCTGCTGGCGCTGCTGCGGGCGCGGGGCAGGGGGCAGGGCTGACATGGCCACGATGAATGCGGTTCAGCCGCCCGTGGCCCTGCGCGCTGAGGCGCTGACCGTGCACATCGGCGAGCGGGCGGTCGTCGAGGACGTGTGGCTGACGCTGCAGCCTGGCACCTGGACGGCGATCGTCGGCCCCAACGGGGCCGGCAAGAGTTCGCTCCTGCAGGGGCTGGCCGGCCTGCGCCGCGCCACCTCGGGCCAGGTCTGGCTGATGGGCCGGCTGCTCGCGCAGTGGCCGGCGGGCGAGCGCGCACGCGCCCTGGCGTGGCTGTCGCAGCACGCGGAGGTCACGGGCGAGCTGGCCGTGCGCGACGTGGTGGCGCTCGGCCGGCTACCGCACCACGGGCTCTTCGGGGCCCCTGGCGCGGCGGATGTTCGCGCGGTGGACGAGGCCCTTGCCTGCACCGACTGCACCGCGCTGGCCTGGCGGCGCCTGGACGAGCTCTCCGGCGGCGAGCGCCAGCGCGTGCTGCTGGCCCGCG
>JBMOGN010000368.1:0-2262 GCA_049318345.1 Rubrivivax sp. | reverse complement strand
AGCCCACGGCCTTCAGGTAGCGGTCGTCCAGGTGCTCCAGGCCGGCCAGCAGCACCGGCGCGGCATGTGCGGGATCGGCGTCACCGCGGCCCTGCGACAGCGAGAAGAGGTAGTCCTTGATCTCGACGATGCTCGGCACCGCCCGCTTCGGGTTGCCGAAGAATTCCAGGCACACGGTGCGCACATGCGCGGGCATGCGGTGCACCACCCAGCGGGCGCTGGTGATGACGCCGTCGCAGCCTTCCTTCTGGATGCCCGGCAGCCCGGCCAGGAACTTGTCGGTGACGTCCTTGCCCAGGCCCGCCTTGCGGAAGGCCCGGCCCGGGATGTCCAGTCGCTCGGTGCGCTCCAGGCGCTTGCCGCTGGCGTCGAAGTGGCGCAGCTCGAAGCTGGCCATCTCCACATCGTGGATCTTGCCCAGGTTATGGTTCAAGCGCACCACCTCGAGCCACTTCGCCTCGGGGGTGACCATCTTCCAGCTGGCGAGGTTGTCCAGCGCGGTGCCCCACAGCACCGCCTTCTTGCCGCCGGCATTCATGGCGATGTTGCCGCCGATGCAGCTCGCCTCGGCCGAGGTCGGGTCCACGGCGAAGACGTAACCGGCGCGCTCGGCGGCATCGGCCACACGCTGTGTCACCACGCCGGCCTCGCTGCGCACCGTGGCCACCGGCTGGGCCAGGCCGGGCAGCGCCACGAGCTCCACCTCGCTCATGGCCTCTAGCTTCTCGGTGTTGAGGACCGCGCTCTTCCAGGTCAGGGGCACGGCGCCACCGGTGTAGCCGGTACCGCCGCCGCGGGGAATGATCGTCAGGCCGAGCTCGATGCAGCCCTGCACGAGGCCGGCGATCTCCTCCTCGCTGTCGGGCGTGAGCACCACGAAGGGATACTCCACGCGCCAGTCGGTGGCGTCCGTCACGTGGGAGACGCGGCTGAGCCCGTCAAACTTCAGGTTGTCGCGCGCGGTGTGGCGCCCGAGCACCCGGCGCGCCTGGCGCCGCAGGTCCCAGGCCTGCCGGAAATGCGCGGCGAACTGCTCCACCGCCTGGCCGGCGGCTTGCAGGAGTTCGCCCACGAGGGCATCCCGGGCCGCATCGGCCTGGGGCGTGCGGCGCTTCTGCACCTCGCGCAGCCGGTGGTACAGGGCGTCCACGAGCATCTGCCGCCTCTTGGGGTTGAGCAGCAGGTCCTCCTCGAGGTAGGGGTTGCGCTGGACCACCCAGATGTCGCCCAGCACCTCGTAGAGCATGCGCGCCGAGCGTCCGGTGCCGCGCTCCGCGCGCAGCTGCTCCAGCAGCTCCCAGGCCCGTGCCCCCAGCAGGCGGATCACGATCTCGCGGTCCGAGAACGAGGTGTAGTTGTAGGGGATCTCGCGCAGGCGCGGCGCATCCGGCCCGGTCAGTGCGGGCGCCACGGCCAGGTGGAGCGGATGGGGGGCGTTCATGGCGGACAGCCGGGCACAGTGCGGCAGGAGAATGCCTGCGGCGTTGAGCCGGCCATCCTACCGCAGTGCAACAATCGCGGCTCCAGCGCGGACATCCGCCCCGCGCGCGGGGTATTCCCCGTTGCCGGGGCCGGGCTGCTCATGGGAGAAACAGAACTGTCACGAACCTGCCGGAAACTGGCGGGCCCTTCTCACGCACGGAGACATCATGCGCATCCAGCTTGCCTCGATCGCCCTGGCCGCCGGCCTGACGACCGCCCTGCCCGCCCACGCCCAAGTCGAGATCCAGTGGTGGCACTCGATGAGCGGCCAGCTCGGCGAGTGGATCAACGGCCTGGCCAAGGGCTTCAACGACAGCCAGAAGGCCTACAAGGTGGTGCCGGTCTTCAAGGGCACCTACCCCGAGTCGTTTGCCGCCGCGATCGCCGCCTTCCGCGCCGGCAACGCGCCGCACGTGTTGCAGGTGTTCGAGGTCGGCACCGCCAGCATGATGGCCAGCAAGGGCGCGATCGTCCCGGTCGACCAGGTCATGAAGACAGCGGGCGTTAAGTTCGATTCCGGCGTCTACGTACCCGCCGTGTCGGGCTACTACACGGCTCCGAACGGCCAGATGCTGAGCCTGCCCTTCAACAGCTCCACCACCGTCTTCCACTACAACAAGGACGCCTTCCGCGCCGCGGGCCTGGACCCGGAGAATCCGCCCAAGACCTGGCCCGAGGTGGCGCGCGCGGCGGCCACGCTGAAGGCCAGCGGCCACAAGTGCCCCTTCACCACCAGCTGGCAGAGCTGGACCCAGCTCGAGAGCTTCTCGGCCTGGCACA
>JBMOGN010000367.1:0-2268 GCA_049318345.1 Rubrivivax sp. | reverse complement strand
CGCATCTTGCTGAACGCGCTGAAGGGACAGACCGCGCCGACCGCGCCGATCGCGCACCCCGCCGCCCCTGAGCCCGTGCCCGGGCCCCTGGCCGCCATGCTCCCAGCCGAGGACCCCCAGCACCACCACCGCGGCGTGCCCGCCGTGCAGCGCATGGTGGAGCACGCCCCTTCCAGCGGCTCGCTGGCGCTGTGGGTGGCCCACCGCGACCTGCCGCCGGAACCGGACCTGGATCCCGCGGCACCCCCGCTCACCACCGACGGCCACACGCTGCGTTACACCCCCGCCTTCGAGGCGCTGCCGCGGGCCGAGCAGACGGGCTGGGTGGCGCACGCCGTGCTGCACGTGGCGCTGCGCCACGTGCCGCGGCGCGAGGCGCTGCGCGCGCGCCTGGGGCAGGTGGACGACGAGCTCTTCAACCTGTGCGCCGATGCGCTCGTCAACAGCGCCCTGGCGCACCTGCGCTGGCTGAGCCTGCCGGCGGGCGCGCTCGAGTTGCCGGTGCTGCTCGACCAGGTGCTCGAGCGCCACGAGACGCCGCAGGCCGCGCTGCTGAACTGGGACGTGGAGCGGCTCTATCTGGCGGTGGACGACCGCGACCGCGAGGGCCGCGACGGCCGGCGTGCGGCCAGGCTGCGCCACCTTGCGCCAGGCCAGGGGCAGGACCTGTGCCGCGAGCCGGGCAGCCGGCAGGCTCTTCGCCCCGAGGAGGAGGCCGAGGCGGCGCGCACCTGGCACGAGCGGCTGCTGCGCGGCCAGGCCGACGACGGCGCGCATGCCCTCCTGCGCACCCTGCTGGCTGATCTGCCGCGCACGCGCACGCCCTGGGAGCGGGTGCTGCGCGGCACGCTCACGCGGGCGCTGTCGCGCCGGCCCGACCTGTCCTGGTCGCGGCCCACGCGCTCCTACCTCGCCAACCAGGGCCGCGTCGGCGCTCACGGCCGGCTGCCCTGGGAGCCCGGCACCACGCCTTCTCGCCGTGTGCCGCGCCTGGCGGTGGTGGTGGATATCTCGGGCTCGATCGACGAGCGGCTGCTCGAGCGCTTCGGCCGCGAGATCGTTGCGCTCACGCGCCGGCTGCAGGCGCCGTGGACGCTGGTGGTCGGCGACGACGCGGTGCGCGAGCAGCGCCACTTCGAGCCCGGCCGCGCGGACTTCAGCGGCCTGGCCGCGCCGGGCGACGGCGGCACCGACTTCTCCCCGCTGCTGCAGGCCGCCGAGGCAAGGCGCCCCGACCTCATCGTCGTGCTCACCGACCTGGACGGCCCGGCCCACCACCGCCCCGCCTGCCCGGTGCTGTGGGCGGTGCCCCAGGCAAGTGCCGGTGCGCCTGCGCCCGTGCCGCCTTTCGGGCGGCTGCTCGTCCTGGACTGACGGCTTTCGGGGTGCGGGTGCGGGCGGCTGGCGACCGGCCGCCGGCTCAGGCCGCGCGCTGGTCCAGCAGCCAGCCGCCGCCGTCGAACTGGCGCATCGCCGCGTGCAGCCAGGGCAGGCACGCGGCGAGCTCCGCGTGCAGCGTGTGGGGCGGGTTGAACACGAACACGCCACTGCCGGCCATGCCGAAGCCTCGCTCGTCGGGCTGCTGCAGCGTCAACCGCGCGTGCAGCCAGCCCTTGGGGGCCAGGGCCTGCAGCCGCCGGGGCAGCTCGCGCGCGGCCACGCGGCCGACCTGCGGGTACCACACGACGTACGTGCCTTCGGCAAAGCGCGTGAGCGCCTCGCGCACCGTGGCCAGCACGCGCGTGTAGTCGCGTTCGAGCTCGTAGCTCGGGTCGATGAGCACGAGGCCGCGGCGCGTGGGCGGAGGCAGCTGTGACTTCAGCCCCTCGAAGCCGTCGGCCAGGCGCACCTGCACGCCCGGGACGTCCTGGAACATCGTGGCCAGCGCGCGGAAGTCGCTCGGGTGCAGCTCGTACAGGCTGAGCTGGTCCTGTGCCCGGCGCAGCGCCTGCACGATCGCCGGCGAGCCCGGGTACTCGCGCAGCGTCCCGCCCGGGTTGAACTCGCCCACGAGCGCGAGGTAGCGCGCCACCGCCGCGGGCATGTCGGCCGCGCCGCGGCGCCCCCACAGCGCCCCGATGCCGTGCGCGAACTCCGACTTCTTGCGCGCCGTCTCGCTGCGCAGCGAGTAGCCGCCCGCTCCGGCGTGGGTGTCCACGCAGCGCCAGCCCTTGTCCTTGAGGTTGAGGTGTTCCAGGACGAGCATGAGCACCAGGTGCTTGAGCACGTCGCCGTGGTTGCCGGCATGGAAGGCGTGGCGGTAGGCGA
>JBMOGN010000366.1:0-2272 GCA_049318345.1 Rubrivivax sp. | reverse complement strand
GCAGCAGGACCACCCGGAGGACTACGTGGTGGCCACCGGCCAGCAGCACAGCGTGCGCGATTTCGTGAGCGCCGCGGCGGCGGAACTGGGCATCGTGATCGCCTGGCAGGGCAGCGGGGTGGACGAGAAGGGCCTCGATGCCGACGGCAGGGTGATCGTGGCGGTGGATCCCCGCTACTTCCGGCCATCCGAGGTGGAGACCCTCCTCGGCGACCCCACCAAGGCGCGGGACAAGCTGGGCTGGTCGCCGCGGGTGTCCTTCCGGCAACTGGTGGCCGAGATGGTGCGGGAGGATCTCAAGGCTGCCGAGCGCGACGAACTGGTGAAGAAGCACGGGTACTCGGCCTACGACTACAACGAGTAGCGTGCAGGGGTGCGGGCCCGTTTCCTCGCGTGACTGAAACAACCAGGGACCACCATCGACGACATGAAACCTGAACCGAAGATCTTCGTGGCGGGCCACCGCGGTCTGGTGGGCTCGGCGCTGGTGCGGCGGCTGATGCACGCCGGCTATGGCAGCCTGGTCCTGCGCACGCACGCGGAACTGGACCTCGAGGACCAGGCGGCAGTCCGCGCATTCTTCCAGGCGGAGCGGCCGGACCACGTGGTGCTGGCGGCCGCCCGGGTGGGGGGCATCCACGCCAACAACACCTACCCGGCCCAGTTCATCCACTGCAACCTGGCCATCCAGAACAACGTCATCCACGAGGCGTGGCGCGCCGGGGTCGACCGGCTGCTGTTCCTCGGGTCGTCGTGCATCTACCCCCGCGAGTGTCCGCAGCCCATGAAGGAGGAGCACCTCCTCACCGGCCCGCTGGAGCCCACGAACCGGCCCTATGCGATCGCGAAGATCGCGGGCATCGAGATGTGCTGGGCCTACAACCGGGAGTACGGGACCCGCTACTTCGCGGTCATGCCGACGAATCTCTATGGCCCGAACGACAACTACGACCTGCAGAACTCCCACGTGCTGCCGGCCCTGATCCGCAAGATGCTCGAGGCGAAGGAACGCGGCGACGTGGCGGTGACGGTGTGGGGCACGGGCACGCCGAAGCGGGAGTTCCTCTACAGCGACGACCTGGCCGATGCCTGCGTGAAGCTGCTGACCCTGCCGGAGGCCGAATACGCCGGGTTGCTGGAACGCTACCGGCCGCCGCTCATCAACGTGGGCTGCGAGGCGGAGGTCACGATCCGGGAGCTGGCGGAGGCGGCGGCGCGGGTGGTGGGGTTCACCGGCCAGCTCATTTTCGACACGAGCAAGCCGGACGGCACGCCACGCAAGCTCATGGACTCGTCCCGCATGTTTGCCCTGGGGTGGCGGCCGCAGGTGAGCCTGGACGACGGGATCTGGCGGTCCCTGGACGACTATCTGCGCGCACGCCTGATCGGCGGCTAGCGGCGCACGCCGCGCCCCGCGGGCGTGGCGGAATCCGAGGAGGGCGACATGACCATTCTGGTGACGGGCGGTGCGGGTTTCATCGGGTCGAACTTCGTGCTCGACTGGCTGCGCGAGACGGCAGAGCCCGTGGTGAACCTGGACAAGCTCACCTACGCCGGCAACCTTGCCAACCTGGCGTCCCTGCAGGGCGATCCGCGGCACACGTTCGTGAAGGGCGACATCGGCGACCCGGCACTGGTGGCCGACCTGCTGGCGACCCACCGCCCGCGGGCGGTGGTCAATTTCGCGGCCGAAAGTCATGTGGACCGCTCGATCCACGGCGCCGCGGACTTCGTGCAGACCAATGTGGTGGGCACGTTCCATCTGCTGCAGGCAGTGCTCGGGCACTGGCGCGACGCGCTGGCGCAGGATGCCGCCTTCCGCTTCCTGCACGTCTCCACGGACGAGGTCTACGGGTCCCTGGGCGAGCACGACCCGGCCTTCTCGGAGACCACGCCCTACCAGCCCAACAGCCCCTATTCCGCCTCCAAGGCCGCGTCGGACCACCTGGTGCGGGCGTGGCACCACACCTACGGGCTGCCCACGCTCACCACGAACTGCTCCAACAACTACGGGCCGCTGCAGTTTCCCGAGAAGCTGATCCCGCTGATCCTCAGCAACGCGCTGGAGGGCAAGCCGCTGCCGGTGTACGGGGACGGGAGCAACGTGCGCGACTGGCTGTACGTGACCGACCACTGCGCGGCCATCCGCCGCGTGCAGCTGACCGCCCAGGCATCCAAGGCGGGGCTCGTCGCGGCCGTCGCATCGTCGCAGGTGCTGCGCCTGGGCCAGGGGATCTCGGGCTACGGTCAGCCCATCAGCGATGTGTCGGCC
>JBMOGN010000365.1:0-2290 GCA_049318345.1 Rubrivivax sp. | reverse complement strand
CCCGACTGCACCTCGATGATCTCCAGCGGCACCTTGCCCGGGTTGCGCAGGCGGTGCGTCTCGCCAAGCGGGATGTAGGTGCTCTGGTTCTCGCCCAGCAGCAGCACCCGGTCGCCCACGGTGACCTCGGCCGTGCCGGACACCACGATCCAGTGCTCGGCGCGGTGGTGGTGCATCTGCAGGCTCAGCGCCGCGCCCGGCTTGACCTGGATGCGCTTGACCTGGAAGCGCGGCCCGCTGTCGATGCTGTCGTACCAGCCCCAGGGGCGGTGCACCTTGCGGTGCAGCACCTGCTCGCCGCGCTGCTCCGCGCCGAGCCGGTTGACGATGGTCTTGACGTCCTGGCTCTTCTCGCGGCTGGCCACGAGCACGGCGTCGGCCGTCTCCACCACCACCACGTCCTGCAGGCCCACGGCCGTGACGAGGCGGCTCGTGGCGTGCACGAGGGTGTTGCGGCTGTCGGTGACGAGCGCGTCGCCGCGCGTGGCGTTGCCCTGGCCGTCGCGCTCGGCCACCTGCCACACCGCCTCCCAGGCGCCCAGGTCGTTCCAGCCGGCGTCCAGCGCCACCATGTGGATCGCGAACGCGCTGCCGGGGCAGCGCTCCATCACGGCGTAGTCCACGGACTCCGCCGGCACGGCCTCGAACTCGGCGCGGCCGGGGCGCACGAAGCTGGCATCGGTGGAGCGGGCGGCCCAGGCGGCGCGGCAGGCCGTGGCGATGTCGGGCCGGAAGCGCTCGAGCGCGGTCATCCAGGTGCTGGCCCGCAGCACGAACATGCCGGCGTTCCAGTAGTAGCCGCCTTCGGCCAGGTAGGCCTGAGCGGTGGCGAGGTCGGGCTTTTCCACGAAGCGCTGCACGGCCTGCACCCCGAGGGCGGCGGCCGGCGCGGCGGGTTCGCCTTGTTTGGCTTGTTCGGCACGGATGTAGCCGTAGCCCGTCTCGGGCCGGTCTGGCGTGACGCCCAGGATGACGATGGCACCGTCGGCTGCTGCCCGCACCGCGCCTTGCATCGCCGCCGTGAAGGCCGCGGCATCGGTGACGGTCTGGTCGGCCGGTGTCACGGCCAGCACCGGGTCGGCCCCGCCGTCGAGCGCGGCCAGTGCGGCCAGGGTGAGGGCCGGCGCGGTGTTGCGGCCCACCGGCTCGAGCACCACGGCCGAAGGCTCCAGGCGCTCTTCGCGCAGCTGGTCCAGCACGAGGAAGCGGTGCTCCTCGTTGCCCACCACGAGCGGCGGCTGCACGGTCACGGCGTCGCCGGCCAGGCCGGCCAGGCGCTCGGCGGCCTGCTGGAACAGGCTGGTCGTGCCCGACAGCACGAGGAACTGCTTGGGGTAGCCCGCGCGCGACAGCGGCCACAGCCGCGTGCCGGAGCCGCCGGCCATGATGACGGGAAGAACGGGGATGGCTGAGGCGGTGGGGGCAGTCATGGGGCGTCGAATCCGTGGGGGTTGCGCGATTGCCAGCGCCAGCTGTCCTCGCACATGCGGGCCAGATCGTACCGGGCCTGCCAGCCCAGCAGCTCGCGGGCGCGGGCCGGGTCGGCCCAGCAGGCGGCCACGTCGCCGGCGCGGCGCGGCAGGATGCGTGTGGGCACGGGCCGGCCGCTCGCGCGCTCGTAGGCCGCCACCACCTGCAGCACGCTCGAGCCGCTGCCGGTGCCGAGGTTCACCGTCACCGAGCCCGGGTGATCGAGCAGCCTGCGCAGCGCGGCCACATGCCCTTCGGCCAGGTCCACCACGTGGATGTAGTCGCGCACGCCCGTGCCGTCGGGGGTGGGGTAGTCGTTGCCGAAGACCTGCAGGTACTCGCGCCGGCCCACCGCCACCTGCGCCACATAGGGCATGAGGTTGTTGGGCACGCCGCGCGGGTCTTCGCCGATGCGGCCGCTCTCGTGCGCGCCCACCGGGTTGAAGTAGCGCAGGCAGGCGGTCTGCCAGTCGGGCTCGGCCGCGCCCAGGTCGCGCAGGATGGTCTCGCCCATCAGCTTGGTCTGGCCGTAGGGGTTGACGGCCGAGACCGGCGCGTCTTCGCGCAGTGGCAGGCGCTCCGGCGTGCCGTAGACCGTGGCGCTGGAGCTGAAGACGATGCGCGCGCAGCCGTGGCGGCGCATCGCTTCGCAGGTGGCGATCAGCCCGCCGATGTTGTTGCGGTAGTAGGCCAGCGGCATGGCGGTGGATTCGCCCACTGCCTTGAAGGCGGCGAAATGCACGACCGCGGCGATCGGGCCGTGGCGCTGGAACACAGCGTCCAGCGCGGCGCCGTCGCAGACATCGGCGCGCTCGAAGAC
>JBMOGN010000364.1:0-2291 GCA_049318345.1 Rubrivivax sp. | reverse complement strand
GCGATGCGCAGCCGCTCCACGGGCGTGGGCAGGGTGGACTCGAGGTCGGCCAGCAGCTCCTCGTAGAGCTTTTCGCCGGGGCGCAGGCCGGTGAAGGCGATGCCGATCTCCTCGGTGGTGTGGCCAGACAGCCGGATGAGCTCGCGGGCGAGGTCCACGATCTTCACGGGCTCGCCCATGTCCAGCACCAGCACCTGCCCGCTCTGGCCGATGGCGGCGGCCTGCAGCACGAGGCCGGCGGCTTCGGGGGTGGTCATGAAGTACCGGATGATGTCCGGGTGGGTGACGGTGACGGGGCCGCCGCGGGCGATCTGCTCCTTGAACTTGGGGATCACGCTGCCGCTGGAGCCCAGCACGTTGCCGAAGCGCACGGCCATGAAGCGGGTGGCCGGGTGGGCGGCGGCCAGGCGGCTGAGCGCCATCTCGGCGGCGCGCTTGGTGGCGCCCATCACGTTGGTAGGGTTCACCGCCTTGTCGGTGCTGATGAGCACGAAGCGCTCGGCCCCGGCTTCGGCGGCGGCCAGCGCCGCGTGGTGGGTGCCCAGGGTGTTGTTGCGCAGCGCCGCCCAGGCGTTGCCCTCCTCCATCAGTGGCACGTGCTTGTAGGCCGCGGCGTGGAAGACCACCTGCGGGCGGTGCTGGGCGAAGACGTGGCGCAGCTGCGTGAGGTGCTTCACGTCGCCTACCAGGCGCACGAGAGGCAGGCCGGGGAAGCGTTCGCCCAGCTCCTGCTCCAGGCGGTAGAGGTTGAACTCGCTGAGCTCCAGCAGGACGAGCCGCGCCGGCGCGTAGCGCGCCACCTGGCGGCACAGCTCGCTGCCGATGCTGCCGCCCGCGCCAGTGACGAGCACCACCTTGCCGCGCAGCACCTCGGCGATGCCGGCTTCGTCCAGCTGCACGGGCTCGCGGCCGAGGAGGTCTTCGGCCTCGATGTCGCGCACGCCGCTCACCTCACGGCCTTCGCGCAGCTCCTCCGCCGAGGGCACGGTGAGCACGGGCAGCCCGGTGCGTGCGGCCTGCTCCAGCAAGGCCCGGCGGCGCGGGCCGCGCAACGAGGGCAGCGCCACGATGAGGTGGGTGGCCGGGCCGCGCAGCCGGGCGTCCTGCAGCGCGGCCAGGGGGCCGAGCACGGGCACGCCGCCGATGCGCGCGCCCTGCTTGGCGCGGTCGTCGTCCAGCAGGCCCAGCACGATCCAGCCCTGCTGGTGGATGCCGGCCAGCAGGCGCCTGGCGGCCTCCCCGGCGCCGAGCACGAGCGCGCGGCGCACCGGCTCGCCGCTGGCACCGGTGATCTTCGAGCGGCCGTGCTCGTAGAGCATGCGGTAGCCGATGCGCACCACGCACAGGCCCATGAGCGCCACCACGGGGTGCAGCGCGAGCACGGCCCGCGGCACCTTGGTGAGCTGCAGCAGCAGCACCACCGCCGCGCTGGCCAGGCCCGCGGCCAGGCAGGCCAGCGTCAGACGCTTGACCTCCCCGAAGCCCGAGAAGCGCCACATGCTCTGGGGCACGCGCGCCAGCGTGAGGGCGCCGAGGTAGGCTGCTACCACGCCCAGCAGCACCCAGTGGTCGTAGGCCGGGCGTGCGGAGATCCAGCGCTCGAAGCCCAGGCGAAAGAGGTAGGTGACGTTCCAGCAGGCGGCCACCACCAGGCCGTCGACGACCAGCGACAGCGGCTCGCGGTGCGGACGCAGCCGGGCGAGGAAGGCTTCCAGGCGGTGCCAGGGGGTGGGGCCGGTGTTCATGCGTCCAGCCCGCCCAGCCATGGGCCCGCCCGTGCAATGTCCACCCCCTGGCGCCGCTCGGGCTGGCGAAGCTCGCGCACCAGCTGCACGGCGGCTGCGCGCGGGAACTGTTCCGAAAAGCGCACCAGCGCGGGCGCCAGCCGGGTGTCCGACTGCTTGCACTCGACGAGCTGCGTGGGCGCGCCGTCCTCGACGATGCAGAAGTCGACCTCGGCACCGTCCTTCGTACGCAGGTAGTGCAGCTCGGTATCGAGGCCCTGCACATCCTGCCGCCACTGCACATGGGCGCGCAGCATCACGGCCACGGCGTTCTCGAACTGAAGCCCGGCGTCACCCTTGACCAGGCCGGTATCGAGGAAGTAAACCTTCGGCGCCTGCAGAAGCGCGCGCGCGATGTTCCGGTGCCAGGGCTGGACGGTGAAGACGATGTGCAGGGCTTCGAGGATGGCCAGGTAGCGTCGCAGCGTGCCGGGAGCCACCGACACATCGCGCGCCAGCGAGGCCAGCGAAAGCGGGGAGCCCACCCGCTCACGCAGCAACTCGAAG
>JBMOGN010000363.1:0-2300 GCA_049318345.1 Rubrivivax sp. | reverse complement strand
TGCCCAGCGCCTCGAAGGCCGAGGACATGGTGTTGGCGGTGTACATGCCGCCGCACGAGCCGCTGCCCGGGATGGCGCGGCGCTCGATCTCGCAGAAGTCCTCCTCGCTCATGCGGCCGGCGGAGAACTGGCCCACCGCCTCGAAGACGCTGACGATGTTCAGGTCCTGGCCCTTGTAGTGGCCCGGCATGATCGTGCCGCCGTAGACGTAGATGGCCGGCACGTTGGCGCGCAGCATGCCCATCATGCCGCCGGGCATGTTCTTGTCGCAGCCGCCGATGACGACCACGCCGTCCATCCACTGCCCGCCCACGCAGGTCTCCACGCAGTCGGCAATCACCTCGCGCGAGACGAGGCTGTACTTCATGCCCTCGGTGCCCATGGACATGCCGTCGCTGATGGTGGGCACGCCGAAGACCTGCGGGTTGGCGCCGGCCTCCTTCAGCCCCTGCACGGCGGCGTCGGCCAGCTTCTGCAGGCCCGAGTTGCACGGCGTGATGGTGGAGTGCCCGTTGGCCACGCCGACCATCGGCTTGCCGAAGTCGCTCGCCTCGTAGCCCATGCCGTAGTACATGGAGCGGTTGGGCGCGCGCGCCACGCCTTCGGTGATGTTCTTCGAGCGACGGTTGAAGGCCATGTCATCATCTCCTGGTTCAACCCGAGACTGTAGCGCGCCCGGGCCCGCCACCCGGTCAGCCGCACGCCCCGCCTCCCATGCTCACCCATCCGCAATTCGACCCCGTGGCGATCTCGCTGGGCCCCGTGCAGATCCACTGGTACGGGCTGACCTACCTGGTGGCCTTCGGCCTGTTCCTGCTGCTGGCACGCCGCCGCGCCGCGCAGCCCTGGTTCACGCAGGCCGGCTGGAGCGCGCGCGACGTGGAGGACCTCCTCTTCTACGGCGTGCTCGGCGTGGTGCTGGGCGGGCGCATCGGCTACGCGCTCTTCTACAAGCCCGGCCACTACCTCGCTCACCCGCTGGAGATCCTGATGGTGTGGCAGGGCGGCATGTCCTTCCACGGCGGGCTGCTCGGGGTGATCGCCGCGATGGCGCTCTTCGCCTGGCGCAGGCAGCGGCCCTTCCTGCAGGTGACCGACCTCATCGCTCCTTGCGTGCCCACCGGCCTGGCCAGCGGGCGCATCGGCAACTTCATCAACGGCGAGCTCTGGGGCCGCGCGGCCGACCCTTCGCTGCCCTGGGCGATGGTGTTTCCCCAATCGGGCACGGCGCTGGCGCGCCACCCGTCGCAGCTCTACCAGTTCGTCCTGGAGGGCCTGCTGCTGTTTGCGCTGCTGTGGTGGTACGCGGCGCGCCCGCGCCGGCTCGGGCAGGTCTCGGGCGCCTTCCTCGTGGGCTACGGCGTGCTGCGCTTCGTGGCCGAGTGGTTCCGCGAGCCCGACAGCTTCCTCGGCCTGCTGGCGCTGGGCCTGAGCATGGGCCAGTGGCTGTGCCTGCCGATGGTGGCGGCCGGCGTGTGGCTGCTCACGCGCCGCGCCCGCTAGGATCGCGCCCCATGCGACAGATCTTCCTGGACACCGAGACCACCGGGCTGGACCCCGCCAACGGCGACCGCATCGTCGAGATCGGCTGCGTGGAGATGGTCAACCGGCGGCTGACCGGCAGCACCCTGCACCTGTACCTCAACCCCGGCCGCTCCGTCTCGCCCGAGGCGCAGCGCATCCACGGGCTGAGCGACGAGTTCCTGGCCGACAAGCCGGCCTTCGAGGCGGTGGCCACGGAGCTGGCGGCCTACCTGCGCGGGGCCGAGCTCATCATCCACAACGCGCCCTTCGACGTCGGCTTCATCGAGGCGGAGTTGCGCCGCGCCGCCCACCCGCCGCTGGGCGAGCTCGTCACGCACGTGCACGACACCCTGAAGCTCGCGCGCGACCTGTACCCCGGCAAGGGTGCGTCACTGGACGCGCTGTGCCGCCGCCTGGAGGTGGACAACACGCACCGCACCTACCACGGCGCGCTCGTGGACGCCGCGCTCCTGGCCGAGGTGTACCTGCGCATGACGCGCGGCCAGGATTCGCTCGTGATCGAAGGCGAGGAGGCCGGCGCACAGGAAGGCTCGGCCGCCACGCGCCTGGACCTGCGCGGTATCGAGCTGTGCGTGCCCGAGCCCACCGCCGAGGAACTCGCCGCCCACGAGGGCGTGCTGGCCGATCTGGACAAGGTCAGCGGCGGCAAGACGCTCTGGCGCCAGGCCATGGCATAATCCAAGGCTCTCCGGACGACGGATCCGGGCGGTTAGCTCAGCGGTAGAGCACTGCCTTCACACGGCAGGGGTCGCAGG
>JBMOGN010000362.1:0-2330 GCA_049318345.1 Rubrivivax sp. | reverse complement strand
TGCGCATCGTCAACTCGCCCTTCGGCCGGGTGCTGCAGGCCATCCGCGAGAACGACTTCCGCGCCGAGGCCATCGGTTTTCGCACCGTCGCCTACCGCACCGCCTCCAACGTGCTGTCGGCGCTCTTCGCCACCGTGGCCGGCGCGCTGCTGGCGCTGTGGCTGCGCTACACCGGGCCCGACACCACGCTGAGCTTCGAGATCATGCTGGACGTGCTGCTGATCGTCGTCATCGGCGGCATGGGCACGCTCTACGGCGCGGTGATCGGCAGCGTGCTGTTCGTGCTCGCCCAGAACTACCTGCAGGACCTGCTCAAGCTGGCTGCCGGGGCGGTGCAGGGCGTGCCGGTGCTGGAGTCGCTGCTCACGCCGGACCGCTGGCTGCTGTGGCTGGGCGTGCTGTTCGTGCTGTCGGTCTACCACTTCCCCAGCGGCATCGTGGGGCGCCTGCGCGCGCACGCCGCCTTGGCTGGCGGGCGCGCCGGCTCCTGACCCGGGCCGAGGGCAAACCCTCGGGGGATTGATCGGCGGCGGTCTTCTGCGGACACTCGCCGGCTGCCTTCCCAGGATTCCCGAACCTCCACAGGAGCTCCTCCTCATGCACCGCCGCCACCTCCTGGCCCTGCCGGCCGCCGCCCTGCTGCCCGCTGCTGCCCGTGCCCAGGCCGACCGAAACATCCGCATCCTCGTGGGCTTTCCGCCCGGGGGTTCGATCGACATCGTCGCGCGGCTGCTGGCCGAGAAGATGAAGGACGAGCTCAAGGCCAACATCCTCATCGAGAACAAGCCCGGTGCCGGCGGCCGCGTGGCCGCGGACCTGCTCAAGAGCGCGCCGGCCGATGGCAGCACCTTCATGCTCACCCCGGTGGTGGTGCCGGTGCTCGCGCCGCTGGTCTTCTCCAAGCTGAACTACAACCCCGCCACCGACTTCGCCCCGGTGGGCCATGTGTGCAGCTTCAACTTCGCGCTGTCGGTGCCGGCCAGCCTGCCGGTACGGACGGTGCCGGAGTTCGTGGCCTGGCTCAAGGCCAACCCCCAGAAGGCCAACTTCGGCTCGCCCGCCCCGGGCAGCCTGCCGCATTTCTTCGGCGAGATGATCTCGCGCGATGCGCAGGCCGACATGGTGCACGTGCCCTTTGCCGGGGGCGCGGCGATGATGACAGCCATCATGGGCGGGCAGGTCTCCGCCGGCATCGACGTGCTGCTGGAGTCGCTGGAGGCGCACCGCTCCGGCAAGGTCCGCATCCTGGCCATCTCGGGCGAGCGCCGAAGCGCGGTCCTGCCGGACGTGCCGACCTTCCGCGAGTCGGGCTTTCCGAACATCGTGGCGTCGGGCTGGTTCGGGATGTACGCCCCGGCGCGCACCCCCGAGGCGTCGATCACGGCCATGAACCGGGCGCTGAACCGGGCGCTTACCCAGCCCGACGTGCTGGACCGGTTCGGCAAGCTCGCGCTGGAGCCCGGCGGTGGGAGCGCGGCCGACCTCACCCGGCTCGAGCAGAGTTCCACCGCGCGCTGGGCGCCCGTGGTCAAGGCCACCGGTTTTCGCGCCGACTGACCTTTGCACGCCGAGCCCCGCAGCGCGATGCAGGCGACGCCAGAGCCCTACCTCGCCGGGCGCTTCATCCACGAGAGCTGGTACGTGGCGGCCTGGGCCGACGAGATCGGCACGCAGGGCCTGTTCGCGCGCACGCTGCTGGGCCGCCCGCTCGTGTTCTGGCGCACGACCAGCGGCACCGTGGTGGCGATGGACGACCGCTGCTGCCACCGGGCTGCGCCGCTGTCGGTCGGTCGCCGCGAGGGCGACTGCGTGCGCTGCGCCTACCACGGGCTGAAGTTCGACCCCTCGGGCACCTGCGTGGAGATGCCCGGGCAGGACCGCATCCCCGAGTCGGCCCGCGTGCGCACCTACCCCGTGGTGGAGCAGGACCGCTTCGTCTGGGTGTGGATGGGTGACGCCGCGCACGCTGACGCCGCAGACATCCTGCGCTTCGCCTGGCAGGCCGACCCGGCCTGGGCGCTCAAGCCGGGCTACATCCACTACCAGGCGAACTACCAGCTCGTCGTGGACAACCTGCTGGACTTCTCGCACCTGAGCTACGTGCACCCCACCACCCTGGGCACCGCGCAGGTGGCGCAGGTGCGCGCCCAGGTGCAGCCGCTGGAAGGCGGGCTGCGCATCACGCGCTGGGCGCTGGACGACGAGATGCCACCCAACCACCGGCGCGTGGCGCGCTTCGAAGGGCGGGTGGACCGCTGGCAGATCTACGAGTGGTACCCCCCGGCCTTCATGCGCATGGATGCCGGCTCGGCGCCGGCGGGAACCGGCGC
>JBMOGN010000361.1:0-2333 GCA_049318345.1 Rubrivivax sp. | reverse complement strand
TCGTCCACGATCAGCAGCTTGGGCTTGGTGAAGTGCAGCAGCTTGTCTTCCAGCCTGCCCTCGGCATGCGCCCGGGCCAGCTGCGTGACCAGGCTGGTCGCTGGCACGAACAGCGTGCTGTAGCCCCGCACGATGGCCTCTCTTCCCAGCGCCACCGCCAGGTGCGTCTTGCCCACGCCCGGCGGCCCCAGCAACAGCACGCTGTCGCCGTTGGCCACCCAGCGCGAGGTGGCCAGCTCCCGCACCTGCTTGGGGTCGACCGACGGCTGCGCGTCGTACTCGAAGCCCTCCAGCGTCCTGACGCAGGGGAACTTGGCGATCGACATGCCCATCTGGATGCGGCGCTCATCCTTGCGCGCCACCTCCGCCGTGCACAGCATCGTCAGCGCCTCGCGCAGGTTCAGCTCGGCGCGACCGGCCTGGTCCAGCAGCGTGTCGAGCTGGTCGCGGATGGCGGTGAGCTTCAGCCGGGTGAGCATCGGCTCCAGGGCGTCCAGCTCCTCGACGGGCTTGGTCTTCTTGTTCGCTCCCATCACCAGGCCCCTCCCAGCACTTGTTCGTACTGCTCCAGCGGCCGCAGCAACTCAGCCGGGATGACCGGCGGCGGTGGCGGCGTCCTTGCCAGCCAGCTCACCCCCACCGAGCCCGCGCCGACGATGCCGGCTAGGTGGCTGCGCTCGATCACCGTGGCACGGCGCAAGGGGCTCTGCGCGTGGCAGGCGACCTCATGGCCGGCGTACAGCACCCGCACCTGGCGTTCGGCCACGACGACGGTGACGCTCTCGCCAATGAGCTTCCACGGCACGCTGTAGCGGTTGGTGTCCAGCTCGATGCAGGCGTCGGTGTGCACACGCCGGGTGAGCTCGCGCACCTGCAGGAACGGCGCCTTGGCCGGCAACGGCTTGAGGGCAGCCGCCTCGCGTTCGAAGCGTACGACGGGTGGCTCGCCGGTGGTGCCGTGCACCCGGGTGTCGGCGATCTCGCGCATCCAGCGAGCAACGTGGGCGTGCAGCGCCTCGAGGCTGTCGAAGCCGTGGCCGGCGATGGCGTTGCGCTTGACGTAGCCCACGCCTCGCTCGTCCTTGCCCTTGGTCTGCGCCCGGTACGGCGCGCAGGCGCGCGGTGCAACACCCCAGTAGCGGCAGAAGGCATGGAAGCGGTCGTTGAACTTGACCTCCCGGGTCTGCACGTTGTGCTCGGTGACGAGCGCGCGGGCGTTGTCCAGCAACACCTCCTGAGGCACGCCGCCGAAGTGCCTGAACGCGCCTTCCAGGCCCTGCAGCCAGGCCGACTGGCGTTCGTGCAGGAACACGGCCACGTAGCAGCGCCGGCTGTAGCCCAGCGTGGCCACGAACAGGTGGATGCGCTGCATCTCCCCGCCCACCGCCACCGAGGTGCTGCCGAAGTCGATCTGCAACTGCTGGCCCGGCGGCGTCTCGTAGCGGACCGTGGCCACCGCCTCGGCGCGCAACTCACGCCTCAGCGGCTCGACTGCGCGCTGCACGGTGCGCAGGCTGACCTGCAGCCCCAACTCTCGCGCCACGTCCTGGCGCACAACGTCGGCGTTGCCGCGGTGCCGGCGCAACCGCTCGGCCAGCCACTCGCGATGCGGCTCCAGTGCGCCCGCCCGGGCAGCAACATCCATGGCTCGCCAGCCGCCTTGTCGTAGGTACTCGCGCACCGTGTTGCGACTGCACCCCAACTCCCGGCTGATGCGCTTGCTTCCCCACCCCAGCGCCGACAGCGCCAGCATCCTCTGCACCTCCTGCGGCGCCAACATCGTCTCGCTCCCCCGGCCTGCTGCGACCTGTGGAGCTTGGAACACCTCTTCCATCGGACCTCCTTCGTCCTCGAAGGGGGTCAGTTCTCAATGTCGCCAGGGGGTCAGTTTTTCATGTCGCCTGACACAGCAAAACCGTCAGGCTCAAAAGCGCAGAAACAGGGCCGGATTGACGAAGCACGCGGAGGAGTACCCGTTGGGCTTGCTGCCGTCGGGCTCCAGATCGAACGCGTTGCAGTTGTCGCCGGCGAAGCAATAGGTGCACTCGAAAGCAGCCGTGTTGAACCGCCCCGGGTTGTACTGAGTGCACGGATTGCATTGTGTCGCCTGATCGGGCTTGCCGAACAGAAGTCGCGCTTGTTCGAGCATCTCGTCATCTGTCGGAGTGGACGGGGCGATCACCACGTGGTGGCCTGAAACATCGAGAGCGAAAGCCCGGTGCCGCTGGCAGAAGGCCACCGGTGAGGTCTGCAGCACCGCCAAGTCGAACCGGTTGCCGAGCGGTCCATGCGCTTCGACCCCAAGGTGGGTCGTCACGGCCCGCGCCACCTCC
>JBMOGN010000360.1:0-2349 GCA_049318345.1 Rubrivivax sp. | reverse complement strand
GAGCGCGGCCGCACGAGGCACACCACCTCGTGCCCGCGCCGCACGAGCGCGGGCACCGTGGCGCGGCCGATGGTGCCGGTAGCGCCCAGCACCAGCACGCGCAGGCGGGCCGGCGCGGCGACGGGCTCGAGCGCAGCCGGCACGCTCAGGCCCGGGAGTCGGCGCCCGACGGGTCGAAGGCGCGTGGCTCCCCGGGCAGCTCCAGGGGCTGCACCTGGGCCTGCCACCAGCCCACGTCCCACCAGCGGCCGAGCTTGTAGCCCGCCCGGCGGCACACGCCCACCGGCTCGAAGCCCACCGCCTCGTGCAGCGCCACGCTGCCGGCATTGGGCAGCACGATGACAGCGAAGGCCTGGTGGTAGCCGAGCGCGGCGAGCTCCTGCAGCAGCCGGGTGTACAGGCGCCGCCCCACGCCGCGGCCGCGTGCGTCGTGGCGCACGTAGGCCGTGACCTCCACCGACCAGCGGTAGGCCGCGCGCTCCTTGTGGCGCGTGGCGTAGACATAGCCGTCCACGGTGCCGGCGGCGTCCACGCTCACGAGCCAGGGGTAGGTGGCGGTGGTCGCGGAGATGCGCTCGCGCATGGCCGCCAGGCTCGGCGGCTCCACCTCGAAGGAGATGGCGGTGTCGCGCACGACGGGCGCGTAGATGTCGAGGATGGCCTGGGCGTCCTCGGGCCTTGCGGTACGCAGGGTCATGGCAGGGGAGAGAGCCGGAGGAAGAGCCGGAGGAAGGACGAGTGAGAGCGCAGCAAGGCCGACAGCACGCGACTCGGGCGATCCCGGGCCGCAGGCGACCGAGCGTGGCCGCGCGCCGCTCAGGCCCCTTCGATGATGCGGATCTCGCGCTCCACCGCGCCGCCGCCCAGCGCAGCCAGCGCCTCCTGGTAGGCGGGCGAGTCGTAGGCCTCGCGCGCAGCTTGCAGATTCTCGAACTCGATCACCACCGTGCGCTGCATGAGGCCGGCCTCCTTCACGAGCGCGGGCAGGCCGCGGGCGAGGAAGCGCCCGCCCGCGGCGGCGATGGCCGGGCCGGCCAGGCGCGCGTAGGCGGCCAGCGCCTGTTCGTCATGAATGGCGCGGTAGGCGCTGATCCAGTAGGCCTTGGGCATGGGCAGACTCCTGCAGGTGGTTCAAGGGTGCGGCGTCCATCATCCCAGAAGCCGCGCGCTGGCACGATCGACCGTCTGGGCGAGCTCCACGTCCAGGCGGGTGAGACCGCCCGCGTCGTGCGTGGTCAGGCAGATGTCCACGCGGTTGAAGCTGTTGGACCAGTCCGGGTGGTGGTTCAGCCTCTCGGCGGCCAGCGCCACCTCGGTCATGAAGGCGAAGGCCTGCGCGAAACCGGGGAACTCGAAGGTGCGGCGCAGGCGCCCGCCTTGCTCACGCTCGAGCTGCCAGCCCGGCAGGGTGAGGGCGAGGTCGTCCAGGGTGGCGGCGTCGAGGCGGTCCATGTGGGCAACGAGGTGACGTGGCCTGACCATTGTGCCGACGCGGCGCCGATCCTGCCCGCTGAGGCCGCGATCCGGTACGCTGCGCGCCTGTGCAGCCGGAGTCCGCGCCGTGATCGAAGAAGTCCCCCTCATCCAGACCACCGCCGTCGTGCGGCCCGACCCGGCCCTCGTGGAGCAGCTGCGCGGCACGCCCACCGGTTTCCTGTGCGACGCGATGGGCGGTGCCGGCGCGCTGGACTTCCGGCTGCAGCCGGCCGTACCCGGGCAGCACGCCTTCTGCGGCGTGGCGCTGACCTGCCACGCCGGCCCGGCCGACAACCTCGCGCTCATCCACGCGCTGAAGTCGATCGAGCCCGGCGACGTGGTGGTGGCGGCCACCGACGGCTTCACCGCCTGCGCCATCACCGGCGACCTGGTGCTGGGCATGGCGCGCAACCGCGGCGCCGTGGGCTTCGTCACCGACGGCTGCGTGCGCGACCTGGTGGGCATCCGCGCCATCGGCCTGCCGGCCTGGTCGATGGGCGTGACGCCCAACTCGCCGCACCGCAGCGGCCCGGGCACGGTGGGGCAGCCGGTGCAGATCACCGGCGTGCGGGTGTGCGCCGGCGACGTGGTGGTGGCCGACGAGGACGGCGTGGTGGTGGTGCCGCGCGAGCGCCTGGCCGAGGTGGCCGCGCGGCTGCCGGCCATCCGCCAGGCCGAAGCCGCCGCCGACGCCGCGGTGCGCGCCGGCGCCATCTCCCCGGGCTTCCTGAAGTGATGCGGGCGGCGTGAGCGCCCCGGCCGCCTTCAGCATCGCCAGCCTGCGCGCGCAGGCGCGCCGCGCGCTGCCGCGGCCGCTCTTCGACTTCATCGACGGCGGCGCGGAGGACGAAGGCACGCTGCGCGCCAACGAGG
>JBMOGN010000359.1:0-2358 GCA_049318345.1 Rubrivivax sp. | reverse complement strand
CGGGGGTGGAGGTGCGATCCAGCGGCGATCTGCTGGTGTCGGTCAATGAATTCGCCGCCCGGCCTGCAGATCGCGGCTGGAACCTGCAGGCCTGGCGCTTCGGGGCGCAGCCCGTCGGTCTGACCCTGCGGGCGGCAGGCGACTTGAAGGTGGTCGGATCGATCAGCGACGGCTTCCTCAAGCCCGATGCCGCCAGCCAGCAGATTCTGTCCATGCCGAACTGGGCCTTGGACCGGGGCCCCTCGGCCGACCTGAGGCTGGTCGCAGGTGCAGACTTCGCGTCGGCCCGCGCCGATGGCGTCGCGGCCGGTCGCGGCGACCTGTCGATCGACTTCGCGGCACGAACCCCCGGGCCTGCCGATTACCCGCTGATTCGCGAACTGGGCAGCAGCTCGACAACCGCATTCAATCCCAACGCGCCCGTCACGGCTACGGACGCACCGGTGGCCCTGATCCGCACCGGGACCGGTCGCATCGACCTGGCAGCCGGCCGCGACGTACGGTTGGGATTGGCCAGGTTCTACGTCAGCGCAGTCAAGGACGAGACCGAGGGCTACCCGGTGATCTTCGACCGCCGGAATGTCGACGCAGGTGGCAACGTGAGCTACGACGTCTCGTTGTTCGGCGCGACGGTCTACACCGCCGGCCAGGCCGAACCGGCCAGCACCGTGCTGCCGTTTGTCGCTCCGCGCAATGCCCTGAACCCCCGCTACGGTGCCGGGAGCGACGTCTTGACGCCAGCCCGCTTTGCAGAAGGCGGCGGCGCGGTCAGCGTGGTGGCCGGCCGCGATGTGATCGGCCCGCGCAGCCTGGCCACGGGCTGGTTCTATCGCCAGAACGGGACTCCCGCCACCGAGGGCGACAGCACCGTCCGCCCCGTGGAGCCGCCCACGCCCGCGGTGCCGGGGGAGGCCGTTGCGCTGCCGCGCGTGGTGCCGCAGCTCGTGAACAACTGGCTGTTCCGCCAGGGCCGCAGCAGCACCGGCAGCGATGGGGTGACCGTCTTCGAGACGCTGGCCGACGGCAGGACGCTGAACACGGCCTGGTGGACCCGGCCCGACTACTTCAACCAGGGCATCGCCACGCTGGGCGGTGGCGACATCACCCTGAGTGCTGGCCGCCATGTCAGCGACCTGTCGGTCAGCGCGGCCAGCAACGGCTACGTGCCGGCTGCGGGCGCAGCGCTGGTCGAGCGCGGCGGCGGCGACGTCGCACTGCGCGCCGGTGCAAACGTGGCCGGCGGCGTCTTCTACGTTCAGAAGGGTCAGGCCGTGGTCACGGCCGGCGCCTCGCTCACCCCCGGGCTGCTCGAGCCGGGCGGGGCACTGGGCGAGGGCCGGTACCTGGCGCCGCTGCTGGCGCTGGGAGATGCGAGCGCCCGGGTCACCGCTGGGCAGCAGTTGCAACTGGGCTCGGCCTTCAACCCCACGATGACCGAGCAGAGCGTGAACAACCAGGCGGTGGCGTCGATCCTCGACCCGATCTACCGCGCGGGCGGCAACTGGGACCCGAACAGCCAGGAGCCGAGCGCGTCGGCCTACCGTCAGCGCTTCAGCCAGTTCAGCAATTTCAGCAGCTATGCCGCCACCAGCGCACTCAGCCTGAATGCATTGGGTGGCGACCTGCGGATCGACGCCGACGGTGCGGCGCTGGCCAGCGCTGGCCGCTGGGAGATTCCCAACTACCTGCAGACCAAGGCGACCGATGCCGGTTTCCAGAATCTTTATGCCCTGATGCCGCCGACGCTGCAGGCCACGAGCTTCAGTGGCGACATCGTCACGGCCAACGGGCTGGCGCTCGGTCCGGCGGCCTCGGGGCAACTGTCCCTGCTGGCAGCGGGCTCCATCCAGTTGCACAACGGCCGCTCCGGCAGCCTGCGCATGCTGGACAACGCGCCTCAGGCGCAGTCCGGGGTGCTCGCACCCCGGGTCCTGAGCGCCGTCGACGCCGGTGTGCTCGCGGGTACCTCCACCGCCCTGGAGGCTCATGCCGCCGTCTCCCTGCACGCTCGAGACACCCAGCCGGCTCAGATCATCGCCCGCAGCGGCGATGTGCAAGGGGATCCCGACGCCATCGCTTCGCTCATCATCCCCAAGGCGACACGGATCATCGCCGGGCGTGACATCGTCGACCTCGGCCTGAAGCTGCAGCACAGCGGCGGCGCCGACGACTCGAGCCTGCTGCAGGCCGGGCGCGATGTGTACTACACCACCCAGGCGCGTGGCGGGACGCAACCCAGCGAAGTGGCGGTGGTGGTCGGAGGGCCGGGTCGGCTCGATCTGGTGGCGGGCCGGAACATCGACCTGGGCAACAGCAGCGGCATCGTCACCCGTGGCAACCTGGACAACGCCTACCTCG
>JBMOGN010000358.1:0-2365 GCA_049318345.1 Rubrivivax sp. | reverse complement strand
TAGTTCGGGCTCAGGCACGGGCTGCGGCCCGGACAGATGGGCCAGACGGGCCCGATGGGTCAGATGGGGGTGGGCGCAGGCGTCGGCCCGCTTCGCGTCACCCGCGCGCGTCCGGCCGTCGTCACGACGGCGACAGCGTCGCCCGGCCGCAGCGCCTCGCTGCCGACGGCCTGCACCACCGCGCGGCGCTCGCCGCTGGCCAGGCGCACGACGATCTCCTGCGCTTCCTCGCGGGTGGCGCTGCGCTCGATGGCGTTGCCCAGGATGCCGCCGAGCACCGCCACCAGCGTGCCCACCGCGGCCTGCTCGCGCTTGCCCCCGACACTGCTGCCGGCCGTGCCCCCGATGATGGCGCCGGCGGCCGCGCCCACGCCGGTTTGTCCGCCCTCCACGGTGACCGCACGCACCGACTCCACGGTGCCGGACAGCACCGAGGACAAGTGAGTGGCATCGGAGCGCGCGATGACATCGGGGCTCGTGGTGGAGCAGGCGGCGAGCGTGGCCGCCAGGGCCAGCGCGGTGAGGGTCTTGAGCATGAAGATCTCCGGGTGCGTGAGGGGTGGGGTTGGAAGGGAAGGGGTCTCGGGGGCAGCCATCAGAAGCGGTAGGACACGCCCACGCTGTACAGGTCGGCCTTGGCCTTCGTCGCCGTGGTGACGCGCGCGGGCAGGCGATCCCAGTCGGCCTGCAGCGCCCAGTTCTTGTTCAGGGCGTAGCTGGCCCCGAGGCCCCAGACGGCCGAGCGTTCGCGCAAGGTCGCGTTGTCGGGGACGGCCGCGCCGATGGACGACACGTCGAGCTCGGTGCGCGACTTCGTGCCCAGCGCCAGGCCCAGGCGAGCCCGCAGTGTCCAGGCGTCGATCTGGGTGCGCGCCACCCCCACCAGGCCGAGGCCCTCCGAGCGCGTGCGGGCCGGCAGCAGATTCGAGCCCAGCAGGGCGCTCCCCCGGGCATCGCCCAGGCGCCAGGCCATCAGCTCGGCGCCCAGATTGGCGGTGGGCTCCACGCCAAGGAAGACCTTGTAGCTGCCGGTGGCGGTGCGGTCGCACGGCTGGCCGGCGGCGCAGGGCAGGCCGACGCGGGCGCTGCCCAGGCCCAGGCCGACATAGGTGTCGGCCGCGCGGGCTGGGGCCGCCGCCAAGGCCGTGCCTGCCAGGAACAAGGCGGCAGCGGTCCGGTGCACAAGGGTAGAACGGTTCATGTCAGGCGAAGCGGGTCGGAGCCCGCAAGGAGTGGAAGTGAGCGGGACTGTGCCCTGCAGGCTCACGAATCACTACCAAAAATCGATTTGTTCCCGATTCAAGGCCTGCAGGTACTGAAATCCAGTACCATGCTCCGGTTATCCAGTCACGCCCGCACCCGATGAGCACTCCGCAACTGCTGCTGCAATCCCTGCGCACGGAGATGCGCCGCGCGGGCCTGACCTACCGCGCCCTGGCCGAGCGCGTGGGCATGAGCGAGTCCAGCATCAAGCGCGTGTTCAGCTCGGGCGACATGAGCCTCACGCGGCTGGCGCAGTTCTGCCAGGCCGCCGGGGTGTCGATGCACGACGTGATGCAGCAGGCCCTGCAGGCCGCCCCGGAGACCGACCGCCTGACGCTGGAGCAGGAGCGCTCGCTCGTGGCCGACCCGGTGCTGCTGCTGGTGGCGGTGTGCTGCCTGGGGCACTGGAGCTTCGAGCAGATCGTGGAGACCTACCGGGTGGAGCCTGCGCCGTGCACGGCCGCGCTCGTGCGGCTGGACCGCCTCGGCCTGATCGAGCTCAAGCCGCTGAACCGCTACCGGCTGCGCGTCTCGCGCGCCTTTCGCTGGCGGCCCGACGGGCCGGTGCAGGCCTACTTCCGCGAGCATGTGGTGAGCGACTACTTCGGCGGCCGATTCGACGGCCCCGGCGAGACGCTCATGGCGGTGCACGCGCGGCTGACGGGCGCAAGCGCCCAGGAGGTCTCCCAGCACGTGGAGCGCCTGGCCGCCGAGCTCTCGCGGCTGCACCAGGAGGACGCTCGGCTGCCGGCGTCAGCGCGGGACGGCTACACCCTGGTGGTGGGGCTGCGCTCCTGGGAGCTGGCCGCCTTCACGGGCCTGCGGCGCGAGACGGCGGCCGCACCGCGCCCGGCTTACCAGAAGGAGCCAAGGAAGACGTAGGCGGCGCGCCCGCCACGGTGGGTGGCGCCAAAGGCGAAATACAACGGGCCGAAGCGGGTGTCCACCGAGACGAAGGCGCTGCCGGCTTGCTTCAGGTCCTCCAGCTGCCTGCCCTGGCCGGGCGGGAACACGCCGCCGAGCTCCAGGGAGAACCCGACGCGCACCGCCGCGCCCAGGCCCAGCGGCATGCGCGCCACCGGCACGCCCATGACGACGCGGC
>JBMOGN010000357.1:0-2369 GCA_049318345.1 Rubrivivax sp. | reverse complement strand
CAGGACCAGTACGACGCCTTCATGATGGTCGTCGAGCGCAACGGCGGCAAGCTCGGTGGCGTGCCGGTGCAGATCATCCGCGAGGACAGCCAGCTCAAGCCCGACGTGGCCACGCAGCTCGTGCAGAAGCTCATCGAGAAGGACAACGTCTCGATCATCACCGGCATCACCTTCTCCAACGTGATGATGGCGGTGCACAAGCCCATCGTCGAGAAGGGGGTGTTCCTCGTCGGCTCGAACGCCGGCCCGGCGCCGATCGCCGGCGCGCAGTGCTCGCCCTTCCAGTTCGTCGTGTCCTGGCAGAACGACCAGCAGGCCGAGGTGGTGGGCAAGTACGCCACCGACAAGGGCTACAAGCGCGTCATCGGCATGGCACCGAACTACCAGGCCGGCAAGGACTTCGTGGCCGGCTTCAAGCGCTTCTTCAAGGGCGAGATGATCGACGAGATCTACACGCCGCTGAACCAGCCGGACTTCTCCGCCGAGCTGGCCCAGGTGGCGGCCAAGAAGCCCGACGCCGTCTACGTGTTCTACCCCGGCGGGCTGGGCGTGAACTTCGTGCGCCAGTACCAGCAGGCCGGCCTGCTGGGCAAGGTGCCGCTGCTGTCGGCCTCCACCACCGACGGCACCACCCTGCCGGCGCAGAAGGACACGGCCCTGGGCGTCATCAGCGGCACCTTCTGGGGCCCGGACTTCCCCAACCCCGCCAACCGGCAGTTCGTCGACGAGTTCGAGAAGAAGTTCAACCGCATTCCCTCGCAGTACGCGGCCCAGAGCTACGACGCCGCGCTGCTGCTGGACTCGGCGCTGGCCAAGGTCAAGGGCAACGTCGCCGACAAGAAGGCCTTCGGCGCGGCGCTGAAGGCCGCAGACTTCAAGTCCGTGCGCGGTGACTTCAAGTTCGGCCCCAACCACTTCCCCGTGCACGACATGCACGTCTTCGAGGTGGCCAAGGACGGCAAGGGCCGGGTGAGCCTGAAGACGGTGGCCACGCCGCTGAAGAACCACTCCGACGCCTACGTCGGGCAGTGCAAGATGTAAGTTGCCGGGCCGGCCTCACCTCGAAGGCCGGCCCGTGACCACCGGTCTCGCCCTCACCCAGCTGCTCAACGGCCTGCAGCTCGGGGTGCTGCTGTTCCTGCTCGCCTCCGGGCTGACGCTCGTCTTCGGGATCATGAACTTCGTGAACCTGATGCACGGTTCGCTGTACATGATGGGCGCGTACTTCGCCGCGGCGGCCTACAACGCCACCGACGGCTCCTTCCTCGCCGCGGCGCTCGTGTCGGTGCCGGCCACGCTGCTGCTGGGGCTGCTGGTCGAGCGGCTGCTGCTCACCACCCTGTACCAGCGCGACCACCTCGACCAGGTGCTCGCCACCTTCGGGCTCATCCTCTTCTTCAACGAGCTCGTGCGGGCCATCTGGGGCCCTTCTTCCGTGTACATGAACACGCCGCAGTGGCTGTCCGGCACGGTGGAGCTCTTCGGCCTGCCCTACCCCGCCTACCGCTTCGCCATCATCGCGGTGGGGCTCGTGGTCGGCGCCGGGCTGTACCTCGTGATCCACCGCACGCGGGTGGGCATGCTCATCCGTGCAGGCGCCTCCAACCCCGACATGGTCTCGGCGCTGGGCGTCAACATCAAGGGCCTGAACTCGGTGGTCTTCGCCCTCGGAGCCGCCCTGGCCGGCCTGGCCGGCCTGATGGCCGGCCCCATCGTCTCGGTGCAGTCCGGCATGGGCGAGCCCATCCTCATCCTCACGCTGGTGGTGATCGTCACTGGCGGCATCGGCTCCATCCGCGGCGCCTTCTATGGCGCGCTCATCGTGGGCACGGTGGACACCGTGGGCCGCGCCTTCCTGCCGGCGCTGCTGCGCGAATTCCTCGAGCGCTCGATCGCGCAGGCCGCCGGCCCGGCCATCGCCTCGATGCTCATCTACCTGCTCATGGCCGCCGTGCTCGCGCTGCGCCCACAGGGCCTGTTCCCGGTGAAGCATGGCTAGGCCGCCGACGAGCCAGATCGTCGCCGGCGGGGTGATGCTGGCGCTGGCGCTCGTGCCGCTGGCCTCGTCGCTGCTGGGCCAGCCCTTCTACGTCACGCTCTTCACGCGCGTGCTCGTGTTCGCGCTGGCCGCGCTGTCGTTGAACTTCATCCTCGGCTTCGGGGGCCTCGTGAGCTTCGGCCACGCCATGTACATGGGCATCGGCGCCTACGCGGTGGGCATCCTCGCCCACCACGGCGTGCACAACGGCTGGGTGCAGCTGGCCGCGGGGCTGGGCGCCGGGGCCGTGGTGGCGCTGGCGGTGGGCGCGATCTGCCTGCGCACCAGCGGCATGGCCTTCATCATGATCACGCTGGCCTTCGCGCAGATG
>JBMOGN010000356.1:0-2389 GCA_049318345.1 Rubrivivax sp. | reverse complement strand
GGCACGGTCTCCGGGCGAGGGGGGGTGGTCGGGGGGGAGGCCGGGGGGGAGGCCGGGGGGGAGGCCGAGGAAGTGGGCGCCGAGGCGGGTTTGGCGGGCCCGAGCGTCACGCGCACGCGGCCGCCCGGGTTCACCGGCGTGACCGTGCCCCCGCGCATGCTCAGCGACTCGCTGCGGTTGTCCCAGACGATGAGCGCGCCCTGCGCCTCGTCCACGACGCTGCCCGCGCGCAGGCGGCGCAGCACGGCATTTCCCGAGAAGCGCAGCGTGTCCGCGGCGCCGTCGTACTCGATGCGCTCGGCCTGCGCCTCCACATGCTCGTCCACGCCCTCGCGCTTCTGGCGGAAGCTCGCTGGGCGCCCCGGTGTGCCCGTGGCCACGGCCGTGCGCGGCCCGGCGGGCGGATCGCGCACCTCCACGCGCTCGGCGCGGATGATCATGGTGCCCTGGGAGATGACCGCGTTGCCGCTGAACACCGTCACGCCCAGTCGGGTGTCAATCGTGCCGTCGCGGTCGGCCTCCACCGTCATCGGCTTGTCGCGGTCGGCCTTCTCGGCCCGGGCCGGCGCCGGCAGCGCCGCGGCGAGCGCGAGCCCCAGCAGGGCTGCCTGGAAGGCAACCCGCACGGGGCTCGGGCGCAGCAGGAAGACGGACAGTCTCAGAGGAGGATGCACAGGCCAGGGCACGAAAATTGCATGCCCATTCTAGCCAGAGTTCCGTCCCGCCTGGGCGGGGCAGGGGAGCCGGTGGGCCGCCCCGACGCGCCGCTTCAGCCCTTGCGCACCCGCGCGAGCAGCAGGTCGGCCACCGCCAGCGCGCGCTCGTTGGAGCCGGCCATCGAGCCGGCGGTGAGGAAGCGGCCGTGGATACCCAGGGCGGGCACGCCGTCGATCTTGTAGGCATCGCTCAGCTGCCGGGCCTGGCGCATCTTGGTCTGCACCGAGAACGAGCGCGCGAATCCGCTGAACTTGTCGGCGTCCACGCCGCCGGCGCGCAGGAACGCCAGTTGCTCGGACTCCTTTTCCAGGCGCTGGCGCTGCTCGTGGATGGCGGCGAACACGCGCTTGTGCTGCGCCTCGAGCTGGCCCATGGCCTCCAGCCCGTAGTACAGCCGCTGGTGTGACTCGTGCACGGCAGTGAAGGCCACCGGCACGCGCCGGAAGGCCACGTCGGCGGGCAGCCGGCGCACCCAGGCCTCCAGCGCCGGCTCCAGGGCGTAGCAGTGCGGGCAGCCGTACCAGAAGAACTCCACCACCTCGAGCTTGCCGGCGGGCGCGGCAGTGGGTGCGGACGGGTTCACGCGCATGAAGTCCCGGCCCTCCACCGGCAGGGCCTGGGCGCGGGCGCCCGAGGTGCTCAGGGTGGCCGCGGCAGCGGCCAGGGTGCGGGAGAACGCGCGTCGGTCCATGTCGGGTGGCCTGTGTGAGGGAGGGTCGAGGGTCAGGGGGAGGAAGTCTTCTCCACCCGCATTGTCACGGCTTCCAGCCCGGAGGCGGCCAGCCGCTCGCGCACGGCCTCGGCCTCGGCCTGGCGCTCGAAGGGCCCCAGACGAACGCGGTAGATGGTGCGGCCGGACTGCTGGCGCTCGACGATGCGCGACTCCATGCCGAGCATGCCGATGCGCGCGCGCTGCGCCTCCGCGTCTTCCGTGCGCTGGTAGGCCCCGGCCTGGACGATGAAGGGCTCGCTCGGTGCGCGGGCACCCTTGGCCGCTGGCGGCTCGGCGGCGCCGGCTTCCACCGCGCTGCCCGAGAGGATCGCCGCCGGGTCGCGCCCGGGTGCCGAGGCGGCCGCCGCGCCCGCCCGGGCAGCCGGGGTGGGTGTCGCGCCCGATGCCGCCCCGCCAGGCCCCGAGGCCGAAGCCTGTGGCGCGGAGGCGGCCTGCGGCCGTACACCCTTGCCCGGCAGGCTGGCGTTGGGGTCCCAGTTGCGGTTGCGCGCGGCTTCTGCCGCGTCCTGCGCCGGTGTGCGCTGGGGCAGCTTGTCCACGAAGGGCACGGGCGTGCGCGTGACATACATCGCCACGGCCAGCGCGATGCCCAGCCCGACCACCAGGCCGACGACGAAGCCGGGGAGGAAGCGGCCCTGCTGCAGGTTCTTCAAAGCGGAGCCTCCGCCGTCTCGCGGCTCATCGATTCGGGGGCGCTGGCGCCCAGCACCGCCAGCGCGGCGCGAAGCACGACCCGGGTGGCCGCCAGCAGGGCCATGCGGGCGCGCGTGAGCGCGGCGTCCTCCTCGACGAGGAAGCGCTCGGCCGCGTAGTAGGTGTGGCAGGCCGCGGCGATCTCGCGCAGGTAGAACGCGACATCGTGCGGGGCAAGGTCGGCGGTGGCGCGGGCGAGCATGCCGGGGTACTCCGCCAGCTTGAGCATCAGCGTGGCCTCGGTGG
>JBMOGN010000355.1:0-2392 GCA_049318345.1 Rubrivivax sp. | reverse complement strand
ACAAGGACGGCATCCCGGCCAAGGTCGAGCGCATCGAGTACGACCCGAACCGCACGGCCCACATCGCGCTGCTGTGCTACGCCGACGGCGAGCGCCGCTACGTGATCGCCCCGCGCGGCGTGGAAGCGGGCGCAACGCTGGTCTCCGGCCCTGAGGCGCCGATCAAGGCCGGCAACGCCCTGCCGATCCGCAACATCCCCGTGGGCTCGACGATCCACTGCGTGGAGATGCTGCCGGGCAAGGGTGCGCAGATCGCGCGCTCGGCCGGGGCATCGGTCACGCTGATGGCCCGCGAAGGTGTGTATGCCCAGATCCGGCTGCGCTCCGGCGAGGTCCGCAAGATCCACATCGACTGCCGCGCCACCATCGGCGAGGTCAGCAACGAAGAGCACAACCTGCGCCAGTACGGCAAGGCCGGCGCGCGTCGCTGGAAGGGCATCCGCCCGACGGTGCGCGGCGTGGCGATGAACCCGGTGGACCACCCGCACGGTGGCGGCGAGGGCCGCACGGGCGAGGGCCAGCCTCAGGTCTCACCGTGGAACACGCTGACCAAGGGCTACCGCACCCGCAACAACAAGCGCACGCAGACGATGATCGTCTCTCGTCGCAAGAAGTAAGGCGCCGCCATGACCCGTTCACTCAAGAAAGGTCCCTTCGTGGACCACCACCTTCTTGCCAAGGTCGAGAAGGCGGCAGCCATCAAGGACAAGAAGCCGATCAAGACCTGGTCGCGCCGCAGCACGATCCTGCCGGACTTCATCGGTCTGACGATCGCGGTGCACAACGGCAAGCAGCACGTGCCCGTGTACGTGACCGACCAGATGGTCGGCCACAAGCTCGGCGAGTTCGCGCTCACCCGTCTCTTCAAGGGTCACCCGGCCGACAAGAAGGCGAAGAAGTAAGGGGCTATCGAGATGGAAACCAAAGCAAGCGTGCGAGGCGTGCGCCTGTCGGTGGACAAGGGGCGGCTCGTGGCCGACCTGATCCGCGGCAAGAAGGTCGACCAGGCCCTGAACATCCTGGCCTTCACGCAGAAGAAGGCTGCGGGCATCGTCCGCAAGGCGCTGGAGTCGGCCGTGGCCAATGCCGAGCACAACGACGGCGCGGACATCGACGAGCTGAAGATCAAGTCGATCTACGTGGAGCAGGGCGCCACGCTGAAGCGGTTCTCCGCGCGTGCCAAGGGCCGCGGCAACCGCATCAGCAAGGGTACATGCCACATCTACGTGACCGTCGGCAACTGAAGGCGCCAAGGAACACCATGGGACAGAAAATCCACCCGACCGGCTTCCGGCTGCCCGTCACCCGTGCCTGGGCGTCGCGCTGGTTTGCCAACAGCCGCAACTTCAGCCAGATGCTGGCCGAGGACCTCGCCGTGCGCGACTTCCTCAAGACCAAGCTGAAGAGCGCGGCCGTCTCGCGCATCCTCATCGAGCGCCCCGCCAAGAACGCCCGCATCACGATCTACTCGGCGCGTCCGGGCGTGGTGATCGGCAAGAAGGGCGAGGACATCGAGAACCTCAAGGCCGAGCTCACGCGGCGCCTGGGCGTGCCCGTGGCGGTGAATATCGAAGAGATCCGCAAGCCCGAGATCGACGCGCAGCTCATCGCCGACTCCATCACGCAGCAGCTTGAAAAGCGCATCATGTTCCGCCGTGCCATGAAGCGCGCGATGCAGAACGCCATGCGCCTGGGCGCGCAGGGCATCAAGCTGATGTCCTCGGGCCGCCTGAACGGCATCGAGATCGCGCGTTGCGAGTGGTACCGCGAAGGGCGCGTGCCGCTGCACACCCTGAAGGCCGACATCGACTACGGCTTCTCGGAAGCCAAGACCACCTACGGCGTCATCGGCGTGAAGTGCTGGGTCTACCGCGGCGACAACCTCGGCCGCGGCGAAGCCCCGGGCGCGCAGCGCCCCGACGACTCCCAGGACGACCGCCGCTCTCGCCGCGGCCCGCGTCCCGGCGGCCCGGGTGCCCCGGGCGGCCGTGGCCGCCTGGCCGGTGACCGGCCCGTGCGCGCCGACGGCGCGCCTGCCGCACCGGCAGCCGACGCCCCGAAGACCCCCGCCGTGAAGCGGGTGCGCCGCGCCGTGCCTGCTGCCGGCGAGGCCAAAGGAGAATAAGCATGCTGCAACCTTCCCGCCGCAAGTTCCGCAAGGAACAGAAGGGCCGCAACACCGGCGTCGCCACGCGTGGTGCGGCGGTGTCCTTCGGCGAGTTCGGCCTGAAGGCCACCGAGCGCGGCCGCCTGACGGCCCGCCAGATCGAGGCTGCGCGTCGCGCCATCTCGCGCCATATCAAGCGCGGCGGCCGCATCTTCATCCGCATCTTCCCCGACAAGCCGATCTCGCAGAAGCCGGCCGAGGTCCGCATGGGCAACGGCAAGGGCA
>JBMOGN010000354.1:0-2419 GCA_049318345.1 Rubrivivax sp. | reverse complement strand
ATCGAGCCCGTGACGACGACGCTGGGCAGGTCCGGATCGAGCGTGCGGTGGGCGCGGCGCAGGTTGCCCTCGGTGCCTTCGCGCCCGAGCTGCTCTTCGGCCAGGCCGGTGACGACGATGGGCAGCTCGTGCGGTGGCAGCGCGTCGGTGTAATGCAGCACGCTCGTGACGGGCAGGTTCTCGCAGCCCACCGGGCCGTCGATGACCACCTGCAGACCCTTGATGGCTGTGAAGACGTACACCGCTCCCCAGTAGCCGCCGGCGCGATCGTGGTCGAGAACGAGCATGCTGGGGACCCCTTCAGATCATCTGCTCGGCCTGGCGCCGCTTCAGGACCTTGATCACCTGGCGCTTCGTCTCGGCGCGGAACTCCGGCCGGGCAACGGGTTGGTCTTCCCAGACGCCGGCCTGGTCGCCCTGGCCGGTCTCGCCGAAGAACTCGCGCATGGTGTCGAAGCGAGCCTTGTTGGCGATCGCCGCCTGCACGACCTGCGCCAGCGAACCGGCTCCAGCCACGCCCATGAGCGGCCGCGCCGAGATGAGGTTGGTGAAGTACAGCGCCGGTATGGCCGCCTGCTTGGCGGCCTGCACGACCGGGGTGGTGCCGATGGCCAGGTCAGGCCGGAACTCGCGCACGGCGGCGATGTCCTGCTCGAGACTGGCGCGGTATTGCACCTGCACGCCGCGTGCGGTGAGCCACTCCAGATCGGGTGCGCTCCAGGGGGTCTTCGGGCAGGCGGTGCCCACATAAGGCACCTGCGCGCCGCTCTCGATGAGCAGCCGCGCCACGAGCAGCTCGCTGCCCTCGTAGCCGCTGACCGTCACGCGCCCCTTGATGGGCATGCGCGCCAGCGCCCCGCGGATGGCCGGCAGCCACTTGTTCTTGGCCGCGTCAATCATCGCCTGCGGCACGCTGGCGGCCTTGCCGATGGCCTGCAGCCAGGCCTCCGTGCCGTCGTGGCCCACTGGTGCGGAGGCCACCACCGTGCGGCCTGCGGCTTCGAATTCGCGCACGCTCGCCGTGTAGAAGGGGTGAATGGCCGCAACCACCTGGCTGTCCAGGGCGGCGTAGAGCTCACGCCATTCGCGTGTGGGCACGACCGGTCCGCAGGACAGCCCCAGCGGCTCCAGCAGCATGCCGATGCCCACCGGGTCGGCCGGGAACATCTCGCCCAGAAGCGTGACCGTCGGGCGCTCGCTCACGCCGGTGCGGGGCGCGGCCACCGGGCCTGCCTCGGCCTCGCCACGGGCGTACTTCAGCATGGCGCCAGCCAGCACGTCCTTTGCCTCGGCGTGCGTGGGCACGCCGAAGCCGGGGACGTCGATGCCGACGATGCGCACGCCGTTGATCTGCTTGGGCAGCAACTGCAGCGGTACACCGCTGGCGGTGGGCACGCACAGGTTGGTCACCACGATGGCGTCGTAGTGCTCGGGGTTCGCACTCGCATGGACCGCGTCGCGGATGTCCTCGAAGAGCTTGCCGGTGACCAGCGTCTCGCTGTTGAAGGGCACGTAGCCCACGCTGCGACGGGCGCCGTAGAAGTGCGAGGTGAAGGTCAGCCCGTAGACGCAGCAGGCGCTGCCCGACAGGATGCTCATGGTGCGGCGCATGCGCAGGCCCACGCGCAGCGAACCGAAGGCCGGACACATGCTCTGTGGCTGGTCGTGCGGGCCGGCGCCTTCGGCCAGGGGGTAGTCCTGACGGTAGCGCTCGAGGATCTCACTCTTGCCGGCGGCCTCGGCGGCCGAGCGCATCTGGTCGCGACCGGCGTGGCAGCCCAGGCCGTCCTGGGTCGCGGCGGCGGGGGCGGGCAGCGGGGTGTTGTCCATCGAGGCGGGCCGGTGCGACGCGCTCAGGCGGCGTCGTAGATGACTTCCAGCGAGGGCCGCACGACCTGCTCGCTGCCGGTCATGTCAGCCATCGTGGCGGGCTGCAGCACCACGTCGCGGCCTACGGCATCGCTGGAAAAAAGAGCGAGCAGCTGGTCCTGCGTTTGCGGCTTCGGGCGGACGGGAGGAGCCTCCGCCACGTTGGTTGCCAGCTGCTCGAAAAGCGGGGCCCACTGCGTGCCGGGCCGACCGATGATCTCGTAGGAGGCGCTCTTGCGCCGGATGTCCTCGTGTGCGGGGATGGCCGCAAGCACCGGAATGCCGGCGTTGGCCGCAAAGGCCTGCGCCTCGCCCGTGCTGTCGTCCTTGTTGATGACCATGCCAGCCACGCCGACGTTGCCGCCGAGCTTGCGGAAATACTCCACCGCCGAGCACACGTTGTTGGCCACGTACAGGCTCTGCAGGTCGTTGCTGCCCACGACGATGACCTTCTGGCACATGTCGCGCGCGATGGGCAGCCCGAAGCCGCCGCACACCACGTCGCCGAGGAAGTCCAGCAGCACGTAGTCGAAGCCCCAGTCGTGGAAGC
>JBMOGN010000353.1:0-2421 GCA_049318345.1 Rubrivivax sp. | reverse complement strand
CGAACTTCACGTCCGGGAACTCGCCGGCCACCTTGAGCATGGCGTCCATGTAGCCGAAGCTCGTGGCGAAGATGACCTTGTTGCCCTGGCTGGCCAGGTCACGGATCACACGCTCGCCATCCGCATAGGGAACCTTCTCGACGAAGGTCGTCTTGACCTTGTCGCCGAACTCCTTCTCCACGGTCTTGCGGCCCTGGTCGTGGGCGAAGGTCCAGCCGGCGTCGCCGACGGGGCCGATGTACACCCAGGCGGCCTTGAGCGCGGGCGGCGCAGCCGGGGCGGAAGCAGGGGCGGCGGCCTTGGGGGCCTCTTCCTTCTTGCCGCAGCCCACCAGCGCAGCGGCGGCGGCGAGGCCGGCCAGCGCGAAGAGTCGGCGGCTCAGGTTGCGGGAAATCCACTGGTTCATCGGCGTGCTCTCCGGGTTACAGGTTGAAACCAATCGACAATTATGAGCCGGGCCTGAAAGGCTTGCCCAGGGATGCGGGCATATTCATGCGGATGAAGGCGGCATTGCGGCTGATCAGCGCCAGCACGAAGATGGTTGCCACATAGGGAAGCATCGTCAGCAGGTGGCTCGAGATCTGCACGCCCGAGGCCTGCAGGTTGAGCTGCAGCACCGTCACTCCTCCAAACAGGTAGGCCCCGAGCAGGGCGCGCGCCGGCCGCCAGGTGGCAAAGACCGTGAGCGCCAGCGCGATCCAGCCGCGCCCGGCCGTCAGGCCCTCCACCCACAGCGGAGCCGTCACGAGCGACACATAGGCGCCGGCCAGGCCGCACAGCGCCCCGCCCACGCACACGGCTGCCAGGCGGATCGCTCGAACGGGATAGCCCAGCGCGTGCGCCGGCTCCGGGTTCTCGCCGATGGCCCGCAGCAGCAGGCCCGAGCGGGTGCGGTAGAGGAACCAGGCGATCGCTGCCGTCAGGCCAATGGCCACGTAGACCATGGGGTGATGACTGAAGAAGGCCGGCCCGACGAAGGGCAGGTCTGCCAGGAAGGGCACCTCGTGGTTCTCGCGCGCCGACAGGCTGCGCCCGACCATCGACACGCCCAGGAAGGCCGACAGCCCGTAGCCGAAGAGGCTCAGCGCCAGGCCCGTGGCGTACTGGTTGGTGTTCAGGAAGATCACGAGCACGCCAAACAGCGCGGCCAGCGCGGCCCCGGCCAGCGCAGCGGCGGCAAAGCCCAGGGTGTCGCTTCCGGTGGTGAGCGCGGTGGCGAAGCCAGCCACGGCCGCCACCAGCATCATGCCCTCGGCCCCCAGGTTCAGCACCCCGGCCCGCTCGTTGACGAGCAGCCCCAGCGCGGCCAGCGCCAGGGTGGTGCCGCTGGCCAGCGCCGTGTTGATGAGCAGTGCGGTCTCGTTCATGCGGCATGCCTCGCGGGGCGGCTCCAGCGCAGCCGCTGTTCGATGAAGGTGTCGCAGCCCAGCAGGATCAGCAGCAGCAACCCCTGCAGCACGCTGGCCATGGCGTTGGGCAGCCCCAGGCGCGACTGGGCCAGCTCGCCACCGATGAGCATGAGCGACAGCAGCACCCCGGCGGCCACGATGCCCAGCGGGTTCAGGCGGCCGACGAAGCACACGATGATGGCGGTGAAGCCCAGCCCGGTGGACAGGTAGGGCGTGACCTGACGGATCGGCCCGGCGACTTCCATCGCGCCGGCCAGCCCCGCCAGGGCACCCGAGACGAGCAGCGCGATCCAAAGCGCCCCGCGCGCGGAAAAGCCCGCGTAGCGCGCCGCGGCCGGCGCCAGCCCCCCCACCTGCAGCTGAAAGCCCCGGAAGGTGCGAAACAGGAACACGAGCGCGGCCAGCGCCAGCAGCAGCGCCAGCACGAAGCCCACATGCAGCCGCGTGCGCTCCAGCAGAGGCGGCAGGTGCAGGCTGGCGTGGAACATCGCCGACTGCGGCATGTTGAAGCCCTGCGGATCCTTCCAGGGGCCGAAGACGAGCGCGTTGACCATCTGCTGCGCCACGTAGACGAGCATGAGGCTCACGAGGATCTCGTTGGCGTTGAACCGGTCGCGCAGCACAGCCACGATCGCCGCCCACAGCATCCCGCCGAGCATCCCGGCCACGAACACCAGTGACACGCCCAGCACCTTGGGCAGCACGATGCCTTGCGTGGTGAGCCACAGTGCCATGCCGCCGCCGCCCACGCAGCCCAGCAGGAACTGCCCCTCCGCGCCGATGTTCCAGACGTTGGAGCGGTAGCACACCGCCAGGCCGAGCGCGATGACGATGAGCGGCGTGGCCTTGAGCAGCACCTCGCTGATCTGCCGGCGCGAGGACAACGGCTCCAGGAAGATCACGCGCAGCCCCGCCACCGGATCCTTGCCCAGGCCGGCCAGGATGAGCGCGGCCACCAGCGCCGTGAGCGCCAGCGCGATCAGCGGCGAGGCGAAGGTCATGGCCCGCGAGG
>JBMOGN010000352.1:0-2459 GCA_049318345.1 Rubrivivax sp. | reverse complement strand
ATGCGCGAGTTCGCCACGCCCGTGGTCGTGGCCGACCGCACGCACCTGGTGGACATCGTGGGCACGGGCGGCGACGCCTCCCACACCTTCAACATCTCCACCGCCTCGATGTTCGTGGCCGCGGCCGCGGGCGCGCGCGTGGCCAAGCACGCCGGGCGCAGCGTCTCCTCCACGTCCGGCTCGGCTGACGTCATGGAGGCCCTGGGCGCTTGCATCACGCTCAAGCCCGAGGAGGTGGCGCAGTGCCTGGCCGAGACCGGCATCGGCTTCATGTTCGCGCCCAACCACCACGCTGCGATGAAGCACGCCGCGCCCGTGCGCCGCGAGCTGGGCGTGCGCACGTTCTTCAACATCCTCGGGCCGCTGACCAATCCGGCCAATGCGCCGAACCAGCTGCTGGGCGTCTTCCACCCCGACCTGGTGGGCATCCAGGTGCGGGTGCTGCAGCGCCTGGGCAGCGAGCACGTGATGGTGGTCTACGGCATGAACGGCATGGACGAGATCTCGCTGTCGGGCGAGACCCTCGTGGGTGAGCTCAAGGACGGCGAGGTGCGCGAGTACGTGGTGCACCCCAGCGACTTCGGGCTGCCCGTGTACGACTCGCGCGTGCTGAAGGTGGCCAATACCCAGGAGTCGGTGGCCTGCATCCAGCGTGCGCTGGCCAACGAGGACGGCCCGGTGCGCGACGTGGTGCTGCTCAACGCCGGTGCGGCGCTGTACTGCGCGGGCGTGGCCGCCAGCGTGGCCGAGGGCGTGCGCCGCGCCCGCGAGGCGGTGGCCAGCGGCGCGGCCCTGGCGCGCCTGAGCCAGTTCGTGGCCGTCACCAACCGCTACCGCCCAGCGGCCTGAGCGGCGCGCGCAGGGCAGGCAGGAGAGACGAGGGCATGGACGACATCCTGGCGCGCATCGTCGCCGTCAAGCACGAGGAGCTCGCCGCGGCGCGTCGGCATCTCGACGACGCGGCGATGCGCGCGCGCGCCGAGGGCCGCGAGCAACCGCTTGCGCCCCTGCGCGGCTTCGAGGCGGCGCTGCGCCGCAAGGTGGCCGCGGGGCAGGCAGCCGTGATCGCCGAGGTGAAGAAGGCCAGCCCGAGCAAGGGCGTGCTGCGCGAGCACTTCGAGCCCGCGCAGATCGCTCGCAGCTACGAGACGGGTGGCGCGGCCTGCCTGAGCGTGCTCACCGACGAGCGCTTCTTCCAGGGTTCGGCCGCCTTCCTGCAGCAGGCTCGCGCGGCCTGCGCGCTGCCGGCCCTGCGCAAGGACTTCATCGTCGACCCCTACCAGGTCTGGGAGGCCCGGGTCATGGGTGCCGACTGCATCCTGCTGATCGCCGCCTGCCTGGAGGATGCGCGCATGGCCGAGCTCGAGGCCTGCGCGCACGAGCTGGGCCTGGACGTGCTGGTGGAGGTGCACGATGGCGCCGAACTCGAGCGGGCGCTGGCGCTGCGCACGCGCCTGGTGGGCATCAACAACCGCAACCTGCGCACCTTCGAGGTCTCGCTGCAGACCACGCTGGACCTGCTGCCGCAGGTGCCCGAAGACCGCCTGCTGGTGACCGAAAGCGGCATCCTCGCGCGGGCGGATGTGCAGCGCATGCGCGCAGCCGGCGTGCACGCCTTCCTGGTCGGGGAGGCCTTCATGCGCGCGCCCGAGCCGGGTCAGGCGCTGGCCGGGTTGTTCGGCTGAGCAGGGCGCCGCGCGCCCCGGCCCGATGACCGCCGACGACCTCCCCGCGGCCTTCGCCAGCCTGCCTGCGGCCTGGGCGGCTGTCCTGCCGGGCTGGGCCCCCGGGCGCACGGGCGAGGTCCTGCGGCGGGTGCGGCTGGCCTCGGGTGAACGGGAGATCGCGCCGGCCGACCCCTTGCGGGCGTTGCGCCTGGTGGCGCCGGCGGCCGTGCGCGTGGTGATCCTCGGCCAGGACCCCTATCCCACGGCCGGGCATGCCGACGGCCTGGCGTTTTCCGCGGCCCGCGGCAAGCCGCCTTCGCTGCGGCGCATCCTGGCGGTGCTGGCGGCCGACCGGCCCGGATTCGAGCCGCCGGCGCGCTGGGTGCTGGACGGCTGGGCGCGCCAGGGGGTGCTGCTGCTGAACCCCGCCCTGACCGTGGAGGTGGGCCGCATCGGCAGTCACCTGGATTGCGGTTGGCAGGCGCTCACTTCTGAGATAATAGAGAGCTTGTGCAGGCGGTCCGCCCCGCCGGTGTTCCTGCTGTGGGGCTCGCGAGCGCAGGCCTTCTTCGACGCCGCCTGCCCGGCGGCCTGCGCGCCTCGGGTGCTGCGCACGCGCCACCCCTCCAATGACTTCCGGCGCGAGTTCATGGCCGACGGCTCGCACTTCCTGGCCACGGCCGACCTCGTGGATTGGTGGGCACTGTAGACAAACTGTGCTAGAATCGCGGGTTCCGCGTGGAGGGGTGCCCGAGTGGCTAAAGGGGGCAGACTGTAAATCTGTTGGCTTAC
>JBMOGN010000351.1:0-2461 GCA_049318345.1 Rubrivivax sp. | reverse complement strand
TGCCCAGCAGGTTCTGGCGGAAGCGACCGCCCTTGCCCTTGATCATGTCGGCCAGGGACTTCAGCGCGCGCTTGTTCGCGCCCGTCATCGCCTTGCCACGGCGGCCGTTGTCCAGCAGCGAGTCCACCGCCTCCTGCAGCATGCGCTTCTCGTTGCGCACGATGATCTCCGGCGCCTTGAGCTCCAGCAGCCGCGCCAGGCGGTTGTTGCGGTTGATGACGCGGCGGTACAGATCGTTGAGGTCGGAGGTGGCAAAGCGCCCGCCGTCCAGCGGCACGAGCGGACGCAGGTCCGGCGGCAGCACCGGCAGCACGTCCATCACCATCCACTGCGGCTTGATGCCCGACTTCTTGAAGGCTTCCAGCACCTTCAGGCGCTTGGAGTTCTTCTTGATCTTGAGCTCCGAGCCGGTCATGTCGTTGCGGATGCGGTCGATCTCCGCATCGATGTCCATCTCCTCCAGGAGCTTCTTCACTCCCTCGGCGCCCATCATCGCGACGAACTCGTCACCGTACTCCTTCTGCTTGGCCTCGAAGTCGTCCTCGGTCATGATCGAGAACTTCTTCAGCGGCGTCATGCCCGGGTCGACGACCACGTAGGCCTCGAAGTACAGCACGCGCTCGATGTCGCGCAGCGTCATGTTCAGCACCAGGCCCAGCCGGGACGGCAGGCTCTTGAGGAACCAGATGTGCGCGCAAGGGGCGGCCAGGTCGATGTGGCCCATGCGCTCGCGGCGCACCTTGGTCTGCGTGACCTCCACGCCGCACTTCTCGCAGATCACCCCGCGGTGCTTCAGGCGCTTGTACTTGCCGCACAGGCACTCGTAGTCCTTGATCGGGCCGAAGATCTTGGCGCAGAACAGACCGTCACGCTCGGGCTTGAAGGTGCGGTAGTTGATGGTCTCAGGCTTCTTCACCTCGCCGAACGACCAGGAGCGGATCTTCTCGGGCGAGGCCAGCCCGATCTTGATCGCGTCGAAGTGCTCGTCCGGGGTGAACTGCTTGAAAAGGTCGAGTAGTCCCTTCATGGCTTCAATCCTTTCCGTTCCTGCTTAGTTGCGCTCGAGCTCGATGTCGATGCCGAGCGAGCGGATTTCCTTGACCAGCACGTTGAACGACTCGGGCATGCCCGCATCGATCGAGTGCTCGCCCTTGACGATGTTCTCGTACACCTTCGTGCGGCCGTTCACGTCGTCGGACTTCACGGTGAGCATCTCCTGCAGCACGTACGACGCGCCGTAGGCCTCCAGCGCCCAGACTTCCATTTCGCCGAAACGCTGACCGCCGAACTGCGCCTTGCCACCCAGCGGCTGCTGGGTCACCAGGCTGTAGGGGCCGGTGGAGCGGGCGTGCATCTTGTCGTCCACGAGGTGGTGCAGCTTGAGCACGTGCATGTAGCCAATGGTCACCGGGCGCTCGAAGGCCTCGCCCGTGCGACCGTCGTGCAGCACGGCCTGCGTGCGCGTGTCGGTCAGACCGCGCACCTGGGCCACCTCGTCCGGGTAGGCGAGCTTGAGCATGCCGCGGATCTCTTCCTCGGCGGCGCCGTCGAACACCGGTGTGGCGAACGGGATGCCCTGCGACAGGTGGCCCGCCATCTCCAGCACCTCGGCGTCACCGAGCTTGTCGATCTGCTCGCCCTTGCCGCCGGACTTGTTGTAGATCTGGTCGAGCATCTTGCGGATGTCGGCCACGCGCGCCTGGCTCTGGAGCATGTCGCCGATGCGCTGGCCGATGCCCTTGGCCGCCCACCCGAGGTGGACTTCCAGCACCTGGCCCACGTTCATCCGCGAGGGCACGCCCAGCGGATTGAGCACGATGTCCATCGGCGTGCCGTCGGCCATGTAGGGCATGTCCTCCACGGGCACGATCTTGGATACCACGCCCTTGTTGCCGTGGCGGCCGGCCATCTTGTCGCCGGGCTGCAGGCGGCGCTTGACGGCCAGGTACACCTTGACCATCTTCAGCACGCCCGCGGGCAGCTCGTCGCCCTGCGTGAGCTTCTTCCTCTTCTCCTCGAAGGCCAGGTCGAAGCTGTGGCGCGTCTGGTCCAGCGAGTTCTTGATGGACTCCAGCTGGTTGGCCACCTCCTCGTCGGCCGGGCGGATGTCGAACCAGTGGTACTTGTCCACCGAGGCGAGGTAGGCCTTGTCGATGACCGTGCCCTTGGCGATCTTCTGCGGGCCGCCGTTGGCCACCTTGCCGGCAAGGAGCTTCTCGATGCGGTCGAAGGCGTCGGCCTCGACGATGCGCAGCTGGTCGTTCAGGTCCAGGCGGAAGCGCTTGAGCTCGTCGTCGATGATCTGCTGGGCGCGCTTGTCGCGCGTGATGCCCTCGCGGGTGAAGACCTGCACGTCGATGACGGTGCCGCTCGTGCCCTGGTCCACGCGCAGCGAGGTGTCCTTCACGTCGGAGGCCTTCTCGCCGAAGATCGCGCGCAGCAGCTTCTCCTCGGGCGTGAG
>JBMOGN010000350.1:0-2488 GCA_049318345.1 Rubrivivax sp. | reverse complement strand
TACGTGAACAGCTACCGGCGCCTGTCGCGCAACACGGCGGCACCGATCAACATCCAGTGGGGCACCGACAACCGCACCGTCGGCATCCGCTCGCCCGTGGCCGCGCCGCAGGCCCGCCGCATCGAGAACCGCGTGATCGGCGCCGATGCCAACCCGTACATCGCACTGGCCGCCACGCTGGCCTGCGGCTACCTGGGCATCAAGAACCGCATCGAACCCCGTCCCGAGTGCAGGGGCGACGCCTACCTGGGCGACCACCAACTGCCGCGCAGCCTGGGTGAGGCCCTGGCGCTGCTGCGAGCCGAGAAGGACCTGGCTGCCGTGTTGGGCGGGGGCTTCGTCACGGTCTACACCGAGGTCAAGGAGGTCGAGTACGCCGAGTTCATGACGGTGATATCACCCTGGGAGCGTGAGCACCTGCTGCTGCATGTCTGAGGTGAACCGCTCCATCGCACACGCACCGTCCTGCTACGCCGCGACGGCTGGGGCTCTGCCCGAGCGCGCGCCGTTGCGAGGGGCTGTGGCGGCCGATGTCTGCGTCGTCGGCGCCGGCTACACCGGACTGTCGACGGCGCTGCATCTGGCCGAGGCCGGCTTTCGTGTGGTGGTGCTCGAGGCTGCGCGCGTGGGTTGGGGCGCGTCGGGTCGCAACGGCGGCCAGATCGTGCACAGCTATTCGCGCGACATCGACGTCATCGAGCAGCGTCACGGTGTTGCGTTGGCCAACGCGCTCGGGGGCATGGCTTTCGAGGGCGGCGCCATCATTCGCGAGCGGGTGGCGCGGTACGGCATCGACTGTGACTTGAAGAACGGCCTGCTGTTTGCCGCTTTGACGTCCAAGCAGTTGCGGGCCCTGGAAGCACAAAAGGCACTCTGGGAGAAGCACGGCCACCGCCAGCTCGAGTTGCTGGATGAACGCGCCACCCGTGCGGCCGTGAACACCAAGCGCTACCAAGGGGCATTGCTGGACCGTTCGGGCGGACACTTCCACCCACTGAAGCTGGCCTTGGGCGAGGCAGCGGCTTTCGAGTCGCTGGGCGGCAAGATTCATGAGCAGTCCAGGGTGACGGCCATCGAGCGCGGTCAGACGGCTATCGTACGGACAGCCCAGGGCCACGTCACCGCTCGCTTTGTGGTCGTTGCCGGGAATGCCTACTTGGGCGATCTGGAGCCTCGGCTGGCAGCGAAGTCCATGCCCTGTGGGACGCAGATCATCGCCACCGAGCCGCTGGGCGAACGCTGGAAGGATGTCATCCCTACAGACTTCTGCGTGGAGGACTGCAACTTCCTGCTCGACTACTTCCGCCTCTCCGCAGACCGACGCCTGCTCTTCGGAGGTGGTGTGGTCTATGGCGCGCGAGACCTGGCCGATATCACCGGCAGCCTGATGCCCAAGCTGCTGCGCGTCTTTCCGCAACTGGCGGGTGTGCGTATCGACTACGCCTGGACGGGCGACTTTCTCTTGACGCTGTCACGCCTGCCCGAGGTGGGGCGGTTGGACGGCAACATCTTCTACTCCCAGGGGTGCTCTGGGCACGGCGTGACCTTCACCCACCTGATCGGCCGCGTGATGGGCGAGTTGATTCAGGGGCAGGCCGAGCGCTTCAGCCTCTTTGAACAGTTGCCGCACCTGCCGTTCCCAGGCGGGCGCCTGCTGCGCGTGCCCATGGCTGCCCTGGGCGCGTGGTACTACGGGCTGCGCGATCGGCTGGGGGTCTGAGCGCAGATTAAGCGATACATTGCTTCGACATGAATAACCAGCCACCCCTGCTCAAGCTGACCGCCGTGATGGCCGGCCTGCCGGAATCGGATTTCCCCCGCGCTGAGCGGCTGATCGATGGCAACCCCCGTCGCGACACCTGGAACCGCGTCGACGCCGACATCGGCGCAGGTCGCCTTTACTGCGGCGTCTGGCGCTCGGAAGTGGGCCACTGGCGCATTGAGATGGGCGTGGGCGAACACGAACTGTTCACTGTGCTGGCTGGCCGCTGCAGGGTGCACCGGGAAGATGGGTCGTTTGATGAAGCGGGGCCTGGCGAAGCGCTCTTCATACCCGCCGGATTTCGCGGCTCGTTTGAAGTTCTGGAGCCTGTGATCAAGACCTATGCCATCGTGGAACCGCTGGCAGGCGAGCCGCCGCCTGCCGACTGATGCGAGTTTCAGTCGAAGTGATCTGTCAGTTCGGCGCGTGGCCGATCGATTCAAGAGGGGTTCAAGTCGACCGGGAAGGGCTTCTCAGGCGCCCGAGGCCGAACGGCGAACGTCTCCTGTGTGGCCAGGACCTGGCGATCGGCGCGGACAGTCACGATGGTCTTGCACATCTTTGGTGTCGGGTAGATCCGTGTATGCCGGTTCACCTCTGGTCGTCCGCCCTGAACCTGTCGTTCGCTGAGGCGCCCTTATCCAAATTGAGTTCGCGACCTGTAGGACCGCTGATGGCCGAGGCTGTGTGAAAACCCCCTCACATCGCGCCTGACGGATCCGTAGA
>JBMOGN010000349.1:0-2496 GCA_049318345.1 Rubrivivax sp. | reverse complement strand
CGGCCGTGGCGCGACAGCGCCTCCAGCGCCGCGAGCTTGCGCACCTCCAGGTCGGGCCGGGGCGCCCAGGCCGCGCGCTCGAAGCGTCCGGCGACGAAGCCCTCCAGGCCATCGAGCATGCGCTGGCGTTCGGCAGCGGGCACCTGCAGGCCGGCCTCGTCGGCGGCGGCCAGCAAGTAGGCCGTGAGCCGGTCGCTGCCCCGCGTTCCCTCGTCGGCGCCCGGCGGGAAGTAGGCGGCCAGGCCGTCGCGGTCCAGGTAGGTTGGCAGCCGGCGCATGAGCGCCGCCCAGGCGCCGGCATCACGCAGGCCGATGGCGCGCGAGGCCTGCTGCTCCAGGCAGCTGTAGGGGTAGGCCTCGAAGTACCGTCGCACCCCCGGCAGCGTGCCGCCCAGGCTCGGGCGCAGGCTCACCGCGAGGCCGCCGCGCACCGGGCCCGAGCTGCCCTGGCGCAGCGCGTCGGCGGGCGCGGCCACCGGCGTGGAGGCGCTGCCCTCGAGCTGCTGCAGCGTGGCCTGCACGACGCGTACGGGTACCGCGCTGGCCACGAGCTGGGTCACGCGCAGGCGGTCGCGAGCTGCTGCGGCCGAAGCGACCGCAGCGCCCGCAGCAGCCGGTGCCGCGCCAGAGGCTCCCGCCTGGCTGGCAGGCGTCTGCTCCTGCGCCGCCGCCTCCCAGGCGATGCTGCGCGCCTCGGCCGGGACCTCCACGTCCCAGCCCACCTCGGCGGCCGCACCGGCGGCCACGCGCACGACCTGCGCCGCGAACTCCAGGGGCGTGCGCACGAGCTCCGGCGAGCCAGAGGTGGCGCCAGGCCCGTCGCGCGCGACCATGCCCCGCAGCGTCACGCGCACCTCCATCGCCCGCGCCGTGGTGTTGCGCAGCGTCATCAGGACGCGGTAGCGGTCGCCCTCGCGCACCAGGGGCGGCAGCCCGGCCAGCAGTTGCAGGTCCTGCGACACGGCGATGCTCGCGCTGCCGGTGCCGAAGGTCTGGACACCCGCGTCGGCCACGGCCACGAGGCGGAAGGAGGTGAGCGAGTCGTTCAGCGGCACCTCCACCACGGCCTCGCCGCGGGCGTCCAGGCTCACGCGCGGGGCCCACAGCAGCAGCGTGTCGAAGAGCTCGCGCGTGCCGCCCCGCCCGCCGCCGCCGCCGGCGGCCACGGCCTTGCGGCCGTAGTGGCGCCTGCCGATGATCTCGCCCTGTCCGGTGCTCGTCTGCACGCCCCACTCGCGCTTGCGCATCATTGCGTTGAGCAGGTCCCACGAGTCGTTCGGCCGCAGGGCCAGCAGCCCTTCGTCCACGGCCGCGAAGGCCACCTCCGCGCCGGCCACGGGCTCGCCGCCCTGCGTCACCCGCAGCTTCACGCGCGCCTTGTCGCGCACGCCATAGCGCGGCTGCTCGGGCGTGACCTGCACCTGCAGCGTGTGCGCCTGCAGCCCCACCTCCAGTTGCGCCACGCCGAGCTTGAAGGCCGGCCGGGCCAGGTCCACCATCGCCGTGGGCGGCCGGAACTCGCGGCCCTCGCTCCAGTAGCTGCGCGCCCACTCCAGCGGCTGGCGCCAGCCCCACGAGAAGAAGGAGTACCACGGCACCTCCCGGATGCGCCCGCGCAGCACCAGCACGCTCACGTACACGTTCGGCCCCCAGCTCGCGTCCACCGGCAGCTCGATGGTCGGGTCGCTCCCCCGCAGCGTGAGCACGCGCGCATCCAGCACGCCCTCGCGCTCCACCGTCACGAGCGCGGTGGCCTCGCGAAAGGGCATGCGCACCTGCAGCCTGGCGGTCTGGCCCGGCTCGACGCGGCGCTGCAGCGGCAGCACGTCGATGCGGTCGTCGTTGTCCTGGGCGAACCACAGCTCGCCCTGGCCGGTCACCCACACGCTGGTGGCCGCCTCGGCGCGGTGGCCCAGCGCGTCGCGTGCCGAGGCCACGAGCTGCACCTGTCCGGCGCTGTCGAGTTTCGCCGTGCAGCGCAGCCGCCCCTGCTCGTCGCTCGTGCCGCTGCACAGCAGCCCGAGCTCCTGCACCTCGCTGCGGTGGTCCCAGGCGTAGAAGCCGCCGACCATGCGCTTGCGCGTGCTGTGCAGCAGCGTGCGCTGGCCGCGCACCTCCACCTTCTGCCCGCGCAGCGGCCGCCCCGCAGTGTCCAGCACCACCACCGTGAGCCCGGTGGCGTCGCGGCTGGAGGCCCACGACGAGGCCTGGATGCCCACCACCACGCCAGCCGGCCACACCGGCACGGTGGCCGAGACGGTCTGCACCTCGCCGTTGGGATCGTTGAAGCTCAGCTCGGCCACGATCTCGCTGGCGCGGTCGATCCGCGGCAGCTCGCGCAGCACGGCGCGCGCGGCGCCCTCGCGGCTCGTGACCAGCGCCAGCTTGTCGGCCACCAGGTGCCCGGCGCGGCCGGAGCGCTCCTCGTCGGCGTCCTCCGGACGCTCCTCGTAGGGATGGGCGCCGCCCGCGGCGGGCGGCTCGAAGCTGAAGTCC
>JBMOGN010000348.1:0-2534 GCA_049318345.1 Rubrivivax sp. | reverse complement strand
GGCATGGTGTCGGGCCTTGCAGTGTCCTGGTGGTGGCTGGTCGTGGCCGCCGCATTGGGCGCCACCGTGGCGCTGGCCTGGGCGTGGGCCCGCTCGCGTGCGCACGATTCGCGCAGCCTCGGCGCGGACGCGCTGGACACCCTGTCCGACACCCGGATCACCCAGCCCGAGGAGCCGGCCATCCCGCGCGACCCGCTCACCGGCCTGCGTACGCGCGCCGGCTTCGAGGAGCCCCTGGAGGCGGCCTACCACGGCGCGGACGCCGCCGGCTCGAGCTTTGCCTTGTTGTACCTGGGCGTGGACGCCATGCGCAGCATCAACGAGCTCCACGGCCACGCTGCCGGAGACGCGGTGCTCGCCGAAGCCGGCCGCCGGCTGCTTGCCCTGAGCCCCGAGGACTGCTGCGCGCGCATCGCCAGCGACGAGTTCGTCGTCCTCGTGCACGGTGGCGCCGAGCAGGCGCGCCTGCGCGCGCGTCGGGTCATCGAGCAGCTCGCGCGCCCGGTGCGCGTGGGTACGCAGGACGTGCGGCTGTCGGTGTCGGTGGGCATCGCCCGCTACCCCGAGCACGGCTCGCGCGCGCGGCTGCTGGCGCACGCCGCGGCCGCCCTGCGCAGCGTGAAGCTTGCCGGCGGCGGGGCCTTTGCCGAGTACCAGCTGCGCATGACCGAGGGCCTGCGCGAGAAGCTGGAGCTGGCGCGCGACCTGCAACGCGCGGTTTCCGGCGGCCAGCTCGAGCTCGTCTACCAGCCCAAGGTGGACGCCCGCAGCCAGGAGATCACGGCCGCCGAGGCGCTGCTGCGCTGGAACCACCCGGCCCACGGCGTCATCAGCCCCGAGCGCTTCATCCCGCTGGCCGAGCGCCACGGGCTGATCGGCAGCATCGGCGACTGGGTGCTGGACGAGGCCATCCGCCAGGCTGCCGAATGGCGCGACAAGGGCCTGCGCATGCGCGTGGCCATCAATGTCTCGGGCTACCAGATGCGCCAGGACGACTTCGTCGAGCGCCTGGCCCGCGGGCTGGCACGACACGATCTGCGGCCCTCGCGCTTCACCTGCGAGATCACCGAGACGCTGGCGATGGAAGACACCTCGGCCACGCAGCGCGCCTTCGCCCGGCTGCGCGAGGTGGGGGTGCACGTGTCCATCGACGACTTCGGCACCGGTCACTCCAGCCTGGCGCTGCTGCGGCGGCTGCCCGCGGCCGAGCTCAAGCTCGACACCGACTTCGCCAGCGACCTGGCCACCAGCCAGGACGCGCGCACCATCGTGCAGGCCATCGTGCAGATGGCCCACACGCTGGACCTGCGCGTGGTGGCCGAGGGCGTGGAGTCGCCCGAGCAGCGCGACCTGCTCGTCGCCCTGGGCTGCGACGAGCTGCAGGGCTTCTACTTCGCCAAGCCGATGTCGGCCGCGCAGCTGGAGCTGTGGGCGATGCACGACGACGGCCCGGGCGAGATGCGCTTTCGCGACTCGCTGTTCGGCGAGACCGCGCCGGCCGGTCTGAACTGAGCCATCGCCCCGCCCGCGGCGGGCTGCGCGGCTACAGCTGCTCCCAGGGCAGGCCCTCGAAGCGCCAGCCGCTCATGCGCCCGCGCTGGAAGTGCTCGTCGAGCTCGCCCTCGAAGCCGTCGAGCACGTTGATCACCTCGGTGAAGCCGGCGGCCTCCAGCGCCTGGGCGGCCTCCACCGTGCGCTTGCCCGAGCGGCAGATGAGCACCACCGGCAGGTCGCTGCGCCCGCCCGCCTCGCGCCGCACCTGCTCGACGAAGGCCTGTGGGTGGGCGCGCATCTCCGGGTACTCGTACCAGGCCACGTGCACCACGCCGGGGGGGTGCCCGACATACAGGTACTCGATCTCCATGCGGACATCGACGAACAGCGCATCGGGCGTGGCCTGCAGGAATGACCAGGCCTGGCGCGGGGAGAGGTGCTTCATGGCAGGGCGGAGGGCGTCCCTACAATCCTCTCATGAATGAGCGTCATACCCCGGTCGCCGCCGACGCGGCCTACACCCGTGCTGCCGCCCTGCCCGGGCTGCTGCGCGAGCGCATCGTCGTTATCGACGGCGCCATGGGCACGATGATCCAGCGCCACCGGCTCACCGAGGCCGACTTCCGCGGTGAGCGCTTCGCCGGCCACCCGCGCGACCTCAAGGGCAACAACGACCTGCTCGTGCTGACGCGGCCGGACGTGATCCTGGAGATCCACGAGCAGTACCTTGCCGCCGGGGCCGACCTCATCGAGACCAACACCTTCGGTGCCACCTCCATCGCGCAGGACGACTACGGGCTGGGGGGTCTTGCGCGCGAGATGAACGAGGCTGCCGCCAGCCTGGCGCGCCGGGCCGTCGACCGCTTCAGCACCCCCGACAAGCCGCGCTTCGTGGCCGGGGCCCTGGGGCCCACGCCGCGCACGGCCAGCATCAGCCCTGACGTGAACGACGCAGGCGCGCGCAACGTGAACTTCGACGAGCTGCGCGCGGCCTACCGCGAGCAGGCGCAGGGGCTGCTGGACGGCGGCTGCGACCTGTT
>JBMOGN010000347.1:0-2539 GCA_049318345.1 Rubrivivax sp. | reverse complement strand
ACCCGAACCAGGTCAACAACGTCCTGTGCTTTCCGTACATCTTCCGCGGCGCGCTGGACTGCGGAGCGACGACGATCAACGATGCGATGGAGATCGCAGCCGTGCACGCCATCGCCGGGCTCGCGCAGGCCGAGCAGGACGACGTCGTGGCCTCGGCCTACGCCGGGGCCACGCTCACGTTCGGGCCGGAGTACCTGATCCCCAAGCCCTTCGACCCGCGGCTGATGATGCGCATCGCACCAGCGGTGGCGCGCGCGGCGGCCGAGTCCGGCGTGGCGCAGCGCCCGATCTCCGACTGGGACGTCTATGCCGAGCGGCTGCAGGCCTTCGTCTACGCCTCGGGCACGACGATGAAGCCGATCTTCGCCGTGGCCAAGCGGGCCACGCGGCGCAACGTGGCCTTCGCCGAAGGCGAGGACCGGCGGGTGCTGCGGGCGGTGCAGGTGATCGTGGACGAGGGCCTGGCCAAGCCCTGGCTGGTCGGGCGCGCGACGCAGATCCTGCGGCGCGTGGAGCAACTGGGCCTGCGGCTGCAGGCCGGGCGCGATTTCGAGGTCATCAACATCGACGACGACCCGCGCTACCGCGACTACTGGCAGACATATCACCGCATGACCGAGCGCAAGGGTGTGACCGAGCAGTTCGCCAAGATCGAGATGCGGCGGCGTCTGACACTCGTGTCGTCCATGCTGCTGCACAAGGGCGAGGTCGATGGCCTGATCTGCGGCACCTGGGGCTCCACGCACCAGCACCTGCACCACATCGACCAGGTCATCGGCCTGCGCCAGGGGGTGAAGACCTACGCCTGCATGAACGGGCTGATCCTGCCCGGGCGCCAGCTCTTCCTCGTGGACACCCACGTCAACCACGACCCCACCGCCGAGCAGCTGGCCGAGATCACGGTGCTGGCGGCCGAGGAGATGCGCCGCTTCGGCGTGCAGCCCAAGGCGGCGCTGCTGTCGCACAGCAACTTCGGCTCGAGCAGCCACGCCTCGGCGGTCAAGATGCGCGAGGCCCTGGCGCTCGTGCAGCAGCGCGCACCTTGGCTGGAGATCGACGGCGAGATGCACGGCGATGCGGCGCTGGACGCCGCTCACCGGCGCGAGATCATGCCGCGCAGCACCCTGTCGGGCGAAGCGAACCTGCTGGTGCTGCCCAATATGGACGCGGCCAACATCTCCTACAACCTGCTGAAGACCGCTGCGGGCGGGGGCATCGCCATCGGGCCGGTGCTGCTGGGAGCGGCCAAGCCGGTGCACATCCTGACGCCGTCAGCCACCGTGCGCCGGATCGTCAACATGGCCGCCCTGACCGTGGCCGACGCCAACGCCACGCGCTGAGGCGCCGCGCCAGACCAGATGTGAGCGAAAACTAACTTTACATTTCGCTGGGGTCGATTGAAGCCGCCGACTTGAGGTTTTTCCCGCATTCCGGTACCATCTCGGCTGGTTTTTTAAGGGTTTACCCGTGTCTGCGTCCGGGCAATCGGCGAACGAGCGGTGGATCTCCAAGTTAGGGCTCGCTCTCGTCCTGGTTGCTGCGGTACAAGGCAGTCAGGCCAAGGGGCCGGTTCCCGGCGACGATTTCCCCACGGTAGCATTGGCTTTGCTGCCGCCACAAGCTCAGGCCACTCATCGGCTGGTGCTTTCTGGCGGTCCGTTTCCGTACGAGAAGGACGGAACGGTGTTCGGCAACCGCGAGCGGCTGCTGCCGGCGCAGAAGCGGGGCTACTACCGGGAGTACACCGTGAAGACGCCGGGCTCGCGCGACCGCGGCGCCCGACGGCTGGTGTGCGGCGGGCAGGAGCCCACCAAACCCGAGGCGTGTTTCTACACCGCCGATCACTACGCCAGCTTCAAGCGGGTGGTGCCGTGATCGACGGTCGAGCGAAGTTGCAGGATTCTTGTTGAACTGAAGGGGGACCGCGACCATGCAGTTGCAGACCATCCGACCGAACGTGGTGCAGTCGATCCGGGCCTACCGGGTCGAGGACCTCATGGCTGCCGCCCAGACGGCTGGGCACCATTTCCTCTATGCCAGCATCGGCGAGGCGCAGAGCAAGCAGGAGGTGCTCGAGGCCATCGCGCAGGCCTTCCTGTTTCCGGCTCACTTCGGCAAGAACCTGGACGCCCTGTACGACTGCATGACCGATCTCGTGCACAAGTCTGGTGCGCAGCCGGGCTTCGTCGTCGTGCTCGACCAGCTGCCCGACAACCCGCGCTTCGACCGTGAGGCCCGCGAGCAGCTGCTGGACGTCTTCCGTGATGCCGCCGACTTCTGGGCCGAGCGACGAATACCGTTCAGGTGTTTCTATTCTTTTCGGTAGCCCGCTCCCAGCAAATCGGGTCATGGGAGCGGGCCGGTGAGATGGCCCAGGGTGAACACGCAATCGCGCCGAAGCCGGCGCCGAAGGTGGCGGTGCCCAAGAACGGCGTGAATCCCAACTTCGGGATGAACATGCCCAAGATGAGCAGCGCGTTCGACACCGCTGCCTGGCTGAACGCGGCCTGAGTCCGGCGCTCAGTCCAGCGCTCAGTCC
>JBMOGN010000346.1:0-2559 GCA_049318345.1 Rubrivivax sp. | reverse complement strand
CGCCGCGGCTGTACGCCACCTTCCTGCTGTGGATGCTGTCGGAGCTGTTCGAGACGCTGCCCGAGGTAGGCGACCTGGACAAGCCCAAGCTCGTGTTCTTCTTCGACGAGGCGCACCTGCTCTTCAACGAGGCGCCCAAGGTGCTGGTGGAGCGCATCGAGCTCGTGGTGCGGCTCGTGCGCTCCAAGGGCGTGGGCGTGTACTTCGTGACGCAGAACCCGCTGGACATCCCCGACAGCGTGCTCGGGCAACTGGGCAACCGGGTGCAGCACGCGCTGCGCGCCTTCACGCCGCGCGACCAGAAGGCCGTGGCCTCGGCGGCCAGCACCATGCGCGCCAACTCGAAGCTCGACATCCAGTCGGCCATCACCGAGCTGGGCGTGGGCGAGGCGCTGGTGAGCCTGCTCGACGAGAAGGGGCGCCCGAGCGTCACCGAGCGCGTATTCGTGCTGCCGCCGGGCAGCCAGATCGGGCCGATCGCGTCCGAGCAGCGCCAGGGCCTGCTGGCCGGATCGCTCGTGGCGGGCGTGTACGAGAAGGTGGTGGACCGGGAGAGCGCCTACGAGAAGCTGCGTGGCGTGGCTCCAGGCTCGGGCGCAGCGGGCGGCGCTGCCGCCGCGGGCCAGGGGGGTGCGGCGCCGGGGCAGCCGGCGCCCGCGCGCACCCTGCCCGGCATGGCGCCCGCGCCGGCGCCCGCGGAGGCCGGCGGCGGCATGCTGGGCGGCCTGTCGGACATCCTCTTCGGGAGCACGGGCCCGAGGGGCGGCCGCAAGGAAGGCCTGGCCGAGTCCGCGGCGCGCAGCGCCATGCGCAGCGTGGGCTCGGCGGTGGGGCGCGAGATCGTGCGGGGGGTGCTGGGGTCGCTGCTGGGCGGGGGCAAGAGGCGCTGAGCAGCCGGCGGCGCCGGGCAAGCCGGCGCGCGCAGGGCGGCTCGACCCTTCTTCACAGCCCCCCGCGGTTGCGGGGCCGCTGCTCGGGAAATCCCGGATACTCCTCATATGACATGCTTTCAGTATGTTCGGAACATCATGTCACCTGACTGTGACCTCGGGAGCCCCCATGAAGCACGCCTTCCTCGCCGCGATGTCCGTCCTGCTGTGCGCCGCCCTGGCGGCCTGCGGCGGTGGAGCGTCCAGCAGCACCGACAGCACGACAGCCACCAGCCCCGCGGACTCCACCGGCGCCAACACCACGCCCCTGACCGACGCGCAGCGTGAGCGGCAGGCCGCACTCGTGCAGGCGGGGGTGCCCATGCCCAGCACCGAGCCCAGGTGGGTCGAACCGGCAGCCACCACGATCGCCGCAGCCGACCTGGCCGCGGCGCGGCTTGCGGGCACACGCAGCCCTTTCCAGACCATTCATGACGAGGTGTCGACGCTGCTGCCAGCCACCTCGGTGGTGAAGCCCGCCTCCGTGCAGCCGCTGAAACCCGTGAGCTTCCGCAGGCTGGATCTCGCGCCGGTGCCGATCGGGGCCGCCAGCCAGGCGGTGGGGGACCCGCCCGCCAACCCCGCGGTGGACTGCCCGAAGGTCTGTGCCACGGCCTGCGCCTCCGCCACGGCCGCGGCCGCGGCGGCAGCCTTCGCCCACGCCTCGGCCTCGGCCTGCGCCTTTGCCCAGGCCTGGGCTTGTGTCTTCGAGCGTACGGCCCCCTTCACCCGCGTGTGCGCCTGGGCGCGCAGCAGCGCCTGCGTCTCGACCTTCAGCACCGCCTTCGCCGTCGGCTTCGCCTTTGCGCACGACCAGGAGTGCCGCACGGTGTGCTCGGACGGCACGGTGACGGTCAGCCGGATTCCGGGGGCGGGGCCGGGGCAGGACTGACGGTCTCCAGGTGGCCTGGGGCGGGTCGCGCCCCTAGAATTCCGCCAATGTCCAAGCACCCCGGCCCCGCCGCGGAAGCCGCACGGCCCGCGAACTTCCTGCGCACCGTCATCGAGCGTGACCTCGAGGCGGGCACCTACGACCAGCGGCCCTTCGGCGGCAGCCCCGGCGACGCCGCGCACCACGCGGCGGGCGCGCCCGACCCAGCGCGCATCCGCACGCGCTTCCCGCCCGAGCCCAACGGCTACCTGCACATCGGCCACGCCAAGAGCATCTGCCTGAACTTCGGCCTGGCGCGCGACTACGGCGGCGTGTGCCACCTGCGCTTCGACGACACCAACCCCGAGAAGGAGGAGCAGGAGTACGTCGACGCCATCATCGAGGCCGTGCGCTGGCTCGGCTTCGACTGGGAGGCGCACGGCCGCAGCCACCTGTACCAGGCCAGCGACTACTTCGACTTCATGTACCGCTCCGCGGAGGCGCTGGTGAACGCGGGCCTGGCCTACGTGGACGAGCAAAGCGCCGAGCAGATGCGCGCCACCCGCGGCGACTTCACCACCCCGGGCACCGACAGCCCGTACCGCACCCGCACGCCCGAGGAGAACCTCGCGCGGCTGCGCGCGATGCGCGACGGTGAGCTGCCCGACGGCGCGGCCGTGCTGCGCGCCAAGATCGACATGGCCTCGCCCAACATCAACCTGCGCGACCCGGCCCTGTACCGCATCAAGCACGCCACGC
>JBMOGN010000345.1:0-2578 GCA_049318345.1 Rubrivivax sp. | reverse complement strand
ACACAGGCAGGAGGGCGCATAGAGAGGGCCCATGAGTTGCCACGATGGAAGTCAATTCCTGCCCGGGCTGAGATGGCCAACGTCCAGTAGGAGCCACGCGCGTCACAGCGACCGGAGCCAAGAACCGTTTTGGCAGCCTCTGCGCCGAGGCCGCATTCGGAGATTGGATCTCCGCCCAGACGGCCCGCTTCAAGGCGCACGGTATTCCGGGCGCTGACCTGCGCCCCTTGTGATTTTCGAGTGGCGCAGTACGATGTCTTTGCGAACCTCAGCGGCAGTGCTGCTGCGGGGATCCCATTTGTGGTCGTGAGTCAAAGCGATCTGCTCGACGCGCTGCCCACAAGGTTGGTCAGGCCGTTGGCCGTCCTTGACTTCGCGGGCAAGGTGCCCAGTGCGTTGTGCCCGGTGATCACCGTCAAGGGCCGGCAGCTCCTGCGCTGGCGCACTATGCCGCGCCGTTGCCAGCGAGGGTCTTGCGGCGGCCCGTGTGACCGCTTCTGCCGACCGCCCATCGAAGGCCACCCTCACCGAGCCTGTGGCTCAGGTGTCGACCTCGCCCTCCCGGTAGAACCAGCGCCCGCCCTCGCGCACGAAGCGGCTCGTCTCCACCAGGCGGTGGGCGCGCCCGCCGAGCTTGCTGCGGGCCACGAAGGTGACGGTGGCGGTGTCGCCGGCGCTCGCGTGGCGCCTGACTTCCTGGCCGAGCCAGCGCAGGCTGGGCTCGAAGGTCAGCGGCTCGACCGGCCGCGTGGCGGGGTGCCAGGTGGCCAGGAGGTAGGCAGCGTCTTCGCGCACGTAGGCGCTGTAGCGCGAGCGCATGAGCGCCTCGGCCGTGGGGGCCAGCAGGTGCTCGGGGCCGGCGTGCCAGCGGCCGCAGCAGGCCGGGTAGGTCAGGGCGCTGCCGCAGGGGCAGGCGGTGGGGGGGGTGACGGGGTCGGGCTTCATCGGCGCAATGATCGCCCGCTGCCGCGCGGTGGGCGGCAGCGTTCGCGCAGGCCCGGCCATTGCCGCGTGCTCGGCACGCGAGGTCGGCCAGGCTCGCTCCTGGGACGCCAGCTGGCAGTTCACCCGCTTGGCCGTACGCGAAACAGCGGCGCGCACGAGGCGCCCGGCCAGAGTCCGGGGGGCGCTCGAAAACCCCTACATCCCAGGTAACGGCGGCATGCCAGAGTGTCTTTGGAAAAGAATCGGTTGCAGGTTTTCGTGATCAAGCCTTGGAGCAGATTTTTCGTCCACTCCGAAAACTTCTGGCAAGGTGGTTGACATGAAAACGAAAAGCTCGCACTTGAAACGGGCGTTGGCTGCTGTTGCCCTAATCTTGGCGTACGGAGGAGGGTTACACGCACAACCCTCACCCAGCTCACCCCGCGCTGGCGAAAACGGTGGGGTTTGTTCCAGCGATAGGGATTGTCAGGAACCCAGATCCGTGTGTTCGAAGAATGCATCTGCCTCGCAGGGCGTATGCAAGCGACTACCGCCAGGGTCAGACGGGGCTTTCGGCCAATCGGGCAAAGCGGGAGCGCCGGTAAAGAGGGGTATGGAATGTATGCTTGCAGTCAATGGAGGGAATTGCGAGCAAGGCCTGGTGTGCCAATACCTCCCTAATGCCGATAAGAACAAGGACTATCGGACGTTTTGCGGGCTGCCGCCCCGGCCCCGTTGAGCCGGGGTTCGCCCCAGGGAGCGCCGACCGCGAGGCGGCGTTTGTCGTGGCCGTGATGGCTGCGCCGAGCGGCATATTCCACGCCCGACGCACCAACAATTCGGTATTCATGGGAATGGGCACGCCGCCGCAGCGGTCCGCCAGGACCGCATTCAGGCGGTGGTGTCGGGAATCGAGTGGGCCGGCGCCGCGCCGGCGCCCACCAGCAGGTGGCCGGGCAACCGCTGCCGCCCGGCGAAGGCTCGAAACAGACTTGTCGCCACGCACGGCGAGCCCTCCCGGGGCAAGCCTGCTTACTGGGCGAGGTCGAAGAAGATGCACACGACCATCCGATCAGGGTGATGTGGGCTTCCGAAGACGGCACGCCGTTGAAGAGCGTGCGGTAGAACTCGACGTCCGAGATGTATGGGCCGTTGAGCAGCAGCCTTGATCCGATGTAGCCAGGCGTGTACGAGTTGCGGCTGTTGAGGATCTCCATCGACGAGGACCAGGCGAAGTCGTAGACGGTGTCGACGTCCACCGCCGTGAAGTTGTCGATCAGGTTGGCGCTCACCCGCTTGCCCACCACGATGCCGTTGAACGTCGAGAACTGCATGCCGCTGCGAGAGCGGTTCACGGTGTTGTCGGCATACTGCGCGTAGTAGACGCCGCCGCCATCTTGGGGGGCATCGGCCTGGAAGCCGGCGTCGACGGCGTCGTTGACCGTGACGCCACGGATAGTGGTGCCCATGTTGGCTTCAAGCAGGATGCCGTACAGGGCGCGCCCGCCCACGTTGATCGTGAGGTTGTGGACGGAGAAGCGGTCCTTCCCGATCTCCCAGGCAGAGTGCGGGGCAAAGAACCTCAGCGCGGCGACGGCGAGGGTGGGGCTCGGCAGCAGGTTCACGGTGGCGCCGCGCCCGTCGATGTAGGCCA
>JBMOGN010000344.1:0-2592 GCA_049318345.1 Rubrivivax sp. | reverse complement strand
CGTCCCACAGCATCAGCAGCGACATCGTGAAGACCACCCACAGCAGGGTGCGGCGAATATCGGTCATGGTCAGGACTTCCGGAGGTCGGGGTTCAGGGCCGTGCCGGGCGGATCGTCCGCGCCCAGCCCGAGATGACGAAAGAGGCCCGGCGCGCGCTGCGGCACGGGGTCGCAGCCGCCCAGGCACCAGGGGTTGCAGCGCAGCACACGCCAGCCCGCCAGCGCGCTGCCGGCCACCGCGCCGTGGCGCTGCAGCGCACCCAGCGCGTACTGCGAGCAGCTCGGCTCGTAGCGGCACACGTTGCCGAGCGCCGGCGAGATGAGCAGCCGGTAGCCGCGCACGAGCAGGATGAGCGCGTCTCGCGGCAGCGCCACGAGCCGCCGGGCGACCGAGCGCAGGGTGAGGCCGGCAGGTGAAGACAAGGGGGGCATGGGAGGCAGGGGCAGGAGCGTAGGCGCAGCCGGGCGCGTCAGGCTCGGGCGCGCGCGGCCTGGCGCTGCGCATACCCCGCCAGCAGCGCCTCGAGCTCGCCCCGGGCGGCCGCACGCAGCGCGGTGGAGTCGGCCGACGGGAACTCGGCGACGGCAAAGGGGCTGCGCAGGCGCAGCAGCCACAGGCCCGGCGCCAAGCACGTTTCGTGACGCTGCACGGCCGCCCGCATCTGCCGCTTCAGGCTGCTGCGGGTGACCGCCCGGCGCGCGTGGCGCTTGGGCACGAGGCACCCGAGCCAGAAGTCATCCACAGGTTTCGGCACAACGGGCTCCGAATCTGTGGATAACTCGGCCTGCACCCGCCGCTGGTGGGCCGGCTGGGCGCGCGTGGGCACGGCCCGCAGGTGGTGCAGGCTGAAGTGGGAGGAGCGGGCGCACGTGGGCGTGGCCAGCAGCCGCTGGAAATCGGCGGCCTGCGTCAGACGGCCGATCATGGTGCGGGCGGGGGGCGCGTTCGACACACCGGGGGACGGGGCGTCCCCGCAGCCGGTGTCAGACCTGCGACAGGCGCTTGCGGCCCTTGGCGCGGCGGGCGTTGATCACAGCGCGGCCGCCTCGTGTCTTCATGCGCACGAGGAACCCATGGGTGCGCGCCCGGCGGGTCTTGGAAGGTTGGTAGGTGCGCTTCATGGCCATGGCGTGCTCGCTTGATGTGGGCCCCTTGCGACAACTTCAGCCGGCCCGGTGCCGGCAGTCGCGTCAGGGCTGCAATTCGGGAAACCTAGAATGATAACAAAAAGGCCTTGCCCTTCAAAGACTTGCACGGCAACCCGGGGCTTTCCGGACGGCAGCATTCCCATTGACGGCAGGCCCGCGATTGTGGATAACTGCGCTCCCGACGAGCCAGGAGACAGGCCCGGACGGCTCTCCACAATGAACTTGTCCACAAATCTGACCGAACCCCGCACACTCTGGGCGCAGGGGCGCGACCGGCTCGCCGCCGAGTTGCCCGCCCAGCAGTTCGACACCTGGATCCGATCCCTGCCCGAGCCCGAGGTGCGCCTGGACGACGACGACGGCCCGACCGTCGTGGCGCTGCGCGTGCCCAACCGCTTCAAGCTGGACTGGATCCGCACGCAGTACGCCGCACGCATCGAAACGCTCCTGGCAGAAATTGCCGGGCGCGCCGTGCGCCTGGAGCTCACCGTCACGCCACGCGAGCTGCCCGCCGGCCGCCCCGCCGCCGGCCTCTCGGGCCCGGGGCGTCAAGCCGAGCCCGGCCGGGCGCCCGCCCAGGAAGGCCCGGGCGGCCCACCGGCGGGCCTGCACACCGGGCAGCACGGTACGCCAGCAGGAAACGTCCACAAGCTCAACACCTCGCTGACCTTCGACAACCTCGTGCCCGGCCGGGCCAATCAGATGGCGCGCACGGCCGCGCTGCACGTGGCCGGCGCGCCGGGCGTCATGTACAACCCGCTGTTCATCTACGGCGGCGTGGGCCTGGGCAAGACGCACCTCGTGCACGCGGTGGGCAACGCGCTGCTGGCCGACAAGCCCTACGCACGCGTGCTGTACCTGCACGCCGAGCAGTTCATCAGCGATGTCGTCAAGAACTACCAGCGCAAGACCTTCGACGACCTGAAGGCCAAGTACCACTCGCTGGACCTGCTGCTCATCGACGACGTGCAGTTCTTCGCGGGCAAGGAGCGCACCCAGGAGGAGTTCTTCAACACCTTCGAGGCGCTCCTGGCCAAGCGCGCACACATCATCATGACCAGCGACACCTACCCCAAGGGGCTGGTGGACATCGACCAGCGGCTGACCAGCCGCTTCGACGCGGGCCTGACGGTGGCCATCGAGCCGCCGGAGCTCGAGATGCGCGTGGCCATCCTGATCCGCAAGGCCGAGGCCGAGGGCGCGCAGATGCCCGAGGACGTGGCCTTCTTCATCGCCAAGAACGTGCGCGCCAACGTGCGCGAGCTCGAGGGCGCGCTGCGCAAGGTGATCGCCTACGCGCGCTTCTCGCACAAGGACATCAACATCGTGCTGGCGCGCGAGGCGCTGCGCGACCTGCTGTCGATCCAGAACCGGCAGATCTCGGTGGAGAACATCCAGAAGACGGTGGCCGACTTCTACAAGATCAAGGTCGCCGACATGTAC
>JBMOGN010000343.1:0-2606 GCA_049318345.1 Rubrivivax sp. | reverse complement strand
GATCTGGTTGAGCTGCGTCACCGCCTTGGCCGCCCAGTAGTAGCGGTGCATCAGCACCTCCGAGGCGCGCTGCGTGCGGGTGGAGGCGTGGCCGAAGCTCTCGGCCACGGCGGTCTGCAGGTCGAAGACGAGGCGGTCCTCGCGGCGCCGGGCCACCAGGTGCAGCCGAGCGCGGATCAGCTTGAGCGTGCCCTCGTGGCGGCGCAGCTGTCCCTCCTCGAAGGGCGTGAGCAGCCCGTTGGCGGCGAGTTCGCGCCAGGAGCGGCCGAGCCCGGCCGCGCGAGCGATCCACAGCAGCACCTGCAGGTCTCGCAGGCCGCCGGGGCTCTCCTTGCAGTTGGGCTCCAGCGCGTACGGGGTGTTCTCGTACTTCACGTGGCGCTGCTGCATCTCCAGCGTCTTGGCGCGCAGGAAGGCTTGCGTGTCCAGCGCCGCCTGGGTGGCTTCCTGGAACGCCTTGAAGATCCGGCGGTCGCCGCAGATGGCACGAGACTCCAGCAGGGCGGTCTGAACGGTCACGTCGCGCTGCGCCTCGGCCACGCACTCCCGCACCGTGCGCACCGAGGAGCCGATCTCCAGCCCCAGGTCCCAGCAGGCGGTGATGAATTCGGCCACGCCGGCCGTGTCTGCGCCTTCGGGAAGCAGCACGAGCACGTCCACGTCGGAAGACGGGAAGAGCTCGCCGCGGCCGTATCCGCCCACGGCCACCAGGGCGCTGCCGCCGGGCATGGGGTGCGACGCCCAGAGCTGGCGCAGCGTCGCGTCGACGTGGCGTGCCAGGCGACGCAGCAGGGCGTGTGCGGCCTGCGCCGTCGGGCGGCCGCTGGCGAACTGCTCGAGCAGCGCGGCCTTGCCGTCGCGAAAGCGCGCGCGCAGGCCGGGCACATCGGTGGCACTCACCGGTGCGGACGCCGACGACATGGGCTCAGCCCGGGGTGGCCAGCGCGACGGGTGGCGTCACGGCGTCGGCGGCGCGCCCGTAGCCGGCTGCGGCAAAAGGCGGCGGCGGCGGGCTGCCGGCAGAGACGGTGAGCACCTCGTAGCCCGACTCGGTGACGAGCACCGTGTGCTCCCACTGCGCCGACAGCGAGCGATCGCGCGTGACGATGGTCCACCCGTCGTAGGGGCGGTTGCCGCGGCGGTCTTCCTTGATGTCGCGCCGGCCGAGGTTGATCATCGGCTCGATCGTGAAGATCATGCCCGGCACGAGTTCTTCCAGCGTGCCCGGGCGGCCGTAGTGCAGCACCTGGGGCTCCTCGTGGAAGCGCGCGCCCACGCCGTGGCCGCAGAACTCGCGCACCACCGAGTACCCGGCGCGCTCGGCGAAGGTCTGGATGGCGTGGCCGATGTCGCCCAGGCGCGCACCCGGGCGGACCTGCGCGATGCCCTTCCACATTGCCTCGAAGGTGATCTGGCACAGGCGCCGCGCCGCGATGGAGCCGTTGCCCACCACGTACATGCGGCTGTTGTCGCCGTGCCAGCCGTCCTTGATGACGGTGACGTCGATGTTCAGGATGTCGCCGTCGCGCAGGGGACGCTCGTCCGGGATGCCGTGGCACACCACCTCGTTGGGAGAGGTGCACAACGAAGCCGGGTAGGCCGGGTAGCCCGGGGGCTGGTAGCCCAGCGTGGCCGGAATGGCCTGCTGAACCTGCGTGATGTAGTCGTGGGCCAGGCGGTCGATCTCGCGCGTGGTCACGCCGGGCTTGACGTGGGGCTCCAGCATGTCCAGCACCTCGCTGGCCAGGCGGCCGGCCAGGCGCATGCGCTCGATATCGGCCAGGGACTTCAGGGGAATCGCCATGGGCGGGGATTATCCCACCCCGTCGATAAAATCGCGCCTTCTGATGCCGCCCCCCGGCGGGCTGCGGGCCGGTGTCCGCAACCCCGCCCCGCACCCATGAACCCCACCCCTGCCAGCCTGTTCGCCCTGCCCGGCGGCACGGCCCTGTCGGAATTCAGGCTGCGCGCCGTGCTCGGCAGGCTGCAGGCTGTCGAGCCGGCGCTGGCCTGGGTTCGGGCGCAGCACGTCTACTGGGTGCAGGCCGAGGCGGGCTGGACGCCGGCCGATGCCTCCCGCACGGCGGCGCTGCTGGACGCGGCCGAGCAGGCGGACGCGCCGCAGGACGGTCAACTCGTGCTTGTCATGCCCCGCGCCGGGACCGTCTCGCCCTGGTCGAGCAAGGCCACCGACATCGCGCGCAATTGCGGCCTGCCCGTGGCGCGCGTGGAACGCGTGACCGAGTTCCGGCTCGGGCGCGCTCCCGGGCTGCTGCGCGGGGCCAGGGCGCTGCCGCCGCAGGCCTTGCAGGCGATGGCCGCCGAGCTGCACGACCGCATGACCGAACAGGCGGCCTTCGAGCGTGACGCCGCGCGCGCGCTCTTCGAGTCGCGGCCGGGCCTGCCGCTGCAGCGTGTGGACATCCTGACCGAGGGCGCCGCCGCATTGGTGCGCGCCAACGAGGAGCAGGGCCTGGCCCTGTCCGACGAGGAGATCGCCTACCTCGTGGAAGCCTTCACCCGGCTCGGCCGCAACCCGAGCGATGTGGAACTGATGATGTTCGCGCAGGCCAACAGCGAGCACTGCCGGCACAAGATCTTCAACG
>JBMOGN010000342.1:0-2638 GCA_049318345.1 Rubrivivax sp. | reverse complement strand
GCGCCGGGTTGTAGTGGAAGTGCAGGTACTGGTAGCCGATGTTGCTGACCCAGTCGAGATGGCTCCAGATGCCGTAGGGAAAGCCGTGGCCCCACGCGCCCAGCAGGACGGGTCGGATCACCACGAGCGTGGCGTAGGCGAAGATCGCCACGCCGAAGGCCACCGGCACGTGGTAACCCATGCCCAGCTTGCGGCAGATCTCCACCTCGCGCAGCGCCCAGCTGGTGAACGCGCCCAGGGCGCACACCGTGACGATCTGCCAGATGCCGCCTTCCTTCAGCGGCGCCAGCCCCAGGCCGTACTTCAGGTCCGGCGGCGCGACATTGATGCGCCAGGGGTTGAACACGCCCTGCAGCGAGGCGTCGTACAGGATCAGCGCCGTCCCGAGGAAGGCGAAGAAGACCGTGGCCACGCCGAAGAAGCCAACGTAGAAGGGGCCGACCCAGAAGTCGAACAGGTCGCCACCGACCAGGGTGCCACCGCGTACCCGGTACTTGCGCTCGAAACTCAGCATGGCCATGTCAGGGGCCCTCCGCGCCTGCAGGCTGTTCGCGCATCCGTGACGCGCCAGCCAGCAGGCCGTGTCTTGAAAGGGCAGACGGACGCCGGCCGCAGCCGCCGCTCGCCTGCCTCGGGAAGCAGGTCGCTCGAAGCGAGCCTGCGACTACTTCTTCTCGCCGGCCTTCTGGGCCTTGACGGCAGCCGCATTCGGGCCGTCGAGCCAGTTGTAGGTCGGCGTGCTCAGCAGGATGAGATGAATCATCGCTGCCAGGCCGAAGAGGAAGATTCCCTGAGCGACCATCGCACGCAGCGGGTCGTAGAGCTTCCAGATTCTCCACATATCAACTACTCCTATTGAAGATGCGACATGAAGGTGTAGACCGCGGCCTTGACGCCGCCAGTCATCGACTTCACGCCCTCTGCCCCAGGCAACCAGGAGCGCCAGTGCCAACCGAGCACCTGCCCGACGATGGCGATCGCCGCGAAGACCACGAAGCTCACGCCGAAGAGCGTCAGGAACGACACCGAGTGCGTCTCTGCCATCTCCCGCGTGGGCACGCGTTGCCCGTCATTGGTCATAGCTGTCTCCCGTGTATGCCTTAAAACCAGGGCCGCCAGATCCAGACCAGCAGGTGTGCGACCACGGCCACAGCCGTGAACCCCACGAACCCCTGAACCCAGTACCGGTGGAACTCCTGGGCCTCGTCGTCGTTCAGGCCCGATATCGAGCCCTTGCGGTCAGCCATGTGAACCACTCCTTCAGAAACGGCCTTGCGGCCACGGTTGCGCCAAGCCCGCGCAATGAGGCAGCCGCGGCGGGGTGCCACGACATTCCTTGGGGGCGTCGCGACGCGACGCCCTGTACCCGTGGAGGGCGGCAGGCGTCTTCACGCTGACGCTCCCGATCGAAGGGCGGCGTGCGCCGCGTCCACGCGCTTCGTGGTCACCCGCTCGTCGCCGGCGCGGCGCGCTTCCATCTCGGCGCGGTCGCGCAGCCGCTTGGCCGCGGAGATCTGCACGAGCACCGGCTCGGCCTGAACCAGCCGCGTCAGCAGGGCCTGCGCCTCGGCCTCCCAGGGCAGCGAGCGGCCCTGCGCGTCGCGCGTGGGCGTGGCCTCGATGCGGTCCAGGTCGGGGCCCAGGGGCAGGATGTGGAAGAGCGCATCGAACAGGGCGTTGCAGAACTCCTGCACGATGTAGGTGGCGCCGGCGTAGCCCATGAAGGGCGTGCCGGTGGCGCGGCGGATGATCGCGCCGGGAAAACTGGCCGGCACGAACATCGGCCGCGGGCCGTGGCCGCCACCGCCGAGTTCGGCCAGGTACATCCGCTCGTTGTAGCTGCCGAACAGCACGAGCGGCGGGCGGGCGTGCACCTGGGCGCGAACGTCCGCGTTGTCGGTCTTCTCGCCCGGGCGCCGGGAAACGGCGAAATTGCAGGGCAACCCGAGCTCGTCCTCGAGGAAATGGCGCACCCCGCGTGCGTAGGTCTCGCCCGCGACGATGCCGAAGTTCGCGGTACCGAAGAAGTCCTGCGTCACGCTGCGCCAGAGGTCCCACACCGGCTTGATCGTGGTGTGCTTCTCGCGTTCGATGAAGGGTTCCGGGTCCAGGTGCAGCAGCCGGCCGAGCTCGCGCAGGAAGGCAGTGGTGCTGTGCAGCCCGATGGGTGCCTGCAGGTAGGGGCGTTCGAGGGCCTCGGCCAGCGCCCGGCCGAATTCCCGGTACATCACCACGTTCACATCCGCATCGGCGAGCTTCTGCACGTCGGCCAGATGGCTGCCCAGCGGGAAGACCATGTTGATCTCGGCACCGATGCCCTCCACCAGGCGCCGGATCTCGGCCAGGTCGCTGGGCATGTTGAAGGTGCCGTAGGCCGGGCCGAGGATGTTCACGCGCGGCTTGACGCCCGGCTCGCGGGACTCGAGCGGCGGCCGTGCCGGAATGTGGCGCAGGCCGTACTCGTGCCACAGCCACAGCATGGCGCGGTTGGCCGTCTGCCACTGGTCCTCGTCGATCGTGCGCGGCAGGAAGCGCTGGATCGTGGTGCCCTCGGGCGTGACACCACCGCCGATCATCTCGGCGATCGAGCCCGTGACGACGACGCTGGGCAGGTCCGGATCGAGCGTGCGGTGGGCGC
>JBMOGN010000341.1:0-2647 GCA_049318345.1 Rubrivivax sp. | reverse complement strand
GCGAGAGCATGCCGTTGCAGTAGTTGGTGATGGCCGTCAGCGGCTGGTTGAGCTCGTGCGCGACGGTGGAGGCCATCTCGCCCATCGTCATCAGTCGGCTCGTCACGGCGGCCTTCTGAGCTTGCTGCGCCTGCTGCTCCTCGGCCCGGCGGCGTGCCGTGATGTCGGTGGCGATGAGCATCTGCGCGAGGCTGCCGTCGGTCCACTGCAGGTAGCGTGACCGCACCTCGAACCACTTCTCCAGCCTGGGCGCAAACATCTCGCGCAGCTCGCCGCCCGTGTCGGTGAGCTCCTGCGTGGGCAGCCCGGAGAGGTCGTCCACGCCTTCGTCGGGCTGGGCGGCGGGGACGGTGCCGTCGGGCTGGCCGGCGAGCTGCGCGTGGCCGCGGGCGTCGGCGCCGAACCACAGCCGGTAGGAGCGGTTGGCGAAGAGCAGCTCGCCCTGGCGCACCGACAGCACCGACACCGAGGCGTCCAGGCCCTCCAGCACGGTGGTGAAGCGCTCGTGCGAGGCGGCGAGCTGGTCGCGGATGCGCTTGGCCTCGGTGATGTTGGTCATCGAGGTCATCCAGCCGGTCTGGTTGCCGCGCGGGTCGATGAGAGGCGAGACATACATGCGCGCATCGAACAGGCGCCCGTCCTTGCGCATCATCTGCACCTCGATGCCGCCAGCCGGGTTGCGCCCTTGCATCTCCTGCTGCAGCAGGCGCTGGTTCTCCTCCACCCGGTCGGGCGGCCAGTACGGGTAGGGGGGCAGGCAGCCGACGAGCTCGGACTCGGAAAACCCGCTCATCTGGCAGAAGGCCGCATTCACGTAGGTGATGCGCCCCTCCAGGTCCAGGGCGCGCATGCCCGTGACCATGGAGTTCTCCATCGCCCGGCGGAACTGGGTTTCCTTGAGCAGCGCGTTCTGGATCTGCGAGCGCCGGCGCATGTGCCGCGCGGTGCCCACCAGCATCCACAGCGTCAGCACCGCCAGCGCCACCACCATCCAGAACAGCGTGTTGCCGATCAGGCCCACCGAGGTGCGCCAGCCCTCGCCGCGCAGCACCAGGCCGTTGAGGGCCGGCGTGAGCGGGGCGTCGTGCACGAGCGAGGCGCGGCTGGAGGTGCCGGCCGGGCGCGGCGTGGAGGTGCTGGCCAGCGTGACATCGGCGTCGGCCATGATCGACAGCAGGTGGCGTTGCGCGACATCGTCGGGCACGTGGTGGCGCAGCAGCGACTCGACCGAATACTCCAGCACCAGCGCACCGGCGAAGCGGTTGCGCTCCACCAGCGGCACGTGCAGTTCGAAGCTCGGCTTGCCCAGGGCGTTGCCGAAGGCCCGCGAATAGAAGGGGCGCCGCGACTCGCGCGCGGCCTCGAAGGCCGCCACCGCCGCCGGCGGCATGGGGCGGCCGGTGAGCGCCGGGTTGCTCCCGGCCGGCGGGGTGGGCATGTCCGGATGCATCTGGCCGAGTTGCAGCGAGTGCGCGGCGCGCAGCTTGCGGCTGGCGTCGAGCCACTGCAGCGATTCCACCTCGGGCCGCTCGCGCAGGAAGGCGTCGGCCTGCAGCGCGAAGTCCTCGGTGTCCATGGCGCGCGTCACGGCCTCGCGTGCCATGCGCACCACCTGCTCCTGGTTCTCGATCAGGCGCAGGCCGATCTGCTGCTGGGTGATCTCCGTGTCGCGCTTGACCGATTCGATCTCGCGCTCGTTTTCCTCGTTGCGCAGGTACCAGAAGGAGGCTGTGATGGCGGCCAGGAAGAGGATGACCGAGATCAGGGGGCCGACGGTGGCCAGGCGGTCCTGGCTGGCGGGCGACTGGCGCCGCCACCAGCGGCCGAAGATCCGGCGCGGGGTGGCCGCCCCCGGCGGTGGCACGGGCCGGAACAGACCGGGCTCTCGCGGCTGCAGCATGGGCCGGATTATCCCGGGCCGGATGGTGAGTCGGGTTCGGAACTCATCGACTTCATAATATGAAACATAAAACCACGATTTGAAATTGCTTGTGGGTTGTGGCAGACTTATCCATACAACTCCCCGAACACGCACAGGAGACGACCGTCATGTCCGCCCCCCAAGACAACGCCGCTGCCTCGGCCGGCCCGGACCTGGACACCCAGGAGACCCGCGAATGGCTGGATGCGCTGAGCGCCGTCATCCAGGCCGAAGGGCCGCAGCGCGCCCACTTCCTGCTCGAGCAGCTGCTCGAGCACGGCCGCCAGAACAGCATCGACATGCCGTTCTCGGCCAACACCGCGTACGTCAACACCATCGAGCCCGACCAGGAGGAGCACAGCCCCGGCAACCTCGAGCTCGAGGGCCGGCTGCGCGCCTACATGCGCTGGAACGCCATGGCCCTGGTGGTCAAGGCCAACCGGCTGGATCCCGCCGACGGCGGCGACCTCGGCGGCCACATCAGCTCCTTCGCCTCGCTGGCACACATGTTCGCAGCGGGCTTCAACCACTTCTGGCATGCCGAGAGCCCCGGGCACGGCGGCGACCTGCTCTACATCCAGGGCCACAGCGCGCCCGGTGTGTACGCGCGCGCCTTCCTGGAGGGGCGCCTCAGCGAGGAGCAGCTGCTGAACTTCCGCCAGGAAGTCGGCGGCAAGGGCCTGTCGAGCTACCCGCACCCCAAGCTCATGCCCGAGTTCTGGCAGT
>JBMOGN010000340.1:0-2659 GCA_049318345.1 Rubrivivax sp. | reverse complement strand
GCGCCCTGCGCTCAGGGTGGTGATGGAGTTCGATGGGAACGATGATCAGATGTTCTAGGGCGTTGTCGACCCGAACCAGAGCTCGCTCAAAGTCTGGCGCCCAATCCACATCCTCCGCCAGGACAAGCCTGGGAACGCCTTCGACATGGAATCTATGTACGTGAAGAGCTTCGTGCCGTACGCCGCCATCTAGGAAGTAGCCGTTGGTGGGCGCATAGAGCCGAACCCGGCCTGCCTCAATGTCGACCTTGAGCTTGCCTTGTCCCGCCGGGCCGCCAGAGTTCAAGGAGGCGTTTTCGAACACCTCGATGGCAAGGCCCGACTCGGCCTCGACTTCATCGATGAAGGTCTGAACAGCCTGACCTAGGCGGGAGCGGTAGACGAGTTGCATGCGAAAGATGATGCGGGATCAGATCGCGTTGGCTGGGATCGACTTGTTTGCCCCGGGACAATCAACACCAGTGCGTGGCCGAATTGACGAATCGAGGGCTCATCGACCACCAACCGCGCTCAGGATCCAGCCCTCAACCCGCGCCATCGACTTCCCCTGCGGTGACAGCGCCGGCTGCAGCATGTCGGCCAATTCCCCCGATATGTCAGCCGCCTTCAACCACGACGCAGTCACAAGGGCATCCTTCTGCCCGGCCGTCAATGTGGCCGCTGGCGCAAGGTCGCGCCACATCGCCGGCCGCACCTCGACCAGTGCCGATCTGCCAGCTGGGATGCTCCAGCCGTCAAAAGGCCAGACATGAAGCCGATCGCCCAACTGGCGCTTAAGGTACAGGATCCACGGTAATCCGGCATGCGTCGCCGCGGCGACCTTCCCCTGCCCCTGGAACTGGAACACCGACCGCGCCACCCTGCAGCGGTCATCCGTCAGCCGCATCCAGCGCGGGCTGCCCATGCGCTCGGCGCCTTGGGCTCTGGCCCCGTTGAGGATGAAGTCCACGTAAGTGTGCGGCGCATCGGTCGGCCAGTGCCGATGGAAATCTTCCAGAAAGGTCATCCAGTCCGGCGCAAGCTGGTGGACCTCGAAGTACCGCAGCGGAAACGACAGCGCGTGGTCGATGCCCACGATGATGGGCATGTCGCCGTCCAGTTCCCCGGCCAGCCAATGGGCCAGATCCCGGCGGCACCAGTACCGCCGCGGCCCGTGCGGAGGCAGGACCTCCTGCGGCGGCGTCTCGGGTGTGGCGCTGTAGACGCGCAGGCTTTTGAGCCCTGAGTCTGGGGTCTCCGCACCGGCGTAGTGGATGCCGAGGTAGCGGCGGAAGACCGGTGGCGTCATCACCGTCGAGGCGAACTACCGGACGCCGGCCAGCAGGCTCTCGTAAGGAATCCGCAGCCCATCGTGCAGCCGCTTGACCATGCGCAGGCTCAAGGTGCGCTTGCGATTTAGCACCTCCGACACCCGGCCGCTCTGGCCGATGTAGGGCTCGAGATCGCGCGGGGTCAGGCCCTCCTGCTCCATGCGGAACTTGATCGCTTCCACCGGGTCGGCTGGCCCGAAGTCGTAGTGCTTGTTCTCGTAGGCTTCGATCAGCGTCACGAGCACGTCCCGCTCATCCGCCCGCGAGGTGCCCTCCTCGGCCTGGAAGATCTTTTCCAGCCGCTTGAGGCGCGCTGGAGGTCGTCATCGTTGCGGATCGGCTTAATACTCATTGACGGTCTCCACGTCGATGCGGTCGTACTGCGCATGGGTTCCCACGAATTTCACCCAGACGATGCTGGCCTGGTACTGGATCTCGACCACCAGCCGGTACTTGTTGCCGCCCACGTTGAACACCACCCGGTTGTTGCCGCAGATGCTGGCGCTGGCGTACTGGTCCTTGATGTCCTGAGGCGTGCGCCATGTCGCCTTGACGGTCTCAACGTACCAGCTGTGCAGCGGCCCCCGCGCGTCAGCACAACCCGGACGCTCCCAAAACTTCTGCAGGCTGCTCTTCGCAATGACCCTCATCGACCGTAGTATCTCCCATTTTGGGAGTCATGTACAACCTGCGGGCGCCAAAGCCACGCAGAGCGATCGGTTCGGCGGACACGGGTTTGGCCACCGACAAAAGAAATCGCCCGGCCAGCCGTGAGGCTGCACCGGGCGAAAAGACAGACATCTGACCGAGAAGCTCCCGGCAAGCCAGCACATCGGCCAGCCCACCGGGAGTCCCCCTCACCCCGCCGTCACCACCTCCCTCCAGTCACTGGCCGGCAGCTCGATGAGCTTGCCTCCCAGCGCCTCGAAGTCGGTCGCCCGGTCGTAGTCCGCCACCTCCTGCGAGTAGTGGGTGACGGCGTTGACCAGGCCGTAGGCAGTGAGATCGCCTTCGACGATGAGGTGTCGCAGCACCCCTGCCCGCTCGGTGTCATTGAGCGTGTAGCGGTTGGCCAGCACCTCGACGGCCTTGACCGGGTCACCGGTCAGCGGAATTTCGCGCGTCTTCTGCATCTTCAGCGCGATCTGCCTGAACGTCGTCTCCGAGACTGCAGCCTCCACCACGTCCCGTACCTTCAGGAAGAAGGCGCGGTCGTCGGCGGCAAGCGTGTCGTCGCGGTAGACATTCACCGACTCGGCCTCCGCACCCAGCGCCCGACCGACGTGGGTCTTGCGTAGGGCATGGTCCGAGGCGATCAGGCCGTTGCGGCACACCAGGCGAAAGACGAG
>JBMOGN010000339.1:0-2695 GCA_049318345.1 Rubrivivax sp. | reverse complement strand
GCTCGCAGCGTGGCGCCGTTGCGGGCGCCGGCGCTGTCTGCGCGTGCGCGCTGGCACACAGGACCGCGGCGAGCACCCAGCCCCCGAAGCTCCTGGACACCTGGGTGACAACGGCGGCACCGCGCGTGCCGCAAGCGGTGTGGTTCTGGTCAGCCATGTCTGCCCTCCCTGGCTCGAGCCGTCCCGACTGCGTTCTGCGGCAGCCTTCAAGACACCCACAGGCTAGGCACCGGGGCGCTGCGGCACATCGGGGTTTTCGAGATTCCCCCCATCAGGGGGAGTTCAGGAGGGGATCAGGGGGCGATCAGGGCAGGTGGCCGCTGGTTGCGCAGCAGGCTGCGGTGCTCCTGGGCCTTGATGACGATCACGTCCTCTTTGTTGTTGTGGTCACCTTCTCACTTCCCAACTAAAGGCTGCAGCTGTTCAATGACCTGCTGCAGGGTGAGCCGGGCTCCTGTCGGACCGCGCACCAAGGCACGGACCTGCTGCCCGAAGGCGTGGGGCAAGCGGATCGTGTGCACGGCGCGCTCGTCCGGCTCGCCGGACTTGACGAGCAGCAGCACGTAGCGGCCATCAGGTGATGCGGGGTCTATCCGGGCCCGCCGGAAGTTCTCGTCCTCGAAGGCCAGGAGCCGCGCGAGGCCGGCCCCTTCGAGGATGAGCAGGTCCAGCCCCTTCATGATGTCGGCGATGAAGCCTCTCTCGAAATAGCCGCCCGCCGACCACTCGAGGTTGCCCTTGTACTCGTAGCGAGAGAGGAACTGGTAGCCGAAGTCCTGGACCGGGTAGGCCCGTGTGAACCGCGGGATCTGGCCTGGGGGAAGTTGGTACTTCCCATCGCGGTAGCGCTGACCCCGGGTGTTTCGCTCCGTGTGACTGAACATCCATTCGCTGGTGTTCCGCCGCAGGTCGAAGAACCGCACCTCCGGGTTGGCCGAGGGTAGGTTCAGGCTCTGGGGCAGGTAGATCTCGTAGCGGCCGGTGGTGTCCACGTTGCACGCGGACTTGCCGTCGTCGGTGACGCGGCAGCCGTCGGTGTCCGCGCCCTCCACCATCCGGAACGCCACGGCCGCGGCACCGGTGAGCTCGGTGCTGATGGTGTGCTCGGGCATGCAGTACTGGCGTGCGAACTCGGGCGTGACGGCCCAGATGTAGCGCTCGTACAGGTGGCCCCGGCGGCCCGGGGCCGGGCCCTTGTAGCTGCCGAGCTCGCAGCGTGGCGCCGTTGCGGGCGCCGGCGCTGTCTGCGCGTGCGCGCTGGCGCACAGGACCACGGCGAGCAGCCCGCCCCCGAACCTCCTGGACATCTGGGTGACAACTGCGGCACCGCGCGTGCCGCAAGCGGTGTGGTTCTGGTCAGCCATGCCTGCCCTCCCTGGCTCGAGCCGTCCCGACTGCGTTCTGCGGCAGCCTCCAAGACACCCACAGGCTAGGCACCGGGGAGCTGCGGCACATCGGGGTTTTCGAGATTCCTCCCGTCAGGGGGAGATCAAGGGGCGATCAGGGCAGGTGGCCGCTGGTGCGCCGCGCGGCCTTGGTCTGCGCGTGGCGGGCCTTGCTCTGCAGCCGCCGCTGCACCGAGGCGCGGGTGGGGCGGGTCGGGCGGCGGGGCACGAGCGGGCGGGCGGCCTCGTCCACCATCGCCTGCAGCCGCTGCAGCGCGGCGGCCTGGTTGCGCAGCAGGCTGCGGTGCTCCTGGGCCTTGATGACGATCAGGCCCTCTTCGGTCAGGCGCGCGTCGGCGCTGGCCAGCAGGCGCTGCTTCACGGCTTCGGGCAGCGAGGAGGCGCGTATGTCGAAGCGCAGGTGCGCGGCGTTGGAGACCTTGTTGACGTTCTGCCCGCCTGCGCCCTGTGCCCGCACGGCGGTGAACTCCACCTCCCCGGGGTCGACGGACACGGCTGGCCGCCGGGAGGCCAAGCCGGCGCGCGCGCCTGCGCCACTCATGCCACCACCCGCACCGGCACGCGCGCGGCCAGGGCGCACATGAGCTCGTAGCCGATGGTGCCTGCGGCCTGCGCCACCTCGTCGATGGGCAGGCGCGAGCCGGCCGGGCCTTCGCCCCACAGCGTGACCTCGCTGCCCGGGCCCGCGCCCGGCACGCGGGTGAGGTCCACCGCCAGCATGTCCATCGACACGCGTCCCACCGTGGTGCAGCGCACCCCCTCCACGAGCACGGGCGTGCCAGTGCCGCAGTGGCGCGGGTAGCCGTCGGCGTAGCCGCAGGCGGCGATGCCGATGCGCATTGGGCCCGAGGCGGTGTAGGTGCTGCCGTAGCCCACGGTGTCGCCCGCGGCCAGCTCCTGCGTGGCGATGAGCCGCGTGCGCAGCGTCATGGCCGGTCGCAGGCCCCAGTCGTCGATCGTGCGCGCGGGGTGGTCGGGCGCGCTGCCGTACGACAGGATGCCTGCGCGCACCCAGTCGCTCTTCACGGCGGGCCGCCCGGGGTCGGGCGCGTCCCCGCCGACGAGTGTCGCGGCGCTGTTGGACAGGCTCCTCTCGCCGGGCAGGTCGTGCGTGGCAGCCTCGAAGGCGGCCACCTGGTGGGCCACGCCGCGCGGCCCGTCGGCATCCGAGAAGTGCGTCATGAGCGTGATCTCGTCGACCTGCGGCAGCGCGTTCAGCCGCGTCCACGCGCTACGGAAGGCCGCGGGCGTGAAGCCCAGGCGGTTCATGCCGCTGTTCATCTTCAGGA
>JBMOGN010000338.1:0-2719 GCA_049318345.1 Rubrivivax sp. | reverse complement strand
GGGAACATGGCCTGGGTCTGGCCGGCGAGCAGGTCGGTGAAGGCCGGGGCGATGCCGCGGTAGGGGATGTGCACGGAGAAGGTGCCCGAGGCCTGCTTGTAGAGCTCCATTGTGAGGTGGGTGAGCGAGCCCTGCCCGGCCGAGCCGTAGCTCGCGCGGCCCGGGTTCTTCTTCAGCCAGGCGGTGAACTCCGCGACGCTGGCCACCGGCAGCGCGGCGTTGACCACCAGCACGTTGGGCGTGGCGCCGATCATCCCCACGAGGGTGAAGTCGCGGATCGGGTCGTAGGGCAGCTTGCTGCGCGTGGCCGGGCTCGTGCCGTGCGTGGCCACGTAGCCCTGCAGCAGGGTGTAGCCGTCGGGGGCGGCCTTGGCCGTGGTCTGGCAGGCGATGGCCCCGCCGCCGCCGCCGATGTTGTCGACGACGAAGCCCTGGCCGATGGCCTTGCTCCAGCGCTCGGTGACGGTGCGGCCGACGAGGTCGCTGCCGCCACCGGCTGCGACCGGGACGATGTAGCGGATGGACCGGGCGGGGAAGGTCTGCGCGTGCAGGGCCGGCACCCCCAGCACGGTGGCGCCGAGACCGGCAAGCGCGGCGCTGAATCGACGTCGTTGCATGGTGCGTGCTCTCCCGGGAAAGGGACTCTCGAGGTTCTCAGGACTTTCGGGATTCTCGGGACTCTCCAGACCCTCAGGCCTCGAAGCCGCAGCGGCCGCGCAGGGCCGCCGACTCCGGGCCGGCGAGCATGGCGATGAAACGGGCGGCGGTGTCGGGGTCGGCCGCACGGGCGCTCACCGCGGCGGTGTAGACGGTGGCCAGCTCGAAGCGGGCAGGCAGCGCGCCCACCAGCTCCACCCCTTCGGTGTAGAGGATCTCGGAGACCTGCGTGCAGCCGATGGGCCGCGCCGAGGACGACGCGGCGAGCTCACGCATGGCCGTGGCGCCGTTGGGGAAGGTGCGCAGCCGGTCCTGCAGCGCCGGCAGCAGGCCGAGCTCGCGCAGCACGCGCTCGAAGTGGATGCCGGCGGTGGCGCGCTGCGGGTCGGGAAAGTAGATGGCGTCGGCCGCCTCGAGGGCAGCCGCCAGCGCCTCGGGCGTGGAGACATCCGGGCGCGGCGTGCCCGCGCGCACGGCCACGCCAGTGCGCACGCGGCCCAGCGGCGCGCGTCCAGCCTGCAGCAGGCTGCCCTCGGCCACCAGCGTGGCGACCATCGCGTCGGTGAGCACCATGAGGTCACAGGGCTCGCCCGCGGCGAGGGCTTCCTTCATGGCGCCCACGGCGCCGAAGCGCCCACCGAGGGTGGCGCCGCTCTCGGCCAGCAGGCGCGGCGCCAGCGCCTTCACCAGGCCCTGGGCGGCGCCGGCACACAGGAGGTGCAGGGTCTTCGTCATGACCGCAAGGGTAGCCGCAGCAGCCCGTCGAGCGGCGTGCTCAGGCTTGGGCCTCGATCGCGGCGCGGATGCGCGCGGGGGTGAGCGGCAGCTCGCGCACGCGCACGCCCAGCGCCCGGGCCAGCGCGTTGGCGATGGCCGCCACGGTCGGCCCCACCGAAGCCTCGCCCGCGCCCAGGGGCGCGCCATCCGACGGCATCAGCACCACCTGCACCTCGGGCACCTCGGAAAAGCTGAGCATGGGCACGGCTCCGGGGCCGCTGGCGGGCGTGCGGCCGTCCTCGCCCGGCTGCACCGCCTCCTTCAGCGCCCAGCTCGTGGCCTGGATCGCCCCGCCCTCGAGCTGCTGCACCGCGCCATCGGCGTCCACCACGCGCCCCACATCGGCCACCACCACGAGCCGGCGCACGCTCAGCGCGGCAGCGACCTCCACCCGCGCGAGCACGGCGCACCAGGCGCCGGTGCCCTTGTAGCGGGCGTAGGCCAGGCCGTGGCCCTGGGCGCCGTGGCCGTCCGGCTCGTCGTGCCAGGGCCCGGCTTCCGCGGCGGCCGCCGCACGCAGCACGGCCAGGCCGCGCGGGTCGTGCCCGAGCAGGCTCTCGCGCAAGGCCAGCGGGTCGCGGCCCGTGGCCTGCGCGATCTCGTCGAGGAAGCTCTCGGCGGCAAAGACATTGCCCAGCGCACCGAGCGAACGCAGCGCCGAACTGCGCCAGGGCGCGCGCACGAGGTGAGCCGTGACGCGCCAGGCTGGCAGGTCGTAGCCGGGAATGGCGTTGCGGTCGCTGCCACCGCCCACAGTCATGGGCATGTCGATCGCGGGTGGCAGCGGCGTGCCCCCTTCGCGCTGAGCGTGGCCCAGCAGCGCGGGTACCGCGGCGCGCCCGGGGCGGCTGCTGTGGCCCGGGCTCCACAGCGCGTGCGTCCAGGAGACGATGCGGCCCGCCTCGTCCAGCCGGGCTTCCATCTGCACGAGCATGGCCGGGCCGAGCGGGGCACGGGCGAGATCGTCTTCGCGGCTCCACAGCACCCGCACCGGGCGGCCCGGCACGCGCCGGGCCAGCCAGGCGGCGTCGAAGGCCGCGTCGTCGGCGCCGTTGTGGCCGTAGCAGCCGGCGCCGGGGCGGTGGTGCACCACCACCTCGGTTTCCTGCAGCCCGAAGGCCAGGGCGAGGTCGCGCCGCAGCGGGAAGATGCCCTGGCTGTGGGTCCAGACCTCCAGCGCGGGCGCCTCGGGGCCGGCCGGGCTGGCCGGGCCGGTCGGCTCGGCCCCGTCGCGCCAGCGCGCCAGCGCACACGACGGGCCGATCGAGGCGTGGGCCAGCCAGGG
>JBMOGN010000337.1:0-2725 GCA_049318345.1 Rubrivivax sp. | reverse complement strand
CAGGCCAGTGCGCCACGAGGGCTGCACGGAGGTCTGTCTCGCGCGGTGGTGTGCATGCACTAGGCAGGGGCACCCACGCGCGGCAGGTATTCAATTGGCCGCCATTGTCGCGTCAAAAAAACGCGATGCAAGGGCGGGGGGGTCAACGCGGCGGCAGGAGCCGGATCGTGCGGCGCACCGCCTCGGCCTGCGCCTCGCGAGCCTCGACGCTGGTCGCCGGGTTCGCAGGGAAGGTCACGAGCGAGATCTCCAGCAGGTCCGCGTCGAGGATGACGCGCGTGGGCTTGTCCACGCCCTTCTCGTACTTCTCAGCCCGCACCATGAAGCCGAAGCTGCACTGGCTCACGACTCCGCTCTCGACCAGGGCGTGTGCCTCGCGGGCCGTCGCGGTGTCGGGGAGGGTCGCCTCGAAGCCGAGGCCCGTGGCGTCGGTGAACAGGCGCAGGTTGCCGGCGCGCACCCTGGCGAGGGGCTTGCCAGTGTCGTGGTTCCAGAGCAGGGCGATGTCGCCGGGCTCTTCCATCGAGCGGGCGAAGGCGTTGGGATCGACGCGCTCCATCTCGCGACCCATGTCGTAGGCGGGTTCCCATACGACGGCGTAGCCCCGCACCTTCAGGTCGGCGGCGGGGGCGAGGGTGCCGAGGGCGCGGGTTTCAGGCTTCGGGGTTGGCATTGGTGGTCTCCAGCAGGGGTGCGTGTGTGGTTTCGAGGCGCACCATCTCCAGCAGCTCGTCGGCCGCCAGTTGGGGAAGGTCGCGCCAGCCGTCGATAGATTCAGACAGGGTGCCGATAGCCGTCACCGCGCTGCGCAGGTGGCGGGCGTGTCGGAGCAGGGCGGCGTCGAGCGCCTTCGTGGCGCGCTCCTCGTTGCCCAGGAGGCCGCCCAGGGTGCGCACCGTCGCGCGCAGGTCGTCGTCGATGCAGTCGATGGGCGGCTCCCACTTGTCCAGCTTCGACTGCGTGCGCTGCTTGAGCAGGTAGTCCGACACCCGCTGGAGGTGGCGACGGAAGGCGTTCTCCACGGCGGGGCGCACGGCCGCCATCGCAGACGCCGCCGCGCGCGCCGCGTTGAACGCATCAGCGTCTTCCTGCGCGTCGAGATCGACGCTAGGAGCGACCGCCTCTGGCTCCACGTCCACAGACGGGGGCACGCCGTCCGACGGCGCAGCGGGCTCGCTCGGCGCTGGAGCGGGCTGCCCAGGCGCCTCGGTGTTCATGGGCAGGCGGATGCTGTCGCCACCCTCAACAGCCGGCAGACCTTCGCGCGCGCGGATCTCGTTCGGGGTCAGGATGCCGTTGGTGACGGCGACCGCGTAGGCGGCGTAGCGGGTGCTCATGTCGGCCCGCAGCAGGCTGTCGAAGTTGATCCGCGTGCAGTAGCGCTCGCCGCGCTGGAGGAGCTTGCGGCTGGCTTCCTGCTCCAGTCGCGCAGCCCAGCCGGCCAGCGTGTGCTTCACGAACTCTGCGTCGGCCTGCTCGTTCGAGGAGTACGACTGGCTCTCAGTGTCGCCGACCTTGTGCGCGGGCACGCCCATCGCCGCCGCGATCTGCTGGCGGCAGTACTTGCGCATCTCGATCAGCTCGTTGTCCTTCGCGGTCGCCGTGATCGGCTCGTATGTGAGCCCGTCCTCGAGCACCGCGACGCGGCCGGCGCGGCTCGCGCCACCGTGCGCAGCATGCCACGCATCGCGCAGGCGCTTGCTGGCCTCGGGGCTCAGGCGGCCCGGCATCTTCAGCACGCCGCCGGGCACTGCGCCCTGGGCGAAGAACCGCGTCACGAACTCTGTGACCTCCAGCTCCAGCCCGATCAGGTCGCGCATCTGGTGGATGAAGGGCACGCCGAGCATGCCCTCGAACGTTGTCGGCCCGACGAGGTGGAACATGTCGTAGCCGCGGAAGCGACGCATCGCCTTCTCTTCGTTCTTGCCCGTGTACTTGCCCGTCCACACCTGGTAGTAGGGCTGGTTATCCCCGTCGCGGTACATGGCGACGTAGTCGCTGCGCAGGGGCTCCAGCGCGACCGGGCGGCCCGCTTTGTCGCGGTGGATGTAGGCGTAAAAGTTTCCCGTCAGCAGCGCCGAGGTGAGCGCCATCTCGCGCCACTGGATCGCGCCGATGTCGTCTGACGCCTCGTAGTTCAGCAGGTTGTAGAGCGGGTGCTCGCTGTCCGCGACCTTGCCCTCGGGCGTTTCGCGCAGGACTTGCCAGTCGAGGCGGCTGATGCTCGACGCGATCAGGCGCACGCACGCAAACACGGTCGGCGCTTCGAGCGCGCGTGCCGGCGTGATGCTCTCGCCCGTGTAGGAGTACGACTGCACATACGACTGGACGCTGCCGCTCGTCGGCTGGCCGATCGGCACGGTGTCCTCGAAGTCGGAACGCGGCGGGGTGGGGCCGAGGTATCGGCGCAGGATGTCGATCAGAGCCATGTAATAGTCCTTTCGGGTTGTTCGTAGACACTCGGTCCAGTTGCGTCTTGCTTCTGGTGCAGCCATGTCGCGAGCGCCGTCACCAGCGCCGCAGCTGCGTCGATTCGTTCGGTGCTGCTCGCCTTGCTGGGCTTCAGGTTCCCGGCGGGGTCTGACTCGCAGACCACGTTCGAGATGCACCAGTTCAGCAGCAGGTTGTTCGGGTGCCGGATCTTGCGCGACACCACCAGCGACTCCAGCTTCTTCGCCGGCTCGCTGAGGGTGCGGTAGCCCTGGCGCACTTCGATCATCGGCAC
>JBMOGN010000336.1:0-2729 GCA_049318345.1 Rubrivivax sp. | reverse complement strand
GGAAAGCGCGTGTGGCTGTCGCCGCCCGTGCCCACGGTGTCGGGCAGCAGCATGCGGTTGAGCCAGCTGTGGATCACGCCGTCGCCCGGGCGCAGCGAGATGCCGCCGCGGTTGCTGATGAAGGCCGGCAGCTCGCGGTGCGTCTTCACGTCCACCGGCTTGGGGTAGGCCGCGGTGTGGCAGAAGCTCTGCATCACGAGGTCGGCGCTGAAGCCCAGGCAGGCCAGGTCCTTGAGCTCGTCGCGCGTCATGGGGCCGGTGGTGTCCTGGCTGCCCACGGAGGTCATCTTCGGCTCGCAGTAGGTGCCCGGGCGGATGCCCTGGCCCTCGGGCAGCCCGCAGGCGCGGCCCACCATCTTCTGCGCCAGCGTGAAGCCGCGGGTGGAAGCCGCCGGGGACTGCGGCAGCCGGAAGGCGGTGCTAGCCGGCAGGCCGAGGAACTCGCGCGCCTTGGCGGTGAGCGAGCGGCCGATGATGAGGTTGATGCGGCCGCCGGCGCGCACCTCGTCCAGCAGGACATCGCTCTTGAGCTGGAACTGCGCGACGGTCTGCCCGCCGCGGGTAATGCGCCCGTCGTAGGGATGGATGTCGATCACGTCGCCCATCTCGAGCGCGCTCACGTCCACCTCGATGGGCAGGGCGCCGGAGTCTTCCTGCGTGTTGAAGAAGATCGGTGCGATCTTGCCGCCCAGCGTCACGCCACCGAAGCGCTTGTTCGGCACGAAGGGGATGTCCTGGCCGGTGGCCCAGATGACGCTGTTGGTGGCGCTCTTGCGGCTGGAGCCCGTGCCCACCACGTCGCCCACGTAGGCCACGAGGTGGCCCTTCTTCTTCAGGTCCTCGATGAACTGCATCGGGCCGCGCTTGCTCTCCTCCTCGGGCTTGAAGGCTGCATCGGGCCGCGAGTTCTTCAGCATGGCCAGGGTATGCAGCGGGATGTCCGGGCGGCTCCAGGCGTCGGGGGCGGGGGAGAGGTCGTCGGTGTTGGTCTCCCCCGGCACCTTGAAGACGGTGACGGTGACGGTACGCGGCACCTCGGGGCGCGTGGTGAACCACTCGGCCTCGGCCCAGCTCGTCATCACATCCTGCGCGTGCGCGTTGCCGCCGCGGGCCTTCTGCGCCACGTCGTTGAAGTAGTCGAACATCAGCAGCGTCTTCTTCAGCGCCGCTGCGGCGATGGGCGCCACCGAGGCGTCGTCGAGCAGCTCGATGAGCGGGTGCACGTTGTAGCCGCCCACCATGGTGCCCAGCAGCTCGGTGGCCTTTGCGCGCGAGATCAGCGCCACGGCGAGGTCGCCGTGCGCCACCGCGGCCAGGAACGAGGCCTTGACCTTGGCCGCGTCGTCCACGCCGGGCGGCACGCGGAAGGTGAGCAGCTCCACCAGGAAGGCGTCCTCGCCAGCCGGCGGGGCCTTGATCAGCTCGATGAGGTCGGCTGTCTGCGCGGCGGACAGCGGCAGCGGGGGGATGCCGAGGGCGGCGCGCTCGGCGGCGTGTTGACGGTAGGCTTGCAGCATCGCGGGCTCCGTGGGTGTATCCAAGTATTGTGTCTTATACAAGACTTGGGTGGCAGGAGCCTGACACGCCCGTCGGGGCTTCGGTTGCGCCGGATGCGGCCTATGTCTCGAAAAAGGCCGCCTTCACCGCGGCCGGCAGGGGCTGGCCCGTGAGGTGCGCGCGCTGCAGCAGCTCCCAGAAGTAGCGGTAGCTGGCCCGGTCGTGGAGCTGGTCGTGGTGCCGGATCGGCGCCCAGTGCGCCGCCTGCGCGGCCAGCAGGATCTCCACCGCCTGGTCCACCTCCGCCACCGTGGGCGCGAAGGCCTCCACGATGGGGCGGATCTGGTTCGGGTGGATGCTCCACATGCGCGTGTAGCCCAGGGCCCGGCAGGCCATCTCGGCGGCGGCCTGCAGCTGCGCCATGTCCTTCAGCTCGGTCACCACGCAGTGCGAGGGGGTCTTGCCCCAGCCGTGGCAGGCCGCGGCGATCTCCAGCTTGGCGCGTACCACGAGGGGGTGGTCGAATTGCCCGGCGGCCGTCATCGCGGCCTGGGGAATCGCCCCGCGGTGCGCGGAGACGAAGTCCATGAGGCCGAAGGAGATGCTCTGGATGCGCGGGTGCGCGGCGATGGCCTGCACCTCGCGCAGCGCGCCGTGCGTCTCCACCAGCGTGTGCAGCGGGATCGTACGCGCCAGGCCGTGGCGCGCCGCAGCCGCGTCCACCGCCTCGGCCGCGCGCTGCACATCGGCCAGGCTGCGCGGCTTGGGGATCATCAGGTAGGCCACGCGCGCGCCTGCGCGCTGCACCAGCAGGTCCACCACCGCCTCGAAGCGCGGGTGGTCCACCGGCTGCACGCGCGCGCCGACGCGGCCGAAGCGGTTGTCCGCCCCGGAGATGAGCTCGCTGCACAGGTGCGCGTGCTCAATCTCCCCGCCCACCGGTGCGCCGTCCTCGCCATCGAGCGTGACATCGAAGACCGGCCCCATCTCGGCCTGCAGCGCCAGGCTCTTGCGCATGCGCGCCTCCACCCCGCTGTAGTGGTCGCACACCGGCAGCGGTGAGGCTGCCGGCTCGCCGGGGTCGAAGAGGGCGTGCCGGGGGTGCAGGGGAGCGTCAGCGGGCATGGGTGAAAGGTTCAGCGAGGAGTGCGGGGCTTGGTCGACCCCGAGCCTACCGCCCCGCGCCCGCCGTGGCGAGACGGGCCCGCACCGGTACGACTGCCACCACCACC
>JBMOGN010000335.1:0-2819 GCA_049318345.1 Rubrivivax sp. | reverse complement strand
TGGCCGCGGCCATGACGCTGGTGGCCACGAAGGCGCCCAGCGCGATGAACACGCCATGGCCGAAGTTCAGCACGTCCATCAGGCCGAAGACGAGGGTGAGGCCCGAGGCGATGACGAAGACGATGAGGCCCATGGCCAGGCCGGCCACGGTGAGCGTGAGCCAGGTGCTCGCGCTGCCCAGCGCAGGCAGGGCCAGCAGCACGAGCGCGCCCAGCATGGCCACGGGCACGACGTCGAAGGGGGCCTTGGGAATCGCCTCGTCGGCAGCAATTGCGGCGTCTGCAGCGTCCACGGCATCCGCGGCGTCCGCGGCGTCAGGGCGGGCGCTCATGCGTGCGCCCCGAGCGACAGGCCGAGCAGGCGCTGCTGCAGCGCCTCGTCGGCAGCGAGGTCGGCCATCGTGCCGTGGTGCACGATGCGGCCGTCGTCCATCACGGCCACCGTGTCGCCCACGGCGCGGGCCATCTGGAAGTTCTGCTCCACCAGCAGCACCGTGGTGCGCTGGGCCTTGAGCTGCCGCAGCGCGGCCGCGAGGTTGCCCACGATGGCCGGCGCGAGGCCCTTGCTGGGCTCGTCGATGAGGATGAGCGCACGCGGCTCGATGATGGCGCGGGCCACGGCCAGCATCTGCTTCTGTCCGCCGCTGAGCTTGCCCGCCGGGTGCAGCCAGAACTTGCGCAGCGCCGGGAACAGGCCGAAGACCCACTCCAGGCGGGCCGTGTCGAGCTCGCCGGCGTGGCGCGCCGCGCGCGCGGCCAGCACCATGTTCTCCTGCACGGTCAGGTCGGGGAAGACGCCCATGTTCTCGGGCACGTAGGCCAGGCCCGCACGCGCGATCTCCGGCGTGGGCAGTGTGTGCAGGGGCTCCCCGCGCAGGCGGATCGTGCCGCGGCTGGCGCGCCACAGGCCCATGACCGTGCGCAGCATGGTGGTCTTGCCCGCCCCGTTGCGCCCGAGCAGCACCGTGACCTCGCCCTCGGGCACCGCGAGGTCCACGCCGTGCAGGATGTGGTACGCCCCGATGTGCGTGTGCACGCCCTGCAGCTCGAGCAGTGCGGGGGCGGTCATGGCGCGGTGCCCAGGTAGGCCTGCTGCACGATCGGCGAGGCCATGACGGCCGCGGGCTCGCCATCGGCCACGAGGCGCCCGTTGTGCAGGACGATGATGCGGTCAGCCAGCTCGCGCACCACGTCCATCTTGTGCTCCACCAGCAGGATGGTGCGGTCGCGCCGGGCCTTCAGCGCCCGGATGAGGTCCAGCACCACGGGCACGTCGTCCACGCTCATGCCGGCGGTGGGCTCGTCGAACATGTAGACCTTCGGGTCCAGTGCCATGAGCAGCGCCACCTCGAGCTTGCGCTGGTCGCCGTGGGGCAGCGCCGAGGCGGGCAGCTCCAGCTTGTCGCCGAGTTGCACGCGAACAAGCAGCTCGCGGGCCTCGTCGATCCAGGCCTGCCGGTCCAGCCACACGGCCAGCAGGTCGCGCAGCGCCGCCACCCAGCCGCCAGCCGCACGGCCCTGCTCCCGCGCCTGCACCGCCAGGCGCACGTTCTCCAGCACGCTCAGGTTGGGGAACAGCTGCGTGAGCTGGAAGGCGCGGCCCAGACCGCGGCGCGTGCGCAGCGGCGCCGGCAGGTGCGTCACGTCCTCGCCGTCGAGCACGACGCGCCCGGCCGAGGCCGGGAGCTGCCCGCTGACGAGGTTGAAGTAGGTCGTCTTGCCCGCGCCGTTGGGGCCGACGATGGAGGTCAGCGTCCCCGGCTCGAAGCGGCACGACACGGCGTCGACAGCCACGTGGCCGCCGAACCGGATCGTGAGGTCGAAGGTCTCGAGCACGGGGCGCCGGGCGAGGTCAGCGCTTGTTGCGGATCGGGATCTGCAGCTCCTCGGCCTTGATCACGCGCACGAGCTCGGGCACGCCCCAGGCGAAGGCCGGGTCGTTCTTGATGCGGAAGTGGTACATGTCCTGCATCGCCTGGTGATCTTCCTTGCGGAAGGTCATCCGGCCCTTGGGCGTCTCGAAGCTCATGCCGGCCATGGTGGAGATCAGCCGCTCGGTGGCGGTGTCGCCGTTGGTCTTCTTCAGGGCCTCGACCACGGCCAGCGCCGCGCTCATGCCTCCGGCGGTGAAGAAGTCCGGCGGCTCCTTGTAGCGGCTGAAGTGGTTGGTCACCAGCCAGTCGTTGATCGGGTTCTTCGGGATGCCGAAGTAGTAGTACAGCGCGCCTTCCATGCCGGGGAAGTTCTTGTAGGCCACCATCGCCGGCAGGATGTTGCCGCCGGTGGCGAGCTCGATGCCGAAGCGCCGCTTCAGGTCCAGGTCGGCGATCTTGGGGAAGGGCGTGGGCGACCCCGCCCAGCCCACCGAGAGGAACTTGCGCCCGGGCTGGTCCTTGAGCTTGTCGATGATGCGCTGCAAGCCGGCGGTGAAGTCGGTCGTGCCCAGCGGCAGGTATTCCTCGTGGACGATCTTCGCGTTCTTGGTGAATTCCTTGACCGCCTTGACGCCGTCGCGGCCGAAGGCGTTGTCGTTGGCCAGGGTGGCGATGACGTTGCCCGCCTGGTCCAGCGCTGCGGCGTTGGCCGCGGCGTCCTGGCTGCTGTTGCGGCCGGTGCGGAAGATGTAGCGGTTCCAGCGCTCCCCGGTGATCGAGTCCGCCACGGCGGGTTCCACGAGCAGGATCTTCTTGTATTCCTCGGCCACCGGCAGCATGGCCAGCGCCACCGGGCTCGCCGTCGTGCCCACGGCGATGTCGACCTTGTCGTCGGCGTAGGCCTGGGCCAGCACGGCCTTGCCCACGTCGGGCTTGGTCTGGTCGT
>JBMOGN010000334.1:0-2821 GCA_049318345.1 Rubrivivax sp. | reverse complement strand
GGTGACGTCGCGGGGCAGCTTCGGGTCGATCACGAAGGCCACCGGCCAGGTCTTGGCCTCACCGGGCTCGAGCTGGTACTCGTTGAAGCAGAAGCACTCGAGCTTGTTGAAGTGCGACGAGGCCTGCCGGGGCGCGTAGCTGGGGATCGCCTGCGCGGCCATGCGGCGGTTCTGCACGTTGCGGAACTCATACATCACCGTGGTGAGCTCGCCGGGGTGCACCTGCACCGAGCGCTGAGCCGGCTTGAAGTCCCAGGGGCCGCGCACATTGGCGTCGAACTCCACGGTGATGGTGCGGGTGAGGTCGACCTGCGAGTTGGCGGGCACGGCGGCGCGCCCGCTCCAGCTGCCCTTGGACACGCGCTGCTCGTTGAGCGACAGCACGTTGATGCCCAGCGCATCGCAGATCGCGCGGTACATCGGCACGAGCGCGTAGCCGAAGCCGAACATCACGGCCGCGACCACCACCAGCTTGCCGAGCATGCGCCGGTTGTCGGCGCTGACGAGCGATCCGGCCACCTCAGCGCCCCAGGAAGATCATCTTGACCATGAAGCCCACGCCAAAGGCGAGCGCCACCGACGCCAGGATCAGCCCCAGGCGGCGGTTGGCCCGCTTCTGCTCGTCGCTCAGCATCATGGACGGCCGATGATCAGCCCACCACCTTCGTGGCCTCGGCGTTGAGCTTCGGAGGCGTCTCGAAGGTGTGCCAGGGCGCGGGAGAAGGCACCTCCCACTCCAGACCCTCGGCCGCCTCCCAGGGCTTCTGGGGCGCGGGCTCGCCCTTGCCGCGCATCATCGGCAGCACGACGAAGACGAAGAAGTACACCTGCATCAGCCCGAAGCCGAAGGCGCCCACCGACGCGAGGGCGTTGAAGTCGGCGAACTGCATCGGGTAGTCGGCGTAGCGGCGGGGCATGCCGGCCAGCCCGAGGAAGTGCATCGGGAAGAAGGTGATGTTGAAGAAGATCAGCGAGAGCCAGAAGTGAATCTTGCCGCGCGTCTCGCTGTACATCACGCCCGTCCACTTCGGGCCCCAGTAGTACACGCCCGCGAACAGCGCGAAGAGCGATCCTGCCACCAGCACGTAGTGGAAGTGCGCCACCACGTAGTAGGTGTCCTGCAGCTGAATGTCGATCGGGGCCATCGACAGGATCAGGCCCGTGAAGCCGCCCATCGTGAACACGAAGAGGAAGCCCACCGACCACAGCATCGGGGTCTCGAAGGTCATCGAGCCCTTCCACATGGTGGCGATCCAGTTGAAGATCTTCACGCCCGTGGGCACGGCGATCAGCATCGTCGCGTACATGAAGAAGAGCTGGCCCGTCACCGGCATGCCGGTGGTGTACATGTGGTGGGCCCACACGATGAACGACAGGATCGCGATCGAGGCCGTGGCATAGACCATCGACGCGTAGCCGAAGAGCTTCTTGCGCGAGAACGCCGGGATGATGGCGCTCACGATGCCGAAGGCCGGCAGGATCATGATGTAGACCTCGGGGTGCCCGAAGAACCAGAAGATGTGCTGGTACATCACGGGGTCGCCGCCGCCGGCCGGGTTGAAGAAGCTGGTACCGAAGTGGCGGTCGGTCAGCGTCATGGTGATGGCGCCGGCGAGCACCGGCATCACGGCGATCAGCAGGTAGGCGGTGATGAGCCACGTCCAGCAGAACAGGGGCATCTTCATCAGCGTCATGCCTGGCGCGCGCATGTTCAGGATCGTGACGATGATGTTGATCGAGCCCATGATCGAGCTCGCGCCCATGATGTGCATCGCGAAGATCGCGGCGTCCATCGAGGGGCCCATCTGCAGCGTCAGCGGCGCGTAGAGCGTCCAGCCCGCAGCCGGCGCACCGCCTGGCATGAAGAACGAGCCCGCGAGCATCAGCGCCGCAGGGATCAGCAGCCAGAAGCTCAGGTTGTTCATGCGCGCGAAGGCCATGTCGGCCGCGCCCACCTGCAGCGGGATCATCCAGTTCGCGAAGCCCACGAAGGCCGGCATGATGGCGCCGAACACCATGATCAGGCCGTGCATCGTGGTGAGCTGGTTGAACAGCTGCGGGTTCACGAACTGCAGGCCCGGCTGGAAGAGCTCGGCGCGAATGCCCAGCGCGAGCACGCCACCGAACATGAACATCGCGAACGAGAACAGCAGGTACAGCGTCCCGATGTCCTTGTGGTTGGTGGCGAAGACCCAGCGGCGCCAGCCGTGGGGGTGGTCGTGGGCGTGGTCGTCGTGACCGTGCGCGTGGGCGGGGTGGTCGAGAACGGCGCTCATGGAATGCTCCTGGAAGATTCGGCGTGATTACTTGCGGGCGGCCACGACATCGGCCGGCTGAACCAGCTGGCCCGTCTTGTTGCCCCAGTTGTTCTTCGTGTAGGTGATGACGGCGGCCAGCTCGGTGTCGGACAGCTGCTTCCATGCCGGCATGGCACCGTTGTTCTGGCCGTTGAGCAGCACCGCGATCTGCTTGGCCTTGTCGGTGTCGAGCACGACGGCCGAGCCGTCCAGCGCCTTGATCGGGCCGGCGCCCTTGCCGGTGGTCTGGTGACAGGCCACGCAGTTGGCGGCGTACACCTTCTCGCCGCGCGCGACCAGATCCTCGAGCTTCCAGACCTTGGCCGGATCATCGGCGGAGGCGGCCATCTCCTTCTTCTTGCCCTCGACCCACTTGGCGTAGTCGGCCTTGCTCACCACCTTCACGTGGATGGGCATGTAGGCGTGCTCCTTGCCGCACAGCTCGGCGCACTGCCCGTAGAAGTCGCCCGTCTTCTCGGCGCGGAACCAGGTGTCGCGCACGAAGCCGGGGATGGCGTCCTGCT
>JBMOGN010000333.1:0-2840 GCA_049318345.1 Rubrivivax sp. | reverse complement strand
TGACGGGCGTGGTGCTGACCAAGCTCGACGGCGACTCGCGCGGCGGCGCGGCGCTGTCGGTACGCCAGGTCACGGGTGTACCCATCAAGTTCGCGGGCGTCTCGGAGAAGATCGACGGCCTGGAGGCCTTCGACGCGGAGCGTCATGCCGGGCGCGTGCTCGGCATGGGCGACATCGTCGCGCTGGTGGAGGAGGTGCAGAAAGGCGTCGACCTCGAAGCGGCACAGAAGCTCGCGGCCAAGGTGCGCAGCGGCGACGTCTTCGACCTCAACGACTTCCTCGCCCAGATCTCGCAGATGAAGAAGATGGGCGGCCTGGGCAGCCTGATGGACAAGCTCCCGAGCCAGCTCAGCGCGCGCGCCGCCGGCGCCGACCTGGACCGCGCCGAGCGCGACGTGCGCCGCATGGAGGGGATGATCTGCGCCATGACGCCCCTGGAGCGCCGCAAGCCCGAGCTGATCAAGGCCTCGCGCAAGCGCCGCATCGCCGCCGGAGCGGGCGTGCAGGTGCAGGACGTCAACCGCATGCTCAACCAGTTCGAGCAGATGCAAGGGATGATGAAGAAGATGAAGGGCGGCGGCCTGATGAAGATGATGCGCCGCATGGGCGGCATGCCCGGGATGCCCGGGATGCCCCGCTGAGCGTTCGCCTCGGCGCGGGCACGGGCGCGCCGGGCTCAAGCCGCCGGCCGACCTGCCGATATCAGAGGGAACGAAGCTCCTGGGAGGAGTACGGATGTTGTCCCTCGAACCCCTGCACCTGGCTGGTGCGGCAGGCGCCAGCTTGCTCCTGGTGCTGGCCGCGCTGCAACTCAAGCGCCGCCTGTCCGGCAAGTCCGGCGGTCGCGCGACGGGCCAGGCGGATCGTGGCGCCCACCGCGAATCCGCCGAGTTGCTCACCAAGTACCGCCCCGTGGCCGTGAGGGTGCTCACAGGTGCGGAGCGCGAAGCGCTCGAGCTCGTGCGCCGCGCGCTGCCCGAGCGGGTGGTGATGGCCCAGGTGCCGCTGGTGCGCTACCTGCGCGTGGAGGACAAGCGGGTGGAGGACGACTGGCTGCGCAGCCTGTCCATCCTGAGCGCCGACATCCTGGTCTGCGACGCGAGCTCACGCCCGCTGCTGGCCATCGATGTTCACCCCGCCAACATGCCTGCACGGGCAATGGAGCGCCACGAGCGCATGAAGCGCGTGCTGGAAAGCGTCGGCGTGGAGGTTCTCGTCTGGCAGGACGGCAAGCTGCCCGACCTGGAACGGGCTCGCACGACGCTGCGGGCACTGTTGGAGCCGCCAGCCCGGTCTGATCGGGAGCCTGCCGCAGGCGCGGTCGCGCCCAAGTGGCCCTCGCAGCGAGCCGAGAAGTCTGCCCGTCGTGCCGAGCCCAGCCTGGGCGACGAGTCGCAGTTGGGCGCCTCGCAGGGCGCACGCGATCCGCAGGACTCGGAACTGCCGCCCGCGTTCGCCCGGGCCGCTGCAGCGCCCAAGGCGCGGCGCAGCGCGCCCCTGGAGCGTTCGCAGATCAGCGCCGCGAGCATGCAGATCCCCGTGCCAGACATCTCCGAGCTGCTGGCCGAAGGCGACGCCATCGCTGCGCGCCATCCGTCAATGGAGCCCGTCTCACTGACCTTCTTCGACGAGCTCGAGCCCCTGGCGCCGAACCCCTCCGGTACCGCGGCGCGCACTCACTGAACGAGTGCCTGCGCGAACTCCCGCGCATCGAAGGGCTGCAGGTCCTGCAGGCCCTCGCCGACGCCGATGAAGTAGACCGCCAGCGGCCGGCGCTCCTGCTCGCACCAGCGCGCGATGGCCGCCAGCACGCCGCCCTTGGCGGTGCCGTCGAGCTTGGTCACCACCAGCCCGGTGAGCGACAGCGCGGCATCGAAGGCCTTGACCTGCGCGAGCGCGTTCTGCCCGGTATTGCCGTCCACCACGAGCAGCACCTCGTGTGGCGCGCCTTCCTGGGCCTTGGCGATGGTGCGGCGGATCTTCCTGAGTTCCTCCATCAGGTGGGCCTGCGTGGGCAGGCGCCCGGCGGTGTCGGCGATGACCACGTCGCAGCCCCGGGCCCGGCCCGCCGTGACCGCATCGAAGCTCACGGCAGCCGGGTCGCCGCCTTGCTGGCTGACGATGTCCACCCGGTTGCGCTCGCCCCACACCTCCAGCTGCTCGCGCGCGGCCGCGCGGAAGGTGTCGGCCGCGGCCAGCAGCACCTTGCAGCCACCCTCGGCAAAGTGGTGCGTGAGCTTGCCAATGCTCGTGGTCTTGCCCGCGCCGTTGACCCCCACCACCATCAGCACCGTGGGCGTGGCCGCGCCGATCTCCAGCGGCCGCTGCAGCGGGGCGAGCAGATCCGCCAGGGCATCCACCAGCAGCGCCTTCACCGCTGCCGGATCGCTGGCACGCGACTCCCGAACCCGGCGCTTGAGGTCGGCGAGCAGGTGCTCGGTCGCGGGAAGCCCGGTATCGGCCATGACCAGCGCCGACTCGAGCTCCTCAAACAGCGTCTCGTCGATGCGCGTGCCGGTGAACACCTGAGCAATGCCGCTGCCCGTGCGGCGCAGACCGCTGCGCAGGCGGTCGAGCCAGCCGGCACGTCCTTGCGCGACGGTCTGCGCGGCACTTTCCACGGCAGCGGGCGCCGCCGAGAGCGGGACAGGCGCCAGGGTTGGGGCCGGGGCCGGGTCGGCTGCGGGCGCCCGCTTGCGAAAGAAGCTGAACATGCGGGGTCGGGGGACGGCGCGCGGCCGAGGGGTTCGATGCGCAGCGAAGGCCGATATAATCGTCGGCTCTTGGCGCTTTAGCTCAGTCGGTTAGAGCGACGGAATCATAATCCGCAGGTCCGGGGT
>JBMOGN010000332.1:0-2851 GCA_049318345.1 Rubrivivax sp. | reverse complement strand
CTGGCGGCCATCCCCTTCTTCATCCTGGCGGGCAACCTGATGGAAACCGGCGGCATCTCGCGCCGGCTCATCGATTTCTCCAAGAGCATCGTCGGCGGCGTCCAGGGCGGCCTGCCCATGACCTGCGTGCTCACCTGCATGATCTTTGCGGCGGTGTCGGGTTCCTCGGTGGCCACCACCTTCGCCATCGGTGCGATCCTGATCCCGGCGCTGATCAAGCACGGCTATCCGCGTCCGTGGGCCACTGCGCTGCAGGCCACCTCTGCCGAGCTGGGCGTGATCATCCCGCCCTCCATCCCGATGATCCTTTTCGGCGTGAGCGCCGAAGTGTCCATCGGCGAGCTCTTCATCGCGGGGGTCGGGCCGGGCCTGCTCATCGGCGCCGCGCTGATGCTCTTCGTGTGGCTGTACGCCAAGTTCAAGGGCTGGGGCAAGAACGACGGCGACGGCCGCCTGAGCTTCGGCCGGGCCACCTGGCAGGCGGGCTGGGCGCTGCTCATGCCGGTGGTGGTGCTGGGCGGCATCTACGGCGGCGTGTTCACGCCCACGGAGGCGGCCGCGGTGGCGGTGCTCTACGCCTTCATCATCGGCACCCTGGTACACCGCGAAATCAAGCTCAAGGACCTCTACGGCATCCTGCGCAAGTCGGTGATCTCGAGCGCGGTGATCATGTTCATCATCGCCAATGCAGGCCTGTTCGCCTTCCTCATCACGCGCGCGGGCGTGCCCGGCGCCATCGGGCAGTGGCTGCAGGAAGTGCTGCAGTCGCCGGCGTACTTCCTGCTCGGCGTGAACGTGGCCCTGTTCATCATCGGCATGTTCATCGAGACGGGCGCGGCCATCATCGTGCTCGCGCCGATCCTGGTGCCGGTGGCGGTGCACTTCGGCATCGACCCCGTGCACTTCGGCATGGTGGTGGTGGTCAACCTCGCGCTCGGGATGATCACGCCGCCCTTCGGCGTCAATCTGTTTGCGGCCTGCACGGTGGCGAGGATTTCGCTGGACCGCATCATCAAGGATCTCATCCCCTTCGTGTGCGTGGTGCTGGGGTGCCTGATGGTGATCAGCTACGTGCCGCAGATCTCCCTGGCCCTGCGCGACCTCGTATACGCCAGGTAGCCCCGCCATGCAGCCCAATCTGGCCAAGCCCTCGGTCCTCGCCGGCGAGACGGTGGTGGGCGCCATGACCTTCGAGTTCTTCTCGCCGGGCATGTCGGCCATCCTGGCCAACGCCGGCTGCCGCTTCGTGATCTACGACATGGAGCACACGGGGCTGGGCTTCGAGACGCTGAAGTGGCTCTTTGCGAGCTGCCGCGGGCTGCCCATCGAGCCCATGGTGCGCGTGCCGCGCGGCGAGTACACGTGGCTGGCGCGCGCGCTCGACCTGGGCGCGCGCGGCGTGATGATCCCGATGGTTGAATCGGCCGCGCAGGCGCGCGTCATCGTCGAGGCCTGCCGCTACCCGCCCGAGGGCCGGCGCGGCGCGGGCTTCGGCTTTGCCCAGTGCGACTACCGCGGCGGCGACGTGGGGCGCAAGATGCGCCTGTACAACGAGCGCACGCTCGTGATCGCGCAGATCGAGACCGAGCGCGGGCTGGCCGAGGTGGAGGCGATCGCGGCGGTGGACGGCGTGGACGTGCTCTGGGTGGGGCACTTCGACCTGTCCAACTTCATGGGCATCCCGGCGCAGTTCGACGACCCGCGCTTCGACGCGGCCATGCGGCAGGTGGCCGAGGTGGCGCGCCGACACGGCAAGGCCGCCGGCTTCATGGCCACAGACCGGGCGTGGATCGACCGCGCCCGGGAAATGGGATACACCATGCTCGCGGTGGGAACCGATGTCGGGCTTCTGGCCGATGCCACCCGCGCGCTGGTCGACCACGCGGCCGCCCCCACCTGACCCCTGCAGAGGCATTCCCGATGGCCTTCAAGCTCGGCTTGACCAGCGACCTGCTCGATTCCCGCGGCGAGCCCACCTTCGGCCGCGGGCCGCTGGAGCTGCTCGATCGTGAGGCGGCGATCGAGTGGGAGTACATCCCCGGCCGGGTCGAGGAGATCACCCCGGATCTCGCGGCGCGCTACGACGGCCTGTACGTGAACACGCAGCGCGTGACGGCAGCCAGCGTGGCGCGCGAGGACTGCCGCGTGCGCATCGTGGGCCGTCATGGGGTGGGCTACGACGCCGTGGACGTGAACGGCCTGGCCGCGCGCGGCGTCATCGTCACCAACACCCCGGTGGCCGTGCGGCGGCCGGTGGCCGTGGCGGCGCTGACGCTGATCTTCGCCCTGGCCGGGCGCCTCTTCACGAAGGACCAGCTCACGCGCAACGGCCGCTGGAGCGAGCGCGGCAACCACATGGGCCTGGGGTTGACCACGCGCACGCTGGGCATCATCGGGGCCGGGGGCATCGGGGGCGAGCTGCTCGCGCTGGCGCGCCCCTTCGGGTGGCGAATGCTGGCGGCCGACCCCTATGCCGACCCAGTGGCAGTGGGTGCACTGGGCGCCGAGCTGCTGCCCCTGGAGGCCATGCTGCCGCAGGCCGACTTCGTTCTGGCCACCTGCTTGCTCAATGCGGAGACGCGCCACCTCATGAACGCGCGCCGCTTCGCGCTGATGAAGCGCGAGGCCTTTTTCGTGAACATGGCGCGCGGCCCGGTGGCCGACGAAGCCGCGCTCATCGAGGCGTTGCGCGGCGGGACCATCGCCGGCGCGGGGCTCGATGTCTTCGAGCAGGAGCCGGTGGACCCGTCCAACCCGCTGCTGAAGATGGACAACGTCATCCTCGCGCCGCACGCCCTGTGCTGGACCGACGAGTGCTTCGACGCCATCGCGCGCGAAGGCCTGGGCTGCA
>JBMOGN010000331.1:0-2857 GCA_049318345.1 Rubrivivax sp. | reverse complement strand
TCCGCACCGGCACCGAGCCGATCTTCCTGGCGGTCGGCAACGACCGCCAGTTCGCTACCTTGTGCCGTCTCATCGGTGCCGAGTCGCTCCCCGGCGACCCGCGCTTCGTCAACAACGGCCAGCGCTCGGTGAACCGCGTCGAGCTCCAGGTGCTGCTCGAGCAGCACCTCGCGCGCTTCGAATGCGGTTCGCTGGCCGACCAGCTCGTGCGCGCCGGCGTGCCCTGCGCACCCATCCGGAACGTCGCCTCCGCACTCGCCGACCCCCACACGCAGCACCGCGGCATGGTGGTGGGCATCGGCGAGCAGTATCGGGGGGTGGCGTCTCCGATCAAGCTCTCGCGCACACCGGCCTCCTACCGCCTCGCCCCGCCCCAGCGCAGCGACGGCGGCTGAGGTGCCGTGCCCGCCCGCGGGCCGGATTCTTTGCAATCTATCGCGGTGGGATCAAGGTGCGGCCCGCTGCCTCGCGGCACAATCACCACCGGCCAGTTCTTTGCATCACGATGCTCTATCGTTTCAAGACCCGCGCCGCCGGCGACGTGCTGATGCTCGGACCCAACGGGGACACTCTGCTGCGCGTGATCGGCCGGGAGCCCTCCGCCCGCGGCATCATCGAGGTTGCGGCGATGCCGGCCGCGCTGGAGGCCTTGCGCGTGGCCATCGAGGCCGATGACGCGCGTCTGGCGGCCTGCGGCGACGCAAGTCGGGAGCCTGCCGCCGCCGGGGCCACGGGTGAAACTGGCGAGGCGGGCGCCGCGGCCGAGGGCGTCTCGCTGCGTCGGCGCCTGTGGCCGATGGTGGAGATGCTGCGGCGCGCCCACGCCGCGGACGAACCCGTGGTCTGGGGCGTCTGACGACGCAGCCAGCTCCTGTGAACAGGGCCTGAACCGAAACGAGCAGAAGCACACGACGATGAAACTCACGAGCACCAGCTGGGTCAACGGCGACCGCATCCCGCCGCGCTATGCCGCCGGGCGGCGCGCCGTGGGCGGGGGGGTGGAGTTCTCCGACAACCTCAACCCGCACCTGGCCTGGACCGACCTGCCGGCGGGCTGCCGCTCGCTCGTGCTGATCTGCCACGACTTCGACGTGCCCAGCCGCGCAGACGACGTCAACCAGCCCGACCGCGAGATCCCCGAGGACCTGCCGCGTGTGGACTTCTTCCATTGGCTGATGGTGGACATCCCGCCCGTGCCCAGCGAGATTGGCGAGGGCGAGTACAGCCGCGGATTCACCCCGCGTGGCAAACCCGGTCCGCAGACCCTGCGCGGCGCACGCCACGGCCTGAACGACTACACGGGCTGGTTCGCCGCGGACGCGCAGATGGCCGGCTCGTACTTCGGCTTCGACGGCCCGTTCCCGCCCTTCAACGACTCGCTCGTGCACCACTACGTCTTCACCCTGTACGCGCTGTCGGTGCCGCGGCTGCCGGTGGAAGGCGACTTCACCGGCGCGCAGGTGCGCGGCGCGCTGGCCGGCCTCGTGCTGGACGCGGCCACCTTCTCCGGCACCTACACGCTCAACCCGCGCCTGTCGGCCTGAGGCGCGCGGGCTTGCTGCTCACCCAGATCCTGGCCATCCGCCACGGGCAGACCGACTGGAACGCCCACGGGCGCATCCAGGGCCACCTGGACATCGGGCTGAACGACGCCGGTCGCGAGCAGGCGCGCCGCCTCGGCGACGCCCTGCTCGGGCAGGACGTGGCCGCCGTCTACAGCAGCGACCTGCAGCGCGCGCGAGAGACCGCCGCCGAGGTCTCGCGTGCCACCGGCGCGGGCGTCGTGCTGGAGCCGGCGCTGCGCGAGCGCGCCTTCGGCGTCTTCGAGGGGCTCACCCACACGGAGATCGAGCAGCGCTGGCCCGAGGAGGTCCGGCGCTGGCGCCAGCGCGACCCGGCCTTTGCCGCCCAGGGCGGCGAGACCCTCGTGGAGTTCCACGCCCGCTGCGTCGGCGCGGCGCAGCGCCTGGCCGGGGCCCACCGCGGCGAGGTCATCGCGCTCGTGGCGCACGGAGGCGTCATGGACGCCCTGTACCGGGCCGCCCTGCGCCTGCCGCCCGATGCGCCGCGCACCTGGGCGCTGCGCAACGCCAGCATCAACCGGCTGCTGCACGGTGAAGAGGGTTTCGGCCTCGTGGGCTGGGACGACGGCGCGCACCTGCCGGCCTGAGCCCGGCCGATCCCCCTCTCAGGCTTCCTCGAAGAGCCCGCCAGCCCGCGGCGGCGCCTGCAGCCCGAGATGGCGCCACGCCGCCAGCGTGGCCACGCGGCCGCGCGGCGTGCGCTGCAGGAATCCCTGCTGGATCAGGTAGGGCTCGATCACGTCCTCGATGGTGCCGGGCTCCTCACCGATGGCCGCGGCCACGTTGTCCAGCCCCACGGGCCCGCCGTCGAAGCGGTGGATCACGGCTTCCAGCAGCTTGCGGTCCATCACGTCGAAGCCTTGCGGGTCCACATCGAGCATGGCCAGCGCGCGGTCGGCGGTGGCGGCGTCCACCGTGCCGCTGCCCTTGACCTCGGCGTAGTCGCGCACCCGGCGCAGCAGCCGATTGGCGATGCGCGGCGTGCCGCGCGAGCGCCGCGCGATCTCCATCGCGCCGGCAGCCTCCACCGGTACCCCCAGCAGCGCGGCGGATCGGGTGACGATGCGCCCGAGCTCCTCGGGCGTGTAGAACTCCAGCCGCGCCACGATGCCGAAGCGGTCGCGCAGCGGGTTGGTGAGCATGCCCGCGCGCGTGGTCGCACCCACGAGCGTGAAGGGCTGCAGGTCGAGCTTGATCGAGCGTGCTGCCGGCCCCTCGCCGATCATGATGTCGATCTGGTAGTCCTCCAGCGCCGGGTACAGGATCTCCTCGAC
>JBMOGN010000330.1:0-2858 GCA_049318345.1 Rubrivivax sp. | reverse complement strand
TCGACGCCCACTTCGACGAGGAGGTGCGCTTCCTGCAGGCCCTCGTGCGCGTGCCCACCGACACGCCGCCGGGCCACAACGCCCCCCATGCCGTGCGCACCGCCGAGCTGCTCGCCCCGATGGGCCTGCACGCCGAGGCGCACCCTGTGCCCGCCGAGCAGGTGCAGGCCTGCGGCCTGGCCTCGATTACGAACCTGATCGTGCGCGAGCGCTTCGGGCCCGGCGGGCGCACCATCGCGCTGAACGCCCACGGCGACGTGGTGCCGCCCGGCGAGGGCTGGACGCACGATCCCTACGGCGGGGAGATCGCGGACGGGGCGCTGTACGGGCGCGCCGCGGCTGTCTCCAAGAGCGACTTCGCCACCTACACCTACGCGCTGCGCGCGCTGCAGGCGCTGGCCGCCGAAGGTGGTGCGAAGCTCGCCGGCGCGGTGGAGCTGCACTTCACCTACGACGAGGAGTTCGGCGGCGAGCTCGGCCCGGGCTGGCTGCTGAGCCAGGGCCTGACGAAGCCCGACCTGCTGATTGCCGCGGGCTTCAGCTACCAGGTGGTGACCGCGCACAACGGCTGCCTGCAGATGGAGGTGACGCTGCACGGCACGGCCTCGCACGCCGCCTACCCGCACACGGGCGTGGACGCGCTGCAGGCCGCCAACCGGCTGCTCACGGCCCTGTATGCCCACAACGAGGTGCTGCGCACGCGGCTGTCGACCGTGTCCGGCATCACCCACCCGTACCTGAACGTGGGGCGCATCGAAGGCGGCAGCAACACCAACGTCGTGCCGGGCAAGGTGGTGCTCAAGCTCGACCGGCGCATGATCCCCGAGGAGGACGTGGGCGCCGTGGAGGCCGAGGTGCGCGCGCTCATCGAGGCCACGGTGGCACAGTGCCCCGGCATCCGGCTGGAGATCCGCCGCCTGCTGCTGGCCCACTCGCTCAAGCCGCTGTCCGGCAACCGGGTGCTGATCGAGGCGTTGCAGCGCCACGGGCAGGCCGTCTTCGGCGAGCCCATCCCGGAAAGCGGCACGCCGCTGTACACCGACGTGCGGCTGTACGGCGCCCACGGCGTGCCGGCCGTGATCTACGGCGCGGGCCCGCGCACGGTGCTGGAGTCCAACGCCAAGCGCGCCGACGAGCACCTGCAGCTGCAGGACCTGCGCCGCGCCACGAAGGTGGTGGCGCGGACGCTGGCGGACCTGCTGGCGACCTGAGCGACCTGAGCGGCCTCAGCGGCCTCAGCGGCCTCAGCGACCCGAGCGGCCTGCGCGCTCAGGTGCTCTCGCGCACGCTGAGCTCGAAGCCCAGGTCCAGCCGCACCGGCTCGGTGCTGCCGCGCATGCGCTGCAGCAGCGCCTCGGCGCTGCGCATGCCGATCTCGCGCCGTGGCAGGCGCAGGCAGGTCATGCGCGGCACGGTGTGCTTCATGATGCTCAGGTCGTCGAAGCTGGCGATGGCCAGGCGCCCAGGCACGGCCCAGCCCCGGCGCTGTGCCTCGAAGAGCGCACCGAGGGCGAGCACATCGCCGCTGAAGAAGATGGCGTCCACCTCGGGCTGCCGCATGACGATGTCCACCATCGCACGGGCGCCGCTGGTCATGCCGGGCGGCACTTCGCTCATCAGCAGCGGGTCGTGACGCCGGCCCAGCGACTGCAGGGCGGCCAGGTAGCCGCGCTGGCGCTCGGCCGCGCGGCGGTTGATGGTGGTGTCCAGGCTCACCAGGCCGATGTGGCGGTAGCCCCGCTCGGCCAGGTGCAGGGTCATGGTGCGCGCGGCCTCGAAGTTCGAGTAGCTCACGGCCATGTCGATGGGGCGCGCGGGCAGGTCTCCCGTTTCCACCACCGGGATGCGGGCGCGCTGCAGCATCTGCAGCGCGCCGGGGGTGTGGTCGGTGTTGTGGAGGATGAGCCCGCACACGCGCTGCGCCAGGAAGGCGCCGATGAGCGCCTCCTCCTCCAGCAGCGAGTAGCCGCTGTTGCCGACGAGCAGGTGCAGGCCCTCGGCGCGCAGCACGTCCGAGGTGCCCTTGACGGTCTTGGCGTACAGCGAGTTCTCGATGCCGGGCACGATCTGGCCGACGACGGTGGAGCGGCTGGAGGCCAGGTTCGCCGCCATGTGGTTGGGCACATAGCCCAGGCGCTGCACGGCCTCGAGCACGCGGGTGCGGGTGGACTCGGACAGGCGGTGCGGTTCGCGCAGCGCGCGCGACACCGTCATCAGCGAGACGCCCGCGGCGTCGGCGACGTCGCGCATGCGCACCCCTGCATCCGGCGCCCTCGCCCCAACCCTCGTACCGGCCCGTGTCTTGGCCATTGCGCGCCCGTCTCCCCTGCCTGCGCCTTCGCGCATCCCGCAACTGTGCGACGATGTTAGCGCTAAATTTTCCTGCGCGCCCGGGGCGACTCGTCCTGCCTGCACGACACTGCTGCCATGTCCGACGCCCTTCCGCTGCAAGGCCTGCGCGTGGTCGAGTTCACCCACATGGTGATGGGGCCCACCTGCGGCATGGTGCTGGCCGACCTGGGCGCCGAGGTGATCAAGGTCGAGCCGCCCGCAGGCGACAACACCCGGCGGCTCATCGGCGCGGGCGCGGGCTTCTTCGGCTGCTTCAACCGCAACAAGCACAGCCTCGTGGTGGACGTGCAGGACGCGCGCGGGCGCGAGATCGTGCTGCGCCTGGTGGCCACGGCCGACGTCTTCAGCGAGAACTTCAAGGCCGGCACGCTGGAGCGCATGGGCCTGGGGCACGAGGCGCTGCGCAGCCTGAACCCCGGGCTCGTGTACGTCTCGCACAAGGGCTTCCTGCCCGGCCCCTACGAGCACCGCACGGCGCTGGACGAGGTGGTGCAGATGATGGGCGG
>JBMOGN010000329.1:0-2868 GCA_049318345.1 Rubrivivax sp. | reverse complement strand
GGTCGGCCGCCAGCATCACCGCCGGGTCATGCTCCACCACCACCAGCGTGTTGCCGGCGTCACGCAGGCGGTGCATGGCCTGCACGATGCGGTTCATGTCGCGCGGGTGCAGCCCGATGCTGGGCTCGTCCAGCACGAACAGGGTGTTCACGAGCGAGGTGCCCAGCGCGGTGGTGAGGTTGATGCGCTGCACCTCCCCGCCGGACAGCGTGCGGCTCTGGCGGTCCAGCGTGAGGTAGCCCAGGCCCACGTCGCACAGGTACTTCAGCCGCGTGCGGATCTCCTCCAGCAGCAGCTTCAGCGCCTCGTCCTGCAGCGCAGTGGGCAGCGTCACGGCGGCGAAGAAGGTGCGCAGGCGCTCGATCGACAACCCCATGAGGTCGTGCAGCCCGAGGCCCGGCAGCGCCTCGAGCTGCGCGCGCGACCAGGCTGCCCCCACGGGCAGGAAGCGCCGCGGCGGGGGCAGCACGGCGTCGGCCTCCTGCCGGGTGCCCAGGCGCCACAGCAGCGCTTCGGTCTTGAGCCGGGCGCCGCCGCAGCTGCCGCAGGGCGTGTAGCTGCGGTACTTGGACAGCAGCACCCGGATGTGCATCTTGTAGGCCTTGCTCTCCAGGTAGCCGAAGAAGCGGCGCACGCCGTACCACTGGCGGTTCCAGTCGCCCTTCCAGTTGGGGGTGCCCTCGATCACCCAGTCACGCTGGGCGGCGGTGAGCTGGCTCCAGGGCGTGTCGCGGGGGATGCCGGCCTCGCCGGCGTACTTCAGCAGGTCGTCCTGGCACTCGGCCCAGGCGGGGGTCTGCAGCGGCTTGATGGCGCCGTTGCGCAGCGTCTTGCGGCTGTCGGGGATGACCAGGCCGAAGTCCACGCCGATGACGCGGCCGAAGCCCCGGCAGGTGTCGCAGGCGCCGAAGGCGGAATTGAAGCTGAAGAGCGCGGGCTGGGGATCGGCGTAGCGCAGGTCGCTCTCCGGGCAGTGCAGCCCGGTGGAGTAGCGCCAGGTCTGCGGCTCGGCGCCCGCCTCGGCGGGCACGACCTGCACATCCAGGCGGCCGCCTCCGCGGCGCAGGCCGAGCTCGATGGCCTCCATCGCCCGCACCTTCTCCACGGCCGCCAGGCGAAAGCGGTCGGCCACCACCTGCAACACCTTGCGCGAGCCCTCCACGCGCTCGGCGTGCACGCGCGTGAAGCCGCTGGCCGCCAGCCACTGCTCCTGCTGCTCGGCGGTGGTGTCCGCCGGCAGCTCCACGGGGAAGGTGAGCACGAGGCGCGGGTCGCCCGCTGCCGCGGCGCGCTCGGTCAGGTCCTCCAGGATGGTCTGAGGCGTGTCGTGGCGCACCGGCAGCGCCGTCTGGCGGTCGAAGAGCTGCGCGGCGCGCGCATACAGCAGCTTCAGGTGGTCGTTGAGCTCGGTCATCGTCCCCACCGTGCTGCGGCTGGTGCGCACGGGGTTGGTCTGATCGATGGCGATGGCCGGGGGGACGCCGTCCACGCGGTCCACCGCCGGACGGTCCATGCGGTCGAGGAACTGCCGCGCGTAGGCGCTGAAGGTCTCGACGTAGCGCCGCTGACCCTCGGCGTACAGGGTGTCGAAGACGAGGCTGGACTTGCCCGAGCCGCTGGGGCCGGTGACGACGGTCAGCTCCCCGGTGCGGATGTCCAGGTCGAGGTTCTTGAGGTTGTGCTGGCGCGCGCCGCGGATGCGGATCAGCCCGGTGGACATGGAACTCCCTGGAGGCCCCGGTCGGGGGCGAAACCGGTCATTCTAGGCAGCAGGGGGCGACCCCGCGGCCCGCCTCACCACTGCCCGTAGTACACGCCGGCCTTCTTGTGGGCGCCGGTGCCCTGCTCGATGCGCTCGTCGCTGATCGTCGTGCGGTGCTTGCGGCGCGCGAGGAAGTCGAGCAGCCGCTCGCGCATGGCGCGCCGCACACCCTGGCTCGAGGCCTCGCGCCCGAGGTCCTCGAACTGCTCGGGGTCGGTGCGCAGGTCCCACAGCTGCTCGGGCAGGTCGAGCCAGTTCACGTAGCGGTGCTCGCGCGTGCGGATCGAGAAGGCGCGACAGACCTGGGGGCTGCGCTGCAGCGCCAAGCGGGCGCCCTTGAAGGCGTAGTCGAGCTCGGCGTAGACGAACTCCCGCCAGGCCGGCAACTCCCCGTGCAGCAGCGGCAGCAGGCTGCGTCCTTCCACCCGGTGGCCCGGCACCGGGAGGCCCAGCGCCTCGAGGATGGTGGGCGCGACGTCCACGCACTCCACGAAACGGTCGTCCACGCTGCCGCGCGTGACATCGGCCGCGGGCCGGGGGTCGGCGACGATGAAGGGCACGCGCTGCACCGTGTCCCAGAACAGCTCCTTCTCGCCCAGCCAGTGGTCGCCGAGGAAGTCGCCGTGGTCGGCGCAGAAGATGACGAAGGTGTCGTCCAGCCGGCCCATCGAGCCCATGGCCTCGAAGAGCCGGCCGAGGTGGTCGTCGAGCTGCTTGACCAGCCCCTGGTAGGCCGGCCGCACGTGGCGCACGACCTCGTCGCGGGCGAAGTTGCGGCTTTCCTCGTGCTCGCGGTAGGCGGTCACCACCGGGTGCGCGCCCTCGAGCTCCGAAGCCCGGCGCACGGCGGGCAGGCACTGGTCGGCACGGTACAGCGCGTGGTACGGCGCCGGGGCCATGTAGGGCCAGTGCGGCTTCACGTAGCTCAGGTGCAGCACCCACGGGCGGCTGCCCTGGCGGCGCATGAAGTCGATCGCATGGTCGGTGGTGTAGGCCGTCTCGGAGTGCCGCTCTTGCACGCGCGCGGGCAGGTGCACGTGGCGCATGTGCCAGCCGCTGACCACCTGCCCGCCCTCGTCGATGGCCGAGATGACGTAGTCGCTCCA
>JBMOGN010000328.1:0-2877 GCA_049318345.1 Rubrivivax sp. | reverse complement strand
CGGCCGGCCCCCGCCGGGTCGCCCGCCCCCGCCGCCACCCGGTCGTCCCGAGCCCCCGGAGCGGCGCTGCCCGCCCACCCCGATGGTCATGCGACCGAGCACGATGGGCTCGGCCTTCTCGCCCACCGGGGGCTCGAAGCCGGGCACCACCTCGCGCGGGATGCTGCGCTTGATGAGGCGCTCGATGTCCTTCAGGAAGATGTCCTCGTCCACGCAGGCCAGCGAGATCGCCTCGCCCGTGGCACCGGCTCGGCCGGTACGGCCGATGCGGTGCACGTAGTCCTCCGGCACATTGGGCAGCTCGAAGTTCACCACGTGCGGCAGCTGGTCGATGTCGATGCCGCGCGCGGCAATGTCGGTGGCCACCAGCACCTGCAGCTCGCCGCTCTTGAACTCGGCCAGCGCCTTGGTGCGCGCACCCTGGCTCTTGTTGCCGTGGATGGCCATGGCGGTGATGCCGTGGTCGTTCAGGTAGTCGGTGAGGCGGTTGGCGCCGTGCTTCATGCGCGTGAAGACGAGCACCTGGTGCCAGTCGCCCTGCTTGATGAGGTGGGCCAGCAGCTCCTTCTTGCGCTCGCGCCCGACCGGGTGGATCTTCTGCGCGATGGTGTCGGCCGTGGCATTGCGGCGCGCCACCTCGATGAGTGCGGGCTGGTTCAGCAGCCGGTCGGCCAGGGCCTTGATCTCGTCGCTGAAGGTGGCCGAGAACAGCAGGCTCTGCTTCTTCGGCGGCAGGACGGCCAGCACCTTCTTGATGTCGTGGATGAAGCCCATGTCGAGCATGCGGTCGGCTTCATCCAGCACGAAGATCTGCACGTGGCGCAGGTCCAGCGTGCCTTGCTGGTGGTGGTCCAGCAGTCGCCCCGGGGTGGCCACGAGGATGTCCACGCCGCGCCGCAGGCGGTCGATCTGCGGCTGCATGCCCACGCCGCCGAACATCACCATGCTCGTCAGCGTCAGGTGCTTGCCGTAGGTGCGCACGCTTTCCTCCACCTGCGCGGCGAGCTCGCGCGTGGGGGTCAGGATGAGGGCGCGGATGGCGACGCGCCCGCGCGCATCGCGCGGGCTGGGCTGCGCGGCCAGGCGGTGCAGCATCGGCAGGGTGAAGCCTGCGGTCTTGCCGGTGCCGGTCTGGGCGCCCGCGAGCAGGTCGCCGCCTTGCAGGACGGCTGGGATGGCTTGCGCCTGGATGGGGGTGGGGGTGTCGTAGCCCTGCTCGCGCACGGCGCGCAGGAGCGGCTCGGCCAGGCCGAGGTCGGTGAATTTCATCGATGAGGGCCCGTTGGGGGCCATGTTTCGCAACCCGGGGCAGCCCGTTGCGGGCGCTCCAGTCGGTGGGTGCGAGGGTTTCAGAGCAGGCCGGAGACGGCCACGTCGCGAAGACTGGAGCCGCGACGACCGAAGGAGTCTACCCGACCCCGCTCGGCGGCGCGGTGCGCACGCTCATCCACGCCCACACGAGTGCCACCGCCGCGGTGGGCGCGCCGATCCACGGCAGCCGCGTCACGTCGAAAACCGTCATCGCCCAGCCGCCTGCCGCTGCGCCGGCAGCCGTGCCCAGGTACAGCACCGAGGAGTTCAGCGACAACGCCAGCGGTGTCAGCGGCCCGGCCAGCTGGGCCAGGCGCAGCTGCTGCGGCGCCATGAGGCAGAAGCCCGCGCAGCCCCAGATCATCAGCACCCCCACCAGGGCAGGAAGGTGGCCCTGCGTCAGCGGCATGAGCGCCAGGCTCGCCACCAAGGCCGCCAGGCCGGCCAGGATCGTGCGGCGCGGCCCGAGCCGGTCGGCGGCCCGGCCGCCCAGCAGCGTGCCGGCCACCCCGGCCACGCCGAAGACCGAGATCAGCGCCGACAGGCCGCCGCGGTCCATCGGCACGAGCGCCGGCAGCAGCGGCCCGAGGTAGGAGAAGACGCAGAAGATGGCCACGAAGTAGGTGAAGGTCAAGGCATAGATGCCCCACACCTGTCGCTGCCGCAGCAGGGCGCCCAGCCCCGCCAGGGGCGAGGCCGCAGTGGGCGGCCGTGCCGGCACGGCGCGCCACAGCGCCACGGCCGCCAGTGCGCACAGCGCGGTGGCGATCCAGGCCGGCACCTGCCAGCCGTGGGCCAGGCCGAGCCAGGTGGCCAGCGGCACCCCGGTGACGTAGGCCAGCGAGATGCCGAGAAACACGAGCGCCAGCGCGCGGGCACGCTGCGCGCCGTTCACCAGCGTCACCGTGATCCCGGCCATCAGCGCGGTGGCCGCCGAGCCAGCGCCCATCAGCACCCGCGCACCCAGCAGCACCGGCAGGCTCGTGGCCAGCGCGGTCAGCGCATTGCCCACCGAGAACACGCCCAGAAGCAGCGCCAGCGCCACATGCTGCGGCAGCCGGGCAGCCAGGGTGAGCACCAGCGGCGACAGCAGCGCGGTGGCCACGGCGTACACGGTGGTGGTCTGCCCGACGGCCGCCACCGTCGAGCCCACCGAGGCGGCCATCGGCTCCAGCAGCCCCGCGCTCATGAAGGCCGAGCTGCCGATGACCAGGTTCACCGCGGAGAACAGCAGCAGCAACGAGGCGGGCCGGTTCGGCGAGGCGGCGGAGGCCGGCGGCGAGGGGGCGGCCGCCGGCTCGGCGTGGAAAGCAGATGACACGGGCCGCACGGTAGCAGGTCAACCGATAATCGGGGGTTGGCCGCCTGGCGGCCCCACCGGCTCTCCACGCCCGAAACCGAGCACCCTGCACATGGCCCAGTACGTCTTCACCATGAACCGCGTCGGCAAGATCGTGCCGCCGAAGCGGCAGATCCTGAAGGACATCTCGCTGTCCTTCTTCCCCGGCGCCAAGATCGGCGTGCTCGGCCTGAACGGCTCGGGCAAGTCCACGCTGCTGAAGATCA
>JBMOGN010000327.1:0-2894 GCA_049318345.1 Rubrivivax sp. | reverse complement strand
CATCATCTACGACGCGGTCGACGAGGTGAAGGCGGCCATGGAGGGGATGCTCGCCCCCGAGTAGAAGGAGGAGGTCATCGGCATGGCCGAGATCCGCACCGTCTTCATCGCCTCCAAGATCGGCACCGTGGCCGGCTGCATGGTCACCGCGGGCACGGTCACGCGCAGCGCGCGCTTCCGCCTGCTGCGCGACAACATCGTCGTCTACACCGGCGAGATCGAATCCCTGAAGCGGATGAAGGACGACGTGCGCGAGGTCAAGGAAGGCTTCGAGTGCGGCATCAAGCTGAAGAACTACAGCGACATCAAGGAAGGCGACCAGCTCGAGTTCTTCGAGGTCAAGGAAGTTGCACGCACCCTGTAGGGCGGCGTCGAACTCTCCTGAGCAGACCCCGCCCACCTCACGGTCGGCGGGGTTTGCGCTTCCAGGGCGCATGCACATGACACGACACAAGAAGGCCATCCCGAACCGCAGCCACCGCGTCGCCGACCAGATCCAGCGCGACGTGGCGGAGCTCATTCGCGAGCTCAAGGACCCGCGCGTGGGGATGGTGACGATCAATGCCGTGGAGGTGACGCCCGACTACGCGCACGCCAAGGTCTACTTCTCGCTGCTCGTGGGCGACCCGGCCGCGTGCCAGGCCGGGCTGAACGATGCCGCGGGCTGGCTGCGCAATGCGCTGTTCAAGCGGCTGCAGCTGCACACCGTGCCCACATTGCATTTCCAGTTCGACCGCACCACCGAGCGAGCGGCCGACCTGAGCGCGCTCATCACGCGGGCCAACGCCACGCGGGCGCGGGAAGACTGACCGTGCCCACCTCAGTCACGCGCCGCACGATGCACGGGGTGCTGCTGCTGGACAAGCCCGTGGGGCTCACCAGCCAGGACGCCCTGTTCAAGGCGCGCCGTCTGCTGCGCGCCGAAAAGGGTGGCCACACCGGCACCCTCGACCCGCTGGCCTCGGGCCTGCTGCCCCTGTGCTTCGGCGCGGCCACGAAGTTCGCACAGGCGAGCCTGGAAGCCGACAAGGCCTACCGCGCCACGCTGCACCTGGGCCAGACCCGCGTGGGCGGCGACCTCGAGGGTGAGGTGCTGCGCGAGCGGCCGGTGCAGGTGGACGCGGCGGCGCTGGATCGCGCCGTGGCGCGCCTGACCGGCCCCATCGAGCAGGTGCCGCCCATGCACTCCGCGCTCAAGCACCAGGGCCGCGCCCTGTACGAGTACGCGCGCGCCGGCATCGAGGTGGAGCGCGCGGCGCGCGCCGTCACCATCCATGCGCTGGAAGTCGTGGAGTGGCAGGGCGAGCGCCTCGTGCTGGACGTGCGCTGCAGCAAGGGCACCTACATCCGCACGCTGGCCGAGGACCTGGGCGAACTGCTCGGCTGCGGCGCGCACCTCTCGGCGCTGCGGCGCACCGCTTGCGGGGCGCTGACGATCGCCGGCGCAGTGACGCTGGAGGCGTTGCAGGCGCTGGACGAAGCCGGGCGCGACACCCTGATGCAACCCACCGACCTGCTGCTGCAGGGTTGCCCCGCGGTGCAGCTGCCCGATGACGAAGCCGGCCGATTCCTGGCCGGGCTGCGCCGGCGCGTGCACGCGCCCGACGCCCCCACCGTTCGTGTCTACGGCCCCCAGCCGCGGGCCTTTCTGGGCATGGCCCACATCAGCGGCGGCGAGCTCATCGCCGACCGCCTCCTCAGCCCCCTCGAGGTGCAGGCGCTCATCGCCTCCGGAAACTGACCCATCATGACCAAGCAGATCCGCAACATCGCCATCATCGCCCACGTGGACCACGGCAAGACCACGCTCGTGGACCAGCTGCTGCGCCAGAGCGGCACCTTCCGCGAGAACGAGAAGATCGCCGAGCGCGTGATGGACAACAACGACATCGAGCGCGAGCGCGGCATCACCATCCTGGCCAAGAACTGCGCCGTCACCTGGCGCGACACGCACATCAACATCGTCGACACCCCCGGTCACGCCGACTTCGGTGGCGAGGTGGAGCGGGCGCTGTCGATGGTCGACGGGGTGGTGCTGCTCATCGACGCCCAGGAAGGGCCGATGCCACAGACGCGCTTCGTGACGAAGAAGGCGCTGGCCCTGGGCCTGAAGCCCATCGTGGTGGTGAACAAGGTCGACAAGCCCGGCTCGCGGCCCGACTACGTCATCAACGCTGCCTTCGAACTCTTCGACAAGCTCGGCGCCACCGAGGAGCAGCTGGACTTTCCGGTGGTCTACGCCTCCGGGCTCAACGGCTGGGCCTCGCTGCACGACGGGCCGGAGGGGGAAGCCTGGGGCAGCGACATGAGCGCCCTGTTCGAGACTGTGCTGCGCCATGTGCCGGTTCATGAGGGCGACCCGGCCGCACCGCTGCAGCTGCAGATCTCCTCGCTGGACTACTCCACCTTCGTTGGCCGCATCGGCGTGGGTCGCGTGAACGCCGGCACCCTGCGCCCGGCGATGGACGTGCTGGTGATGGAAGGGCCCGACGGCCGGGCCTACAAGGGCCGCATCAACCAGGTGCTCACCTTCGAGGGCCTGGAGCGCGTGCCGGCGACCGAGGCCGGCCCGGGCGAGATCGTGCTCATCAACGGCATCGCCGACCTGGGCATCGGCGTGACGGTCACGAGCATCGAGCAGCCGAGCCCGCTGCCGATGCTGCAGGTGGACGAGCCGACGCTCACCATGAACTTCTGCGTCAACAACAGCCCGCTGGCCGGGCGCGAGGGCAAGTTCGTCACCAGCCGCCAGATCTGGGACCGGCTGCAGAAGGAGCTGCAGAGCAACGTGGCGCTGCGTGTGCGCGAGTCCGGAGAGGACGGCGTGTTCGAGGTCAGCGGCCGCGGCGAGCTGCACCTGACCATCCTGCTGGAGAACATGCGCCGCGAGGGCT
>JBMOGN010000326.1:0-2898 GCA_049318345.1 Rubrivivax sp. | reverse complement strand
CGCGCCACCGCCACCCAGTGGATCAGGTGGTTGGTCGAGCCGCCGGTGGCCAGCAGCGCGGCCATGGCGTTGACGATGGCGCGCTCGTCCACCACATGGCCGATGGGCGGACAGGGCGCCCCGCCGCGCTGCAGCACCGTGCGCACCGCCTCGCGCGTGAGCGTCTCTCGCAGACCCGCGTGCGGGTGGACGAAGGCGGCGCCCGGCACATGCAGGCCCATGGCCTCCAGCAGCATCTGGTTGCTGTTGGCCGTGCCGTAGAAGGTGCAGGTGCCCGGGCCGTGGTAGGCGGCGCTCTCGGCCTGCAGCAGGGCCTCGCGCCCCACGAGCCCCTGCGCGTGGCGCTCGCGCACGGCGGCCTTGTCCTTGTTCGACAGGCCCGAGCTCATCGGGCCGGCAGGCACGAACACGCAAGGCAGGTGGCCGAAGTGCAGCGCGCCGATGAGCAGCCCCGGCACGATCTTGTCGCACACCCCCAGCAGCAGCACGCCGTCGAACATGTCGTGCGTGAGTGCCACGGCCGTGCCCATGGCGATGGTGTCGCGCGAGAACAGGCTGAGCTCCATGCCGGGCTCGCCCTGCGTGACGCCGTCGCACATCGCAGGCACGCCGCCGGCCACCTGCGCCGTGGCGCCCCAGCGGCGGGCCTCGTCGCGGATCACGGCCGGGAAGCCCTCGTAGGGCTGGTGCGCGGAGAGCATGTCGTTGTAGGCCGTCACCACCGCGATGTTGGGCGCGCGCTCGGCCACCACGCGCAGCTTGTCGGAGGCCGGCAGCGCCGCCCAGGCGTGGGCGACGTTGGCGCAGCCCATGCGGTCCACCGCGCGGCGGCGGCTGCCCAGGGCCGCCACGCGCTCCAGGTAGGCCCGGCGGGTGGGGGCGCTGCGCTCGCGGATGCGGGCCGTCACGGCCTCGAGAACGGGGTGCAAGGGCATGGCGGAGCAGGGGGATGTAACTCGACTTTCGATTATCTTGTAACTGGGTTACATCGTCAATGCGCACAATCCGGGCCATCGTCCCGTCCGGCCCTGCCCTGCCGCCATGACCCGCTTTCCACCCGTCGAGCGCGACCCTGCCCCGATGCTGGAGCGGGTGCGGGCCGACCTGCGGCGCCTGCAGTCGCTGTGGATCTTCGGCTACGGCTCGCTCATCTGGCGGCCGGAGTTCGACTCGGCCGAGCACCGCCCGGCCCTCGTGCGGGGCTGGCACCGGGCGCTGCGCATGCGCTCGCGCGTGAACCGCGGCACGCCGGAGGAGCCCGGCCTGGTGTTCGCAATGCTGCCCGGCGGGGCGTGCCGCGGCATGGCCTACCGGCTGCACCCCGAGCGGGTGGAGGAGAGCCTGCAGAAACTGTGGGCGCGCGAGATGGTCACGGGCGTGTACGACCCGCGTTTCGTGCGGGCTCACACACCCCTGGGGGAAGTCACCGCACTGGCCTTCACGCTCAGCCGGCGCAGCCCCGCGTGCCACGCGCACCTGGACGATGGGCAGATGCTGCATATCCTGCGCCACTCGTGCGGGCGCTATGGCACGACGCTGGAGTACCTGGTGGAGACGGCGCGGGCGCTGCGGGCGCACGGCGTGCACGACCGCGAGGTGGAGCGGCTGGTGAACCTGGCCGCACGCCACGGCCTGCTGCACGCGGGGCACCCGGGCGCAGCCCGGGCCACGCCGTCGATCAGCCGGTGACCGACTGCAGCCGGCGCTGCGGTGCGGGGCTGGCGGGAGCCTGCTGGCGTGCCGATTCCAGGTCGGCCACGGTGTCCACGTCCAGCAGCACGCCCGGGTCCTGGACCTCGGCGCCGTAGGCGGGGTAGCGCGCCACGAGACGGCGGGCGCCCTCGTCGCCGGACAGCTGCAGCAGCTCCGACAGCAGCTCCGCGGCAAAGCCCACCGGGTGGCCGCGCCGGCCCTGAACCTGGGCGTAGACCACCGGATGCACCGCCACCAGGTCGGCCACCGTCAGCAGCGTGGCCGGCTTGACCAGCGGCATGTCGCCCGGCAGCACGAGCCAGCCGGGTGCGTCGGCGCGCGCCGACACCCCGGCCGCGATGGAGTGGCCCATGCCGCGTGCAGCGTCCTCGTCGCGCACCACGACGATGTCGCGCGGGGCGACGAAGCGCGCCGCCTCCTGGGCCAGGGCCGAGGTGGCCACCACCACCAGGGGCAGCCCGCTGGCCTGCACGCCGGCCAGGGCGCTGCCCAGCACCGAGCTCACCCCGAAGGGCTGCGCGAGCTTGTGCTGGGGGCCGGCAAAGCGGCTGCCCTTGCCTGCGGCCAGCACGACGACGACGGGGCGGTTGAGCATGTCAATTCAGGATGACACGGTGAATGTGGGGGCGACCCGCCTGGAGTCCAAGGGGACCATCACCTAAGGCCCTTCCCCTAAGGGATAGCCGGGTGTCGGCGATGCGGCTTCCTATACTCCCGGCATGAACCCGGACACCCCCGACCTTGCCGACCTGCGCAAGAGCTACGAACGCGCCGCCCTCGACGAGGAGGCCTCGCTGCCGGACCCGCTGCAGCAGTTCCGGGCCTGGCTGGAGCAGGCGCTGCAGGCCCGGCTGCCCGAGCCCAACGCCATGACGCTGGCCACCGTGGACGACCAGGGCCGGCCCTCCACGCGCATCGTGCTGATCAAGGGGCTGGATGAGCGCGGCATCGTCTGGTACACGAACTACGCCAGCCGCAAGGGCCGCGAGCTTGCCGCCAACCCGCATGCGGCGCTGCAGTTCCACTGGGTCGAGCTCGAGCGCGTGGTGCGCATCGAGGGCCGGGTGGAACAGGTGGAGGCGGCGCAGTCCGACGCCTACTTCGCCAGCCGGCCGCTGGACTCGCGCATCGGCGCCTGGGCCTCGCCGCAGAGCGAGGTGATCGCCTCGCGCGCGGTGCTGGTGG
>JBMOGN010000325.1:0-2910 GCA_049318345.1 Rubrivivax sp. | reverse complement strand
CGAGGCTGTGTGGAAACCCCTCTGGATGCCGCTGCATTTGACGCCTAGACTCTGTGTCCACATTGAGCACTGGAGTCGGTATGGTTGGCTTCATCGAAGGCCGGGATCGCACGCAGAGCGTCCTGTTCCCAGAGCGACTGGATGACTGGATCCACGAAGACAGCACGGTCCGCGTCATCGATGTGTTTATCGAAGGTCTCGACCTGGGAAAGCTGGGCTTCGATCGGGCCCAGCCGGCGGCGACGGGCCGACCGGGGTACAGGCCGACGACGCTGCTCAAGATCTATGTGTATGGGTACCTCAACAGGGTGCAGTCGAGTCGGCGCCTGGAGGCCGAGGCGCAGCGCAATATCGAGCTGATCTGGCTGACGGGACGCCTTGCCCCAGACTTCAAGACCATCGCTGACTTCCGGCGTGACAACGGCGAGGCGATCGGCAAGGTGTGCAAGGAGTTCGTCTTGCTGTGCCGCCGCCTGAAGCTGTTGACCGACGGCATCGTCGCCATCGACGGCAGCAAGTTCAAGGCGGTCAACAACCGCGACAAGAACTTCACCGACCGCAAGTTGGAGGCGCGCATCGAGCAGTTGGAAGACAGCATCAAGCGGTACCTGATTGAACTGGACCGCGCTGACCGCGACGCCGCAGCTGTGCTGCCCGGCCGCGTTGACCATCTCAAGGACAAGATAGTCGAAGTCAAGCAGCAGATCGAGGTGCTCAACGAGATCGGCAAACAGATGAAGGCGTCCGAGGATGGCCAGATCTCGCTGACCGACCCCGATGCGCGTTCGATGGCCACCAGTGGTCGGGGCACTGGCATCGTGGGCTACAACGTGCAAGCGGCGGTCGATGCCAAGCACCACTTGATCGTGGCCCACGAGGTCACCAACGTCGGCCACGATCGGGATCAGCTGGCACACATGGCCAAGCTGGCCCAGGCTGCGACCGGGCAGGACGATCTCATCGCGGTGGCCGACAAAGGCTACTACGAGGGTTACGAGATCCTGGAAGCTGAGCTTGCAGGCGTTGCCGTGGTGGTTCCCAAGCCGATGACATCGAACAACGCCGCCAAGGGCCTGTTCGACAAACGCGACTTCGTCTATGACGACAAGGCCGACCAGTACCGATGCCCGGCTGGCAGCATTGCCATCCACCGCATGACGACCGAAGAGGCCGGAAAGATCCAGCACAAGTACTGGTCGTCGGACTGCTCAGGCTGCAGCATGAAGCCACGATGCACCACCGGCAAGGAGCGGCGCATCTCGCGGTGGGAGCACGAGGACATACTGGATGTAGTCCAAGAACGTCTGGACGGGGCACCGCAGGCGATGGCGCTACGCCGGCAGACGGTTGAGCATGTCTTCGGCACGCTCAAGGCCTGGATGGGATCGACCCACTTCCTCACCAAGAGGCTAAAGAGAGTGCGAACCGAGATGAATCTTCAGGTTCTGGCGTACAACCTGAAGCGCACGATCAAGATCCTCGGAACCGGGGCGCTGATCAAGGCGATGAGGGCATAAGGGCGAGAGGACAGCCCGCCTGAGACTTGCCGATCGGGTTCAGAAGTGACGGCGGCCTGGCGGCCAGTCCAGGTTACGCGTTCAGCGGATGCTTTCCACACAGCCTCGACCCTGAAGAGACATAGGCCGTCCCGATCTTGCCGCCCCAAAGCACCCGGTCGAACACCCTCGCAGTCACCCATAGGAGGCCCCGCGACGGAGGGCATACGTCGGCGGGCAGCCATCAAGGCGATTGCGGCACGGAGCAAGGCCTGAGACCGTGCGGGCTCACCCCACCGGGAGCCCATCGTGCGAGCCACGGCGCAGCAGCCCCAGCGGGCTCCCGATGGCGCCCCGGTCCACTACGAACGCCACCGTCCTGAACAGACTACGCTGTACCGCTTGGTACAGCAGCACGCGGCCAGCTTCATCGCCCACACCGAGGCCAGCACTGGCGCCGAGTTGCCCCGGTTCATCAAGGACGAGTTCGAAGCCTTCTTGGAGTGCGGCATCCTGGCGCATGGCTTCCTGCGGCTGCGCTGCGGCGAGTGCGGCCACGACAAGCTGCTCGCGTTCAGCTGCAAGCGCCGCGGCTTTTGCCCCTCGTGCGGCGCGCGGCGCATGTCGCAGACGGCAGCGCACCTGGTCGACCGCGTCATCCCGCACGTGCCGGTGCGCCAGTGGGTGCTGTCGCTGCCGATCCCGCTGCGCGTGCTGCTGGCCGCGCGGCCCGAGCTGGTCACGCCGGTGCTGCAGGTGGTGCAGCGTTTAGTCACGCGGCATCTGTTGGACGCTGCCGGACTCAAGGCCGATGAAGGCCAGGGCGGCGCCGTCACGCTGATCCAGCGCTTCGGATCCGCTGCCAACCTCAACATCCACCTGCACTGCCTGGTCCTGGACGGGGTGTACCGCTGCGACGCTGATGGCGTGCCCGGTTTCATCGAGGCGGGCGCGCCGACCGATGACGAGCTCGATGCACTGCTGCACACCATCATTGCCCGGCTCATGAAGATGCTCACGCGCCGGGGCGTGCTGGTCGAGGACATGGGCCAGACCTACCTGGCCGAGCCGGATGCCGACGGTGAGGAAGCGCGCACGCTGCGGCCGCTGCAGGCCGCGGCCATCACTTACCGCATCGCCTTCGGGCCGCGCGCCGGGCAGAAGGTGCTGACGCTGCGAGGCGCGATGCCGCGGGAGGACCGGGCCCGCCAGCCGCTGTGCGCCGACATCGACGGGTTCAGCCTGCATGCCGCGGTGCGGGTGGAAGCGCACGACCGCAAGCGGCTGGAGCAGTTGTGCCGCTACATCACCCGCCCCGCTCTGTCGGACGAACGGGTGCAGCTCAACGCCGCCGGGCAAGTGGAGCTGAAGCTCAAGACGCCTTGGCGCGACGGCACCACGCATCTGGTGATGA
>JBMOGN010000324.1:0-2950 GCA_049318345.1 Rubrivivax sp. | reverse complement strand
GCGGTGGACATGATCGTGGACCGGCGCGAGCTGCGCGAGCGCATCGCGCGGATGCTGGCCATGCTGCAGCGGCAGAACGCCGACGCGGTGGCCTGAGGGTCGGCATCGGCACCAGGCATGCGGCGCGCGTGCGGCGCGCGCTCGTGTGACTTCGTTCACGGCGGCCTCCCCTTCCCCGGGGGGAGGCAAGCGCCCCTGGCGGGCGCGCCCTTGCGCAAACTGGCTTCCACCGATGCACACCTGCATCGGGCTGAACCAGGAAGCCCGCCATGTCCCGCCGATTCCCGCTCCCCGCCGCCTTGTCCGTCCTGCTGCTGGCCTGCGCCGCCGGCGCCCAGGCCCAGAACTCGGTCCAGTTCAACGGCTGGGCCTATGGCGGCAGCGGCACCTCGGCGACCTACAACTTCGCCGCCGACCCGCGCACCGGCGCTGCCAGCACCACCGGCGGCAGCGGCGGCGGGTTCAGCATCACGCTCAATGGCACGGGGTCCTTCGCGGCCTACTGCGTGGAGTTGTTCGAGACGATTTCCCCCACCGGCAACTACACCGGCTACGCGATCAAGGACCCGAGCACCTACAAGTGGGCGGCCGGCGCGCCTGGCGTGAACGGCTGGAACCCGGCGCGGGCCGAGCAGATCGGCTCTCGCATCGGCCAGCTGTGGGCCTACGCCGACGCCACCTACGGTCTGGGCAACACGCCCAACCCGACCAACACCGCGCTGCAGAGTGCCTCCACGGCGATGCAGTGGGCCGTCTGGAACATCGTCTACGACACGGACAACTCGGTGTCGGCCGGCGGCACGGGCGCCAGCAACAACTTCTGGATCACCCAGACCACGGCCAACGCCTCGCTGATCTCGCTGGCCAACACGATGCTGACGGCCTCGGCCTCCTATGGCCAGAAGTACAACATCTCCATCCTGACCAAGTCCGGCAACCAGGACGAGATCTTCACCGACCGCAGGGTCAGCCCCGTGCCCGAGCCCGGCACCACGGCGCTGCTGATGGCGGGACTGGCCGCCGTGGGCTTCGTCTCGCGCCGCCGCCGCACCCAGCAGGGGTGAGCCACGCGCGGCTACCATAGCCGCCGTGAAGTTCCCCGACACGCTCTCAGGCTGGCTCGAGCACTGCACCCGCCTGGGAGCGGCCGCGTCGGCCGACGCTTCACTGGAGCGCGCCGTGCACATGCGCGAGGTGCTCGGCCTGCATTTCGAGGTGCCGCAGATCACCGTGGCCGGCACCAACGGCAAGGGCTCGACCTGCGCCATGCTGGAGTCGATCCTGCGCGCGGCCGGCTACCGCGTGGGCCTGTACCAGAAGCCCGAGCTCGTGCACTTCGAGGAGCGCTGCCGCATCGACGGCCAGCCGGTGCCGGCCGAAGCCCTGCTGCCGCACTTCGAGGCGGTGGAGCGTGCGCGCGGCGAGCTGGCGCTGTCACGCTACGAGTTCACCACCCTGGCGATCGCGCGCCTGCTCAGCCTCGAGGCGCTGGACGTGGTGATCCTGGAGGTCGGGATGGGCGGGCGCTACGACACCGTCAACGCCTTCGATCCGGCCGGGGTCATCATCACCAGCATCGACCTGGACCACATGGAGTTCCTCGGGCCCGACCGCGAAAGCATCGGGCTGGAGAAGGCGCAGGTCATGCGGGCAGGGCGCCCGGCCGTCGTGAGCGACCCCGTGCCGCCGCAGAGCGTGTGCCGCCATGCGCAGGAGATCGGCGCGGACCTGTGGCTCGTCGGGCGCGACTTCCGCCACGACGGCGACCGCCAGCAGTGGAACTGGAGCGGGCGCAGCCGGCGCCATGCCGGGCTCGGCTACCCGGCGCTGCGCGGCGCCAACCAGCTGCTCAACGCCTCGGGCGTGCTCGCGCTGCTGGAGGCCCTGGGCGAGGTGCTGCCGGTGAGCGCGCAGGCGGTGCGTGCGGGCCTGGCCACGGTGGAGCTGCCCGGCCGCTTCCAGGTGCTGCCCGGGCAGCCCGCGATCGTGCTGGACGTGGCGCACAACCCGCAGTCGGTGGCGGTGCTCGCGGTGAATCTCGACCAGATGGGCTTCCACCCCCGCACGCACGCCGTCTTCGGGGCCATGCGCGACAAGGACCTGGCCGGCATGCTGCAGCGCATCGCCCCACTCATCGACAGCTGGCACCTGTGCGAGCTGGCGCTGCCGCGGGCGGCCCGGGCGGCGGAACTCGCCGAGGTGGTGGCGGGCCTGCCGGGCGCCCAGCGCGCGCAGCGCCACCTCCATGCCGGCCCGGCCGAGGCCCTGCGCGCCGCCTGGGCCGCCGCCGACCCCGCTGATAGAATCGTCGTCTTCGGCTCCTTCCACACGGTAGGAGGCGTCCTGAAAGAGCCCCTGCCGAGACGCGGCACCGCCCGTCCCCTCTGATCCCGGGCCCCTGACTGCGGCCCCGATTCCCTCGTCGCATGGACCTGCAGGCCCTCTTCAAGCGCAAGACCACCGGCCCGGCTGCGGCCGTGGCCGAGGACCCGGTGCAGGAAGCCCGCACGCGCGCCCGGCGCCGGCTCGTCGGCGCCGCCGTGCTGCTGCTGGCTGGCGTGGTGGCCTTTCCGCTGCTGTTCGAGACCCAGCCCCGGCCCGTGGCGCTGAACACGCCCATCCAGGTGGCGGGCCGCGACGGGCCCGCGGCCTCCGCGCCGGGCGCCGTGACGGCGGCACGCGCCGTCGCGCGGGCCCCTGCGGCTTCCGAGGCGGCCGTGGCCCCGAGCGAGCCGCCGCCGCCCGATCCGCAGGCCTCCGCCCCGGTTGCGGCCGTGCCCGTGCCCGCGCCGGTGGCCGCTGCCCCAGCTTCGGCCCCCCCGGCGCCGTCCGTGCCCGCCGGGGCGCGCGTGGAAACCATCCGCCCCGCTTCGTCAGCCGCCCCAGCCGCAGTGGCAGCTGCGGCCACCGCGGCGGCGGCCTCCGAGGCCGCCTCCTCGCCCCGGGCCCG
>JBMOGN010000323.1:0-2964 GCA_049318345.1 Rubrivivax sp. | reverse complement strand
CCAACGCCGACTACGAGCGCGTGATGCGCCAGTACGCCGAGAAGGGCAACACGCTCATCGTGGGCGAGTCCTTCGCCGTGGAGGCCGCCGCGCGCAAGGTGGCCAAGGAGTACCCGAAGATCAGCTTCCTGATGGGCAGCTCCGGCAAGCCCCAGGCGCCGAACTTCAGCGTCTTCGACAACTTCATTCAGGAGCCGGCCTACCTCACGGGCCTGATCGCCGGCTCGATGAGCAAGAGCGGCAAGATCGGCATGGTCGGCGGCTACGCCATCCCCGAGGTGAACCGCCTGATGAACGCCTTCATGGCCGGTGCGCGCGAGACCAACCCGAAGGTGGAGTTCATGGTCACCTTCATCGACAGCTGGTTCGACCCGCCCAAGGCCAAGGAAGCCGCCTTCGCCATGATCGACAAGGGCGCGGACGTGATGTACGCCGAGCGCTTCGGCGTCAGCGATGCGGCCAAGGAGCGCAAGGTGCTGGCCATCGGCAACGTCATCAACACGCAGAAGGACTACCCCGACACGGTGGTGGCCTCGGCGCTGTGGAACATGGAGCCCACCATCGACCGCGCCATCAAGGCGGTGAAGGAGGGCAAGTTCAAGCCCGAGGACTACGGCCAGTTCTCGATGATGAAGTTCAAGGGCTCCGAGCTCTCGCCCCTGGGCACCTTCGAGGGCAAGGTGCCCAAGGCGACGATGGACAAGGTCGCGCAGCGCCAGAAGGAGATCCTGGAGGGCAAGTTCACCGTGAAGGTGGACGACAACAAGCCCAAGGCCACGGCCAAGTGAGGCTGCGCAGGCCGCTCGAGTTGCTCGAGTTACCCGAGCCGCGCACCGCGCCATGACGGCGCCGGATGTCCGGGCGCTGGTCTTCGACGTCTTCGGGACGGTCGTCGACTGGCGCTCGTCGGTCATTGCCGAGGGCCAGGCCCTCGGCGCGGCCCGCGGCTGGACGCTGGACTGGGCGGCCTTTGCCGACGCCTGGCGGGCCGGCTACCCGGTGGCCATGGACCGCGTGCGCCGCGGCGAGTGGCCGTGGACGAACATCGACGGGCTGCACCGGCGCATCCTGGACGGGTTGCTGGCCGAGCGCGGGCTCGTGCTGGAGGAAGAGGCCGCGGCGCACTTCAACCGCGCCTGGCACCGCCTGGCGCCCTGGCCCGACAGCGTGGCCGGGCTGACGCGGCTCAAGCGCCGGCTGCCCATCGCCACGCTGTCCAACGGCAACGTCTCGCTGCTGCTGGCGCTGGCGCGTCACGGTGGCCTACCGTGGGATGCGATCTTCTCGGCCGAGCTCTTCGGCCACTACAAGCCCGACCCCGAGTGCTACCGCGGCGCCGCGCGCCTGCTGGACCTGCCGCCGCAGCAGGTGATGCTGGTGGCCGCGCACCCGAGCGACCTGCGCGGCGCGGCGCGTGCCGGGCTGCGCACGGCCTACGTGCCGCGGCCGCTGGAGCGCGGCCCGGGCGGCCGCATGGAGCCGTGGGAGCCGGGCGAGTTCGACGTCGTCGCACAGGACTTCCTCGACCTGGCCAGCCAGCTCGGGGCCTGAGGTGGCGCAGCAGCCGGTCCTCAGGCTTGCGGGCATCACCAAGCGCTTCGGGGCGCTGGTGGCCAACGACGCGATCTCGCTGGAGCTGCAGCCCGGCGAGGTGCTGGCCCTGCTGGGCGAGAACGGCGCGGGCAAGAGCACCCTCGTGTCGATCCTCTTCGGCCACTACGTGGCCGACGCCGGCACGATCGAGGTGCACGGCCAGCCCCTGCCCGCGGGCCAGCCCGGCGCAGCCCTGGCCGCCGGCATCGGGATGGTGCACCAGCACTTCACGCTCGCCGACAACCTCAGCGTGCTGGACAACGTGATGCTCGGCACCGAGAGCCTGTGGCAGCCCTTCTCGCGCCGGCGCCAGGCCCGCGCCGCGCTCGAGCAGGCCGCGCGCGACTTCGGCCTGGCGGTGGACCCCGACGCCCGCGTGGGCGAGCTCTCCGTGGGCGAGCGCCAGCGTGTGGAGATCCTCAAGGCGCTGGTGGCCTTCGGGCGCAAGCGCGGCGCGCGCATCCTGATCCTGGACGAGCCCACGGCGGTGCTCACGCCGCAGGAAAGCGAGTCGCTCTTCGCCACGCTGGCGCAGATGGTCGTGCGCGGGCTGTCGATCATCTTCATCAGCCACAAGCTCGACGAGGTGCTGCGCGTGTCGCACCGCATCGCCGTGCTGCGCGCCGGGCGACTGGTGGCGGTGCGGCCGGCTGCTGGCGCGAGCCGGCAGGATCTGGCCGAGGCGATGGTCGACCGGGCCGTGGCGCCGGCGGTGCGCCAGGCGGCAAGCGCCGGCGCGGCGGCGCAGCCGCACGGCGAGCCGGTGTGCGAACTGCGCGGCGCGCTCGTGCGCGGCACCGCCGCGCGGCCGCTGCTGCACGACGTGGACCTGCGCCTGCACCCGGGCGAGGTGCTGGCCATCGCCGGCGTGGCGGGCAACGGCCAGCAGACCCTGGCCGATGTGCTGTGCGGCCTGAGATCTCTGGATGCCGGCACCTTGAAGGTGCGCGGGCAGGTGCTGCCCGCGCAGCCGCGCGCCTTCGTGCAGGCCGGCGTGGCGCGCATTCCCGAGGACCGCCACGCGGTGGGCGTGGTGGGCGACCTGGCGCTGTGGGAGAACGCCGTGCTCGAGCGCTACGCGGGGGCCGACTTCGCGCGCGCGGGCGTACTTCGCCGTGGCGCCGCACGCGCCCATGCGCGGACGATCGTCGAGCGCTTCGACGTGCGCGGCACGCAGGACGCGGGCGTGGATACGCCCACGCGCGCGCTGTCTGGCGGCAACATGCAAAAGCTCATCCTGGGCCGCGCCCTGAGCGCGCCGGCCGCCGCGACCGCGCCGGCCGCTACCGGCCCCGCGCCCGCCGGCCACGCCGCGAGCCGCGTCCCGGCGCTCATCGTCGCCAACCAGCCCACCTGGGGCCTGGATGTGGG
>JBMOGN010000322.1:0-2972 GCA_049318345.1 Rubrivivax sp. | reverse complement strand
GCCATGGCCTGGGCCAGACACTCGGCTTCATGCTGGTTGGCTTCTGCGTGCGTCCGGTAGCGGTAGACGCCCTTCGGAAAGCCCGCGTACCCAAGCGCCGCGACGGCCTCGCTGAATCGTGCACCCTCGACGAGTCGCTCGCCGCTGGGTTGATCAAGCAGAGGACGCTCCTGACGATGGCCAACTTGTTTCATCGTGGGTATTTTGCAACCTGGCCGGCCAGACCTCACGAGCCCGCCTACGCGGCGGCGAGCCCGAATACAGCCGGGGTCTTGGCGGGAAGGTCCGTCACCCTTTCGCGCCAGCCAGTAACCGCATCCGTGCGGGAGAAGGCCCCAGCCAGCGTGAGCCCCGCGCTCACGCTCAGCCGGGTAGTCGGCGCCAGAGTGGCCAGCAGCGCGGCGAGCAGGGCGGCGTTGCGGTAGGGCGTCTCGATGAAGAGCTGGGTCTGGGCGTGGCGGCGCGAGAGCGTCTCGAGTTCGCGGATGCGCTGCACGCGCTCGGCTGGGTCCTGCGGCAGGTAGCCGACGAAAGCGAAGTTCTGGCCGTTCAGGCCGCTGGCCGCCAGGGCGAGCAGCAGTGAGCTCGGGCCGGGGAGGGTGCGCACCGGCACGCCCAGGGCGTGGGCGGCCGCCACGAGGGCGGCGCCTGGATCGGCCACGGCGGGCAGGCCGGCTTCCGAGAGCAGGCCCACCGCGTGGCCTTCGAGCGCAGGAACCAGCAACTCCGCCCAGGGCACCGGTGAGCCTGGATGCCCCGTGCGCCGGCCCTTGGGCGGGCGCGGCAGTTCGCGGATATCGATGGCCTGCAGGGGCTGGTGCAGCGGGTGCACCGCTCCCACGCGCTTGAGGAAGGCGCGGGCGGTGCGCGCATCCTCGGCCACCCAGTGCGCCAGGCCGGCGGCTTCGCGCAGCACGCCGTCGGGCAGCACGTCGCGGATGTCGGCCGGCTCGGCCTCGCCGAGGTCCAGCGTGTTCGGGACGAGGACGAGGGGGCCGGGGCGCGGGGTGTGCATGGGGGGTGGCGGCCTCAGGCCTCAGCCTGCCGGGCCGGCCGGGCCAACCAGCGGGTCGAGCCCGGTGCCGCGCAGCAGCTCGCAAGTGCGGATGAGCGGCAGGCCCACGAGGGCGGTGGGGTCGTCGGACTCGATGGCCGCCAGCAGCGCGATACCGAGCGCCTCGCTCTTGGCGCTGCCCGCGCAGTCGTAGGGTTCTTCAGCGCGCAGGTAGTGCTCGATCTCGGCCTCCTGCAGGGCGCGGAAGGTCACGGCCACGGGGGCCAGCAGGGTGCGGGCGAAGCCGGTGTCTTCGCGCACCACGGCCACGGCCGTCTGGAACACCACGCGGCGCCCGCTCATGCGGCGAAGTTGCTGCAGCGCCCGCTCGTGGGTGCCGGGCTTGCCCAGGGGCTCGCCGTCGAGGTCGGCCACCTGGTCGGAGCCGATCACCACCGCGGCGGGGCGCTGCCCCGCCACTGCGCGGGCCTTCTCCAGGGCCAGGCGCTGCGCCAGGGCGGCGGGCGTCTCGCCGGGTTGGGGTGTTTCGTCCACACCCGGGGCCACCACCTCGAAGGGCAGGCGCAAGCGCTGCAGCAACTCGCGCCGGTAGCGGGAGGTGGAGGCGAGGATGAGGGTGGGGGGGGTGGGCATGCGGGGTGGGCGGGGCAGGGGGGGGCGGGGCGCTGCGGGTTGCGTTCACCAGAGCCGCTCGGCTGGAAAGGCTGCCAGCGCGGGGTCGCTGGTGACGAGCTTCAGGTCGTCCAGCTCGGCCTGGGCGGCCAGCATGCGGTCGAAGGGGTCGCGGTGCGCTTGGGGGTAGGCGCCAGCACGTAGGCTGTGGGCCACCTGGATGGGCAGGTGTATGAAGCCGTCGAGGGCCACGAGTTCAGCGAACCGCTCGCATGCCTGCGGGATGCCGAGCTTTCCCAGCCGGGCCTTGGTGGCGATCTCCCATGCGCTGGCCGCGCTCACGTGCACTTCGTGCTGCCTGTCGACCAGCACGGTGCGCGCAGCTGCGCTCAGGCGAGGATCGTCTGTCCACCACCAGAGCAGGGCATGGGTGTCCAGCAGCACACGCACGATGGGCTCTAGAAGTCTCGGTGTCTTCAGCGCCCTTCCCAGTCCGCGAGGGCGTCGGGCGGTAGCGGCTCGAAGAAGGCTTCCGACAGGCGGCCAGTGAGCCTACCCGGCCGGCGTTCGGTGGCGTGTTCACCCACAGGGGCCAGACGGACGAGTGGCCTGCCGGCCTTGGCCACGACGATTTCCTCCCCGGCTAGCGCGCGCTCCAGAAGCCGGGAGAGGTGTGTCTTCGCTTCGTGGATGTTGACGACGGTAGGCATGAGCGAATTATGACTTAGTCATATGACTTAGTCAATTTGGACTGTGGCTTCACAACGCAGCAATTCCCGAACCGGACCCCAGACATTCAACGTCGTGGGGAGCTTCACCTGGGCCCCGGATTCACCCGCGCTTGAGCTTCGCCAGCGCCGCAAACGGGTGTGCCGGCTCAGCGCCCGCTGGCTCGGGCTCAGCGGAGAGCGCATGGGGCTGCCAGGACAGCGGCTCCGGACACTCCTCATGCCTGGGCACGATCGGAAGGGCGAGGATGAGCTCGTCCTCGATGAGCTCGGGCAGGTCCAGCGCCTGAGGCAGGGCGAGCACGTCTTCCTCGGACTCCTCGTCCAGCCGCGCGGCCTCCTCTTCGGTGGGCACGAAACGCACGGTGCGGTCCACCTGCAGCTCGTGCACAGCTGGCTGCAGGCAGCGCTGGCAGGTGAGCCAGACACGGGCGCTGGCGCGCAGGTGCAGGCGCAGCTGCGGCGCGTCGCCGGCGGGCTGGCGGAACAATCCCTCGGCCTGCCAGGTGCAGGCGCCCGGCAGACCGTCGGCCGGGGTGGTGTGCTGTGCTGCAGGCGCGGCAGGCTGGCCAGGGGCAGCGAGCCTGCGAGCGAGCCCCGCGCACGCGCGAAGGCGG
>JBMOGN010000321.1:0-2974 GCA_049318345.1 Rubrivivax sp. | reverse complement strand
TCATGAAAGCCATCGTCATAGGCATCCTGCCCCAGGACCGCATCCGCGAGCGCCTGCTGGCTATTGCGCGGGGGGAGTACAAGCCCAAGTCCACGGAGCCCAAGATCTGGTTCACCTCGATGCGTTCGCTGGCTGAGGTGCTGAGCGACGACAACCGAGCGCTGCTGAAGGTGATCCAGCAGACCAAGCCGGCCTCGATATCCTCGCTGGCCGACATGACAGGCCGCAAGCCCGGCAACCTGTCGCGCACGCTCAAGACGATGTCGCGCTACGGGTTCGTGGAAATGAAGCGGGAAAACCGCCACGTGCGGCCGATCGCGAAGGCGACGGAATTTCGTATCGTTGCCTGAGTCGCGCACAATCACGCGAGATGGTCTCCTCCGCTGCGCCACCAGGCCGCCAATCCCGCATCTTCATCGCCGGCCACCGCGGCATGGTGGGCTCGGCCATCCTTCGGCGCCTGCAGGCAGCCGGGTACGAGCACCTCCTCACCCGTACGCGCAGTGAACTCGACCTGCTGGACCAACAGGCCGTGCGGACGTTCCTGGCCCAGGAGCGCCCGGAATACCTCTTCATCGCCGCGGCTCGGGTAGGCGGCATCCAGGCCAACAACACCTACCGCGCCGACTTTCTCTACGAGAACCTGCAGATCCAGAACAACCTCATCCAGGGCGCGCACGCCGCGGGCGTGCAGCGGCTGATGTTCCTGGGCTCCAGCTGCATCTACCCCCGAGACTGCCCGCAGCCCATCCGGGAGGACTACCTCCTCACCGGCCCGCTGGAAGCCACCAACGAGCCCTACGCCATTGCCAAGATCGCCGGCATCAAGCTGTGCGAGAACTTCAACCGCCAGTACGGCAGGCAGTACGTGAGCGTGATGCCCACCAACCTGTACGGCCCGAACGACAACTACGACCTGGCCAACAGCCACGTGCTGCCCGCCCTCATCCGCAAGGCCCACGAGGCGCGGGAGCGGGGAGATGCGGAGTACGTGGTGTGGGGCAGCGGCACGCCGCGGCGGGAATTCCTCTACGTGGACGACCTGGCTGATGCCTGCGTGCACCTCATGGAAGCCGGCTACGACGGCCCGCTCGTCAACGTGGGCACCGGAGAGGACGTGACCATTCGCGAACTCGCCGAGACGGTGATGGAGGTGGTGGGCTTTGCCGGCAGGATCGTCTTCGATGCCACCAAGCCCGACGGCACCCCACGCAAGCTGCTGGACGTGAGCCGCCTCGCCGGCCTGGGCTGGCGCGCCCGCACGGGGCTGCGTGACGGCATCCGGCAGGCCTACGCCGAGTTCCTGGCCCGCCCGCGCTGACACCCGGGCCCTGCCTGGTTCCACCCCTACCCTTCACAGCCACCCGAGAGCACCGCCTCTTCCAAGCGAGCCCCCACCGATGACCTCTCCCAAAGTCGCCCTCATCACCGGCGTGACCGGCCAGGATGGTGCCTACCTGGCCGAACTGCTCCTTCAGAAGGGCTACGAGGTGCACGGCATCAAGCGCCGCTCGAGCCTGTTCAACACCGACCGCGTGGACCATCTCTACCAGGACCCGCACGTGGACCACCAGCGCTTCAAGCTGCACTACGGCGACCTCACCGATGCGAGCAACCTCATCCGCATCGTGCAGCAGGTGCAGCCCGACGAGATCTACAACCTCGGCGCCATGAGCCACGTGCAGGTGAGCTTCGAGCTGCCCGAGTACACGGCCGACGCGGACGGCATCGGCACGCTGCGCCTGCTGGAAGCCATCCGCATGCTGGGGTTGACGAAGAAAACCCGCTTCTACCAGGCCAGCACCTCGGAGCTCTATGGCCTGGTGCAGGAAACGCCCCAGAAGGAGACCACGCCCTTCTACCCCCGCAGCCCCTACGGCGTGGCCAAGCTGTATGCCTACTGGATCACGGTGAACTACCGCGAGGCCTACGGCATGTACGCCTGCAACGGCATCCTCTTCAACCACGAGAGCCCGGTGCGCGGCGAGACCTTCGTCACGCGCAAGATCACCCGCGCCATCGCCCGCATCGCCCTGGGCCTGCAGGACTGCCTGTACCTCGGCAACCTCTCCGCCCTGCGCGACTGGGGCCACGCGCGGGACTACGTGCAGATGCAGTGGTTCATGCTGCAGCAGGAGCAGGCGGAAGATTTCGTCATCGCCACCGGTGTGCAGCACAGCGTGCGCCAGTTCGTCGAACGGGCTGCCGCCGAGCTGGGCATCGTCATGTCCTTCCGAGGCGAAGGCGTAGACGAAGTGGGCGTGGTGGAACGCGTGGAAGGCAAGAAGGCGCGCTGCAAGCCGAGCGACGTGATCGTGAGGGTGGACCCGCGCTACTTCCGCCCTACCGAGGTGGACACCCTGCTGGGCGACCCCACCAAGGCGCGGCAGAAGCTCGGCTGGGTGTCGTCCACCCCCTTCGAATCCCTCGTGCGGGAGATGATCGAGAGCGATTACGTCGCCGCCCGGCGCGACGCCCTCGTCAAGATCGCGGGCTTCCAGGCCTACGACTACAACGAGTGAAGGGCCTCACAGCCTCCACACCCTCACCCCGGCCTCGCTCAGCGCGGGCTCCGCGTACGCCGCCTTCACGTCCACGAACACGCCGCCCTTGACCATCTTGCGGCAGAGGTCCTCCACCGAGAGCGCTCGAAACGCCCGGTGGGCTACCGCCGCCACGATCGCATCGGCCCGAGGCAGGTCTTCCCACTTGTGCAGCTGCACACCGTACTCGTGCAGCGCCTCCTCGGGATCGGCCTCGGGGTCATGCACGTGCACTTCTACGCCGTAGCTCTGCAGCTCGCGGATGATGTCCACCACCTTGGAGTTGCGCAGGTCGGCGCAGTCTTCCTTGAAGGTGAGGCCCAGCACGTTCACGCGTCCGCCCTTCACGTAGTGGCCGGCGGCGATCATCTGCTTCACCGTCTGCTCGGCGATGTACTTGCCCATGCCGTCGTTGATGCGCCGCCCCGCCA
>JBMOGN010000320.1:0-2974 GCA_049318345.1 Rubrivivax sp. | reverse complement strand
CGACCACGCCTGCTGCCGCCACGAGACGAAGATCCCGAAGCACTACTTCGGCAACATCTGGATGGCCAAGAGCGGCTTCGGCGGCACTGAGTACCTGCTGCCCGCCCTCGTGAGCGAAGGCAGCCGCCGCGGCATGGGCTACAACCACATGGCCCGCGTGACGAGTTGGAACCCGGCGCAGCGCTACGGCCTGAACCACAAGGGCGACATCGACGTGGGCTTCGACGCCGACATCGCCATCGTCGACCCGGCCCGCACCTGGAGCATCTCCGCGAAGGACTCGCCCTCCACGCAGGGCTACACGCCCTTCGAGGGGCTGGAGCTGTCGGCGCACGTGGACGCGACCTTCCTGCGCGGCATGAAGATCTGCGAGAACGGGCAGGTGCTCGGCAAGCCGCGCGGGCAGTACCTGCACCGGCCCACGGCCTGATGAACGCGCCACGCGCCCCGCAGGTCGTGCGCGCCGCGGCGATGCCCGCGGGCACGCCCGAGGTGCCAGTGGCCATCGTCGGCGCGGGCGCCTGCGGCCTGACGGCCGCGCTGATGCTGCGCGACGCGGGCATCGACTGCGTGCTGCTCGAGCGGGACGCGCAGCCCCAGGGCTCCACGGCCCTGTCCTCGGGCTTCATCCCGGCTGCGGGTACCGCGGTGCAGCGGGCCGGGGGCGTGCTCGACGACTCGGCGCCGCGCTTGGCCGCGGACATCCAGGCCAAGGCCAAGGGCACGGCGGCGCCACACCTTGTAGCCGCCTACGCCGAGGTGATCGCGCCCGCGCTCGATGCCCTGCAGGCGCGCCACGGCCTGGCCTTCGAGCTGCTCGACGGCTTCCTCTACCCGGGCCACACCGTGCGCCGCATGCACACGCTGCCGCAAAAGACCGGTGCCGCCCTCGTGGCGGCACTCGGGCAGGCGGCCGAGCGTGCCGGCGCGATGCTCGTGACGCGCGCGCTCGTGCGCGAGCTCTGGGTATGCGACGACACCGAACCCCCCACCGTGCTCGGCGTGGGCGTCGAGCGCCCTGACGGCACGCTCGAGCACCTGGCCTGCGGCGTGCTGCTGCTGGCCTGCAACGGCTTCGGCGGCAACCCCGAGATGGTGCGTGAGCTGCTGCCCGAGATGCGCGAGGCCGTCTTCGGCGGGCACGCGGGCAACGACGGCAGCGCCATCGCCTGGGGCCGCGCGCTGGGCGCGCAGCTGGCCGACCTGGGCGGCTACCAGGGCCACGGCTCGTGGGCCGTGCCGCAGGGCGCGCTCATCACCTGGGCGCTGATGGCCGAGGGCGGCGTGCAGGTCAACGCGCGCGGCGAGCGCTTCCATGACGAGACGCTGGGCTACTCGGAGGCAAGCGTGCAGGTGCTCGCGCAGCCGGGCGGGGTGGCGTGGAATGTCTTCGACGACCGGCTGCTCGCGCTCGGGCGCGGCTTCCCGGACTTCGTCGGTGCCGAGGCGGCCGGCGCGGTGCGGCACGCCGCCGATGTCGCCGCGCTGGCGCCGCTCATCGGCTGCGAGGAGCCGGTGCTGGCCCGCACCCTGGCCGGCACGCGGCTGCGCGCACCCTTCCATGCCATCCAGGTCACCGGCGCGCTCTTCCACACCCAGGGCGGACTGGATATCGATGCCCAGGCCCGCGTGCGGCATGAAGCCGGCACGGTCTTCGCCAACCTGCTGGCCGCTGGCGGGGCCGCGCGCGGCGTCTCGGGCAACGCGGTCTGGGGCTACCTGTCGGGCAACGGGCTGCTCAGCGCCGTGGCCGGCGGATTCATCGCGGCGCGCACCGCCGCCGCTGAGCTGGCAGCACGAGGAACGACATGAAGACCCTGCGACAACGACTCGCCGAGCCGCATGCGCTGCTGGCTCCCGGCGTCTTCGATGCCCTGTCGGCCCTGGTGGCCGAGCAGGCCGGCTTCGAGGCGCTGTACCTGTCGGGCGCCTCCATCGCCTACACCCGCCTGGGCCGCTCGGATGTCGGCCTGACCACCTTCACCGAGGTCGCCGACACCCTGGCCCACATCACCGAGCGCGTGCGCCTGCCGGTGATCGTGGATGCCGACACCGGCTTCGGCAACGCGCTGAACGTGCTGCGAACGGTGCGCGGCCTGGAGCGCGCGGGCGCGGCCATGATCCAGCTCGAGGACCAGACCTCCCCGAAGCGTTGCGGGCACCTGGACGGCAAGTCGCTGGTGCCGGTGCGCGAGATGTGCGGCAAGCTGCGCGCGGCGCTGGATTCCAGAAAAAGTGAGCACACGCTTATCTTGGCGCGTACGGATGCCGTGGCGGTGGAGGGCCTGCCCGCCGCACTCGACCGGGCCGAGGCCTACCTGGAGTGCGGGGTCGACGCGCTCTTCGTGGAGGCGCTGCGTTCGCCCGCGCAGATGAGCCAGGCGTGCGCGCGGCTGGCCGGGCGCATCCCCTTGCTGGCCAACATGGTCGAAGGCGGACAGACGCCGGTGCAGTCGGCCGCGCAGCTCGAGTCGCTGGGCTTTCGCATCGTCATCTTCCCCGGCGGCACCGCGCGCGCCGTGGCCCACACCCTGCAGGGCTACTACGCCAGCCTGAAGGCGCACGGCAGCACGGGCCCCTGGCGCGAGCGCATGCTGGACTTCGACGGCCTGAACGCCCTCATCGGCACCCCCGAGCTGCTGGCCGCGGGCCGGCGCTACGAGTGAGCCGGCACCTCGCGCCGGCGCATCATCCCCCAGCCTTCCATCGACATCACGGCCTCGCGAGCCTGGTTGTAGACCGTCCAGCGCGACTTCACCAGGCCCACGCCCGGGCGGCTGGCCATGGTGCGCGCCTCCAGCACCTCCAGCCGCACGCTCAGCGTGTCGCCCGGGTACACCGGCTTGATCCAGCGCAGCTGGTCGATGCCCGGAGAGCCCAGGCTCGCCGTTTGCAGCAGGTGGTCGTCGCAGATCATGCGCATGGCCATGGCGGCGGTGTGCCAGCCGCTGGCCGACAGCCGTCCGAACAGCGA
>JBMOGN010000319.1:0-3042 GCA_049318345.1 Rubrivivax sp. | reverse complement strand
GCACCCCCGAGACCGACATGGACGAGGTGCGGCGCATGATGCTGCAGCGCCACGCCCGTTACATGCCCGTGATGGACCACCGCACCCTCATGGGCGTGGTCTCGTTCTACGACGTGGCCAAGGCGGTGGTGGAGGCGCAGGACTTCGAGAACCGCATGCTCAAGGCCTACATCCGCGACTGGCCGCAGGAAGAGACCGCCCAGCCTCCCGGATAATCGAGGGATGTCTGGATCGACCTTCGGCGAACTCTTCCGCGTCACGAACTTCGGCGAGAGCCACGGCCCGGCGATTGGCTGCGTGATCGACGGCTGCCCGCCCGGGCTCGAGCTGTCCGAGGCGGACATCCAGCCCGAGCTCGACCGGCGGCGGCCCGGCACCAGCCGCCATGTCACCCAGCGCAACGAACCCGATGCGGTGGAGATCCTGTCGGGCACCTTCGAGGGGCGCACCACCGGCACCCCGATCGCGCTGCTGATCCGCAACACCGACTCGCGCAGCAAGGACTACGGCAACCTGCTGGACACCTTCCGCCCCGGGCACGCCGACTACACCTACTGGCGCAAGTACGGGCTGCGCGACCCGCGCGGCGGCGGACGCTCCTCGGCGCGGCTGACCGCACCCATGGTGGCCGCCGGCGCGGTGGCGCGCAAGTGGCTGCACCAGGCGCACGGCGTGAGCCTGGCGGGCTGGATGAGCGCGCTCGGGGAGATCGAGATCCCCTTCGAGGACGAGGCGCAGATCCCGCTTAACCCCTTCTTCGCGCCCAGTGCGGCCATCGTGCCGCAGCTCGAGGCCCACATGGACGCCCTGCGCAAGGCGGGCGACTCCTGCGGCGCGCGCATCACGGTGGTGGCGCGCGGCGTGCCGCCCGGGCTGGGCGAGCCCCTGTTCGACAAGCTCGACGCCGACATCGCCTGGGCGATGATGGGCATCAACGCCGTGAAGGGCGTGGAGATCGGCGACGGCTTCGGCGTGGTGGCGCAGCGCGGCAGCCAGCACGGCGACGAGCTCACGCCCGAGGGCTTTGCGAGCAACCACGCCGGCGGCGTGCTCGGGGGGATCTCCACGGGGCAGGACCTTGTGGTGCGCATCGCCATCAAGCCGACGAGCTCGATCCGCACGCCGCGCCGCTCGGTGGACCGGGACCGCCAGGCCACGACCGTGCAAACCCTCGGCCGCCACGACCCCTGCGTGGGCATCCGCGCCACGCCCATCGCCGAGGCGATGCTCGCCCTGGTGCTCATGGACCACGCGCTGCGCCACCGCGCGCAATGCGCTGACGTGGCGCTCCCGTGGCCGCCGCTGGCTCCGGGCCGCGGGTGATCCGGGCCGGATGAGGTCGCCGCTGCCAGCCTTCGGGCTGCTGACGTTCACCTATTTCGCCGCGGTGGGGCTGTTCAACCCCTACGCGCCGCTGTGGTTCAAGGATCTGGGGCTGTCGACCTTCGTCATCGGGGCCATCGCCTCGCTGCAGGCGTGGACCCGCATCGTCGCGCCCTACGCCTGGAGCTGGGCCGGGGACCATGGCGGGCGCCGGGTGGAGCTCATCCGGCTGGCTGCGGTGGGTTCGCTGCTGTCGGCCTGTGGGCTGCTGGGCGTGAGCAGCGCCTGGCCAGTGGCCTGCGTGACGGCGTTGCTGTTCATCGCCAACGCCGGTGTCGTGCCGCTGTATGAAGCCGTGCTGTCGCAACTGCTGGCAAAGGGCGACGGCAGCATGGACGCCGCGCGCTACGGGCGGGTGCGGGTGTGGGGGTCGGTGGGCTTCCTCGTTTCGGTGGTGGCCTTCGGGATGCTCCTGGAGGAGCTCGGCATCCGTGTCTTTCCCTGGGTGGTGGCGGCTGTGAACGCCACGCTGCTCGTGGCCGCGCTGCGGCTGCCGGCCACCCGTGCCGAGGCCGTCCACGACGAGGCGGCGCCGGCGGTGCTGCCGCTGCTGCGCCGCCCCGAGGTGGCGTGGTTCTTCGCGTCAGCCTTCTTCACCGTGCTGGCGCACACCAGCCAGTACGCCTTCTTCTCGCTGTACCTGGACTCGCTGGGCTACAGCAAGGCCGCAGTGGGCGGGCTCTGGGCGGTGGCGGTGCTGGTGGAGATCGCCTTCTTCTGGGGCCATGGGCGGTGGTTCGAGCGCTGGTCGGCCCACGGCTGGCTGCTGATCGTGGCGGGCGTGACGGTGGCACGCTTTGCCGCCACCACGGCCGGGGCATGGTGGCCGGCGCTTCTGGTGCTGGCCCAGCTCACGCACGCCATCACCTTCGCCGCGCACCACGCGGCCTGCGTATCGCTGGTCAGCCGCTACTTCCCCGGGCGGCTGCGCGGGCGCGGGCAGGCGCTGTACACGACGCTGGGCTACGGGCTGTCCGGCGTCATCGGCGGCTTCGCCGGGGCCTGGCTGATCGAGACCTGGGGCTATGCCAGCCTCTTTCTGAGCGCCAGCCTGTGCGCCTTCCTGGCCTTTGCGTGCGCGTGGCGCGCCCGCCTGGCCGATCAACACGCGCGTGCGGCTGCATGAAGCCTGGCGCCGCCACCCGTCGCACCGTCCGGTCATTCGTCGCCCACCGGTGCAGTCCGTCGCGCCGCGAGGGGCTTGATGCAGCCGCCCCCCTAGACTCGACCCGACAGGGCGCAGGATGACCGACAAGGAAGAACGTGTGAAGAAGACGGGTTGGATGGCCGCGGGCGCGGTGCTGGTCGGGCTGGTCGTCGCCGGCGGGTGGTGGGTCGGCACGCGAGGCTGGCCGGTGGGAGGGCCGTGGGCGGCGGCGCGTTCGGCGGCGGCCGGCGCCTCGCAGCCGTCCGGCCGCGCTGGCGAGGCGGCGGCGGCCGAGCTCGTCTTCCAGGCAAAGGAGGTGGTGTCCCCGGCCTGGCACGCCCTGGAGGACCAGATCGAGTTCTCCGGGCCGCTGGTGGCGCCGGCAAGCGCCATGGTGCGCGCGCGGGCGGGCGGGACGCTGTTGGAGCTGGACGCGGCCGAGGGCACCCGCGTGCGCGCCGGGCAGTCGCTCGGCAAGCTGGATCTGAGCGAGCTCGGCAGCCGGCTGGCCG
>JBMOGN010000318.1:0-3056 GCA_049318345.1 Rubrivivax sp. | reverse complement strand
CGAGCGCGCGCTGCACGGCGGCGGCCTCGGCCGCGCGCGACTGGCGGCTTTCGGCCAGTGCGGCCTCGGCCTCCGCCTGGCGGGCCAGCTGCGCCGACAGGTCGCGCTCGAGCTCCAGGCGCTCGCGCGCGCGGTCCTGTGCGGCGTGCGCCGCCACCAGGCCCTCGCGGCCGAGGGTGGCGTAGTCGGCCTCGCGCTGGCGCGCCAGGGGCAGCGTGGCGCGCAGCTTGGCCACCGCCTCCGCGAGGGTGGCCTGCTCCCGCAGCCGCCGCTCGATCTCGGCGTCCAGCCGCCCGGCGCGGGCCTGGATGTCGGCCCATTCCGCCTGCAGCAGCCCGGCCTGCTGAGGCGGCAGCCCGCCGGGGCCGAGCAGCCGCCCGGCCTGCAGGCTGTCCAGCAGGCGCTGCGCGCGGTCGAGCTCCGCGCCCACCGAGCGGCTGTGCTCGAGCACCGCGTTGCCGTCGGCCTCGGCCTGCGTGGCGTCGAGCTCCAGCAGGAGCTGGCCGGCCTGGACGCGGTCGCCGTCGCGCACGTGGATGGCGCGCACGACGCCGGGCTCCAGCGGCTGAACGGTCTTGCTGCGGTCGGCGATGACCACGCGGCCGGGAGCGACGGCCACGATGTCCACCTCCCCCCACACGCTCCAGGCCCCGGCGGCGGCCGTCAGCAGCATGACCAGCGCCATCATGCGCCGCGGCGCCGGGTGCACCGGGGTCTCCTGCAGGCTCAGCGCAGCGGGCAGGAAGGCGCGCTCGTCGGCGAGCCGCGCCGGGCCGGCCAGCTCGGCCCGGCGGGCCCAGGCCGCGCCCAGCACCTGCCGGTAGCGCCCGAGCAGCTCCACCGCCGGGTGCGGCACCGGCCCCGTGGAGCTTGGCGCAGCGGGGCCCGCGCTCATGTCGGCTCCTGGGATGCGCCGCACGCGGAGCCCACCTGCATCGACCACAGCCGCGCGTACAGCCCGCCTGCGGCCAGCAGCTCCTCGTGCGTGCCCGCCTCGGCCACGCGGCCGGCTTCCATCGAGACGATGCGGTGCGCGTGCCGCACGGCCGACAGCCGGTGCGCGATGATGATGACGGTGCGCCCCTTGCAGATGCTGGCCATGTTGCGCTGCACGATGGCCTCGCTCTCGTAGTCCAGCGCGCTGGTGGCTTCGTCCAGGATGAGGATGCGCGGGTTGGAAAAGAGCGCGCGCGCGATGGCCACGCGCTGGCGCTGGCCGCCGCTCAGGCCCGTGCCCTGCTCGCCCAGCGGCGTGTCGTAGCCCTGGGGCAGCTCGGTGATGAAGTCGTGCGCGCCGGCCAGGCGCGCGGCGTGGATCACCGCCTCCAGCGGGGCGGCGGGGTCGGTGATGGCGATGTTCTCGCGCACGCTGCGGTGAAAGAGAAAGTTCTCCTGCAGCACCACGCCCACCTGCCGGCGCAGCTGCGCGGCGTCCACGAGCGCGAGGTCGGTGCCGTCCACGAGCACGCGCCCGCTGTCGGGCACGTACAGCCGCTGCACCAGCTTCGTCAGCGTGCTCTTGCCGCTGCCGCTGCGCCCCACCACGCCCAGCACCTCGCCCGCGCGCACCTCCAGGCTCACCTCGCGCAGCACGAGCGGAGCGCCCGGCCGGTAGGAGAAGCTCACGCGGTCGAAGGTGATCGCCCCGCGCAGGGGCGGCAGCGCCGCGGCGCGCGAGGCCGGGCGCTCGGTGGGCGTGTTCAGGATGTCGCCCAGGCGCCGCACGGACAGCCCCGTCTGCTGGAAGTCGGTCCACATCTGCGCCATGCGGATGATGGGCTGGGTGACCCGGTTGGAGAACATCGTGAAGGCCACGAACATGCCCACCGTGAGCCGGTTGTCCATCACCTCCCGCGCCCCGAACCAGAGCACGGCCGCGGCGCTGAGCTTGCCCACGAGCCCCACGGCCTCGTGTGCCCCGCTGGCCAGGGCCTGCGTGCGAAAGGCCGCGGCCACGTAGGCGGCGAGCTGCTCGTCCCAGCGCCTGGCCATCGCCGGCTCCAGTGCGGCGGCCTTGACGGTCTGCACGCCCGTGATGCTCTCCACCAGCAGGGCCTGGTTCTGCGCGGCGTGGGCGAACTGCTCGTCCAGCCGGGCGCGCAGCACCGGGATGACGGTCAGGCTCAGCAGCACGTACAGCGGCAGGGTGGCCAGTACCACCAGCGTGAGCGTCACGCTGTAGCTGAGCATCACGGCGAGGAACAGGACCGAAAACAGCACGTCCAGCACGAGCGTGAGGGCCTGGCCGGTGAGGAAGGCGCGGATGTGCTCGAGCTCGCGCACCCGGGCCACGGAATCTCCCACCCGGCGCGCCTCGAAGTACGCCAGCGGCAGCGCCAGCAGGTGTCGGTACAGGCGCGAGCCGAGCTCGACATCGATGCGGCTGGTGGTGTGGCTGAAGACGTAGGCGCGCAGCACGCTCAGCGGGCTCTCGAAGCACACCGTCACCACCAGGCCGAGCACGATCACGTTCAGCGTGCTGGCGGCGCGGTGCACGAGCACCTTGTCCATCACGACCTGGAAGAACAGCGGCGAGGCCAGGGCGATGACCTGCAGCACGAGGCTGGCCAAGAGCGCTTCGCCGAGCAGCCAGCGGTAGCGTACGAGGCTGGGCAGGAACCAGGTGAAGTCGAAGCGCGCGAGCTCGCCGGCCAGGCTCGCGCGGCTGGCCACGAGGATCAGCTCGCCCGACCACTCGCGCTCGAACTCCGCCAGCGGCAGGATGACGGTGGCAGCGGGCTGGCCCTCACTGAAGCGCTGCAGCAGAGCGCGCCCGGTGTCGGCGCGCGCCAGCAGGGCCACGGTGCCGTCGCGCATGAGGGCCAGCGCGGGCAGCGGTGCGAGCGCCAGCCGCTGCACCCGCGAGCGCGTACGGCGCGCCTGCAGGCCCAGGGCGCGGGCGGCCCGCAGCAGGGTGTCCGGCGCGGCGGGCTCGCCGGACTGCAGCCCCAGCTGGTGGGCCAGGCAGGCGGGGTCGGCCTGGATGCCGTGCAGGCGGGCGAGGGTGGCCATCGCGCACAGGCCGGGCAGGGCGCCAGCTGCGGGCGGCGGGGGCG
>JBMOGN010000317.1:0-3094 GCA_049318345.1 Rubrivivax sp. | reverse complement strand
TCGAGGATGCGGCCCTCGATGAAGCCCTGCTTGTCCTTGGCCGCGTCGTACTCGGCGTTCTCGGAGAGGTCGCCCTGGGCGCGCGCCTCGGCGATCGCCTGGATCACGGCATGACGCTCCACCGATTTCAGCCGGTGGAGTTCTTCCTTGAGTTTGTCCGCGCCCTTGCGCGTCAGCGGGATGGTGGCCATCGCGGCACTCTAAACCAGTTCCGCGTGCAGCTCCTGCAAGGACACCACGGTCAGCCCGTCGCCATGCTTGAGCGCCTCGGTGGCGGCCTCGGCGCCGGCCATGGTGGTGTAGTAGGTGACGCGGTTGGCCAGCGAGGCCTGACGGATGAAGCGCGAATCGGCGATGGCCGTGCGCGTCTCGTCCACGGTGGTGAACACGAGCTGGATCTCGCCGGCCTTGACCAGGTCGACGATGTGCGGGCGGCCGTCCTTGACCTTGTTGACGGCGCGCACCGGCACGCCGGCCTCGGCAATGGCCGCCGCCGTGCCGCGCGTGGCCACGAGCTGGAAGCCCAGCGCGTGCAGCTCGCGGGCCACCGCCACCGCACGCGCCTTGTCGGCATTCTTCACCGTGATGACCACCGTTCCGGCAGCCGGCAGCCGCGAACCGGCGCCCAGCTGGCTCTTGAGCATTGCCTCGCCGAAGGTCCGGCCCACACCCATGACCTCGCCCGTCGAGCGCATCTCCGGGCCGAGAATCGGGTCCACGCCGGGGAACTTGTTGAAGGGGAAGACGGCTTCCTTGATGCTGAAGTAGGGCGGGATCACCTCGCCGCGCACCTCCTTCTGCTCGGCCAGCTTCTGCCCGGCCATGCAGCGCGCGGCGATCTTGGCCAGCGGCTGGCCGGTGGCCTTGCTGACGAAGGGCACCGTGCGCGAGGCACGCGGGTTGACCTCCAGCACGTACACCACCGCATCGGCGCCCTCGCCCTGGATGGCGAACTGCACGTTCATCAGGCCCACCACCTTGAGCGCCTGCGCCATGAGCACGGTCTGCCGGCGCATCTCGTCCTGCAGCGCGGCGCTCAGGGTGTAGGGCGGCAGCGAGCAGGCCGAGTCGCCGGAGTGGATGCCGGCAGCTTCCACGTGCTCCATGATGCCGCCGATCATGACCGCGGTGCCGTCGCCCACGCAGTCGACATCGACCTCGATGGCGTCGTCCAGGAAGCGGTCCAGCAGCACGGGCGACTTCTCGCTCACGCGCACGGCCTCGCGCATGTAGCGCTCCAGGTCGCGGTCGCCGTGCACGATCTCCATGGCCCGGCCGCCGAGCACGTAGCTCGGGCGCACCACCAGCGGGTAGCCGATTTCTCGCGCGAGCTGCAGCGCCTGCTCCTCGGTGCGCGCGGTGCGGTTGGGCGGCTGCTTCAGGCCGAGCTCGTGCAGCAGCTTCTGGAAACGCTCGCGGTCCTCGGCGATGTCGATGGAGTCGGGCGTGGTGCCGATGATGGGCACGCCGGCGCGCTCGAGGTCCAGCGCAAGCTTCAGCGGGGTCTGCCCGCCGAACTGCACGATCACGCCGGCCGGCTTTTCCTTGTCGACGATCTCCAGCACGTCCTCCAGCGTCACCGGCTCGAAGTACAGCCGGTCGCTGGTGTCGTAGTCGGTGGAGACGGTCTCCGGGTTGCAGTTGACCATGATGGTCTCGTACCCGTCCTCGCGCATCGCCAGCGCCGCGTGCACGCAGCAGTAGTCGAACTCAATGCCCTGCCCGATGCGGTTCGGGCCGCCACCGAGCACCATGATCTTGCGCCGCGTCGTGGGCTCGGCCTCGCACTCCTCCTCGTAGGTGGAGTACAGGTAGGCGGTCTGGGTGGCGAACTCCGCCGCGCAGGTGTCCACACGCTTGTAGACCGGGCGCACGCCCAGCGCCTGGCGCACCTGGCGCACCTCGTGCTGGTGCGTGCCCAGCAGCCGGGCCAGGCGCCGGTCCGAGAAGCCCATGCGCTTGAGCCCGCGCAGCTCGGCCTCAGACAGGCTGGCCAGCGCGCGCCCCGACAGGCCCTGCTCGGCCTGCACGATCTGCTCGATCTGCGCGAGGAACCACGGGTCGATGGCCGTCTCCTCGTGGATTTCCTGCAGCGACATCCCGATGCGGAAGGCGTCACCCACGAACAGGATGCGCTCCGGGCCGGCCTCGCCGATCTCCTCGACGATCTCCTCGCGGTCGGTGCTGCGCTCGGACAGGCCGTCGATGCCCGTCTCCAGGCCGCGCAGCGCCTTCTGGAAGCTCTCCTGGAAGGTGCGGCCGATGGCCATCACCTCGCCCACCGACTTCATCTGCGTCGTGAGGTGCGGGTCGGCGGCCGGGAACTTCTCGAAGGCGAAGCGCGGGATCTTCGTGACGACGTAGTCGATGCTAGGCTCGAAGCTCGCGGGCGTGGCCCCGCCCGTGATGTCGTTCCTCAGCTCGTCGAGCGTGTAGCCCACCGCGAGCTTGGCCGCTACCTTGGCGATCGGGAAGCCCGTGGCCTTGGAGGCCAGCGCCGAGGAGCGCGACACGCGCGGGTTCATCTCGATCACGATCATGCGGCCGTTGGCCGGGTTGATCGCGAACTGCACGTTGGAGCCGCCGGTGTCCACGCCGATCTCGCGCAGGATGGCGATCGAAGCGTTGCGCAGCAGCTGGTACTCCTTGTCGGTCAGCGTCTGCGACGGGGCCACGGTGATCGAGTCACCGGTGTGGATGCCCATCGGGTCGAGGTTCTCGATCGAGCACACGATGATGCAGTTGTCCGCGTGGTCGCGGACGACTTCCATCTCGTACTCCTTCCAGCCGATGAGCGACTCCTCGATGAGCAGCTCCTTCGTGGGCGAGAGGTCCAGGCCGCGCTTGCAGATTTCCTCGAACTCCTCAGGGTTGTAGGCGATGCCCCCGCCCGTGCCGCCGAGGGTGAAGCTCGGGCGGATCACCATCGGGAAACCCGTGCCGCCGATCTCGGCCTGGATGCGCCGCTGCACGGCCCAGGCCTCCTCCAGCGAGTGCGCGATGCCGCTCTTGGCCGAGTCCAGCCCGATACCGGTCATGGCGTCCTTGAACTTCAGCCGGTCCTCGGCCTTCTCGATGGCGCGCTCGTTGGCGC
>JBMOGN010000316.1:0-3119 GCA_049318345.1 Rubrivivax sp. | reverse complement strand
CACCGGGTTCTTCGGGATGCCGAAGTAGTAGTACAGCGCCCCTTCCATGCCGGGGTACTTCTTGTAGGAGACCATGGCCGGCAGGATGTTGCCGCCGGTAGCCATCTCGATGCCGTAGCGCTTCTGCAGCTCGAGCTCGGCGAATTTATCGAAGGGCGAGTTGGCGCCGGCCCAGATCACCCACACGAACTTGCGCCCGGGCTGGTCCTTCATCTTGTCCACCAGGCGCTGGAAGGCGGCGGTGAAGTCGGTGGTGGAGGCCGAGACGAACTCCTCGTGCACGAACTTCGCCTTCTTCACCGCGGCCTTGAAGGCCTTGACGCCATCACGGCCGAAGGCGTTGTCCTGGGCGAGCGTGGCCACCACCTGCCCGGGCTTGTCCAGCGCCGCGGCGTTGGAGATGGCGTCCTGGCTGGAATTGCGCCCGGTGCGGAAGATGTACTTGTTCCACTTGTCGCCCGTGATGGAGTCGGCCACGGCCGGCTCCACCAGCAGGATCTTCTTGTACTCCTCGGCCACCGGCAGCATCGCCAGCGCCACGGGGCTGGCGGTGGGGCCCACGGCGATGTCGACCTTGTCGTCGGCGTAGGCAGCGGCCAGCTGCGCCTTGCCCACGTCGGGCTTGCCCTGGTCATCCTTCTCGATGACCACCAGCTTGCGCCCGGCCACGGCCATCGTGCCGCCCGTGGCGTACTCCAGGCCCATCTGGAAGCCGACGATGGTCTGCTTGGCGTAGGCCTCCAGCGGCCCGGTCTTGCTCGCGATGATCGCGATCTTCACGTCGGGCTTGCCCTGAGCGAGGGCGGGGGTCAGCAGCGGGCTGGCGGCGGCCAGGCCAACGGCGGCGATCGTCAGGCGGCGCGCCGCGCGGGTTGCCGGGGAAGTGGACATGCGTGGGGTCTCCTGATGGGACTCGGGGAACCGTGCGAGCGGGTGGGGCCGCGCGACGGGGGCACAGGGTCTGATTCTGCGTCCAAGGCTGCCCGCCGGTAACCGGGGGAGGCCCGGATGGCGGCCAAAGCCTGTCCTGGGGGTTCCCGGGCCCGGCCAGCGAGCCTGGACGTCCGAATCGATAATGTCGACGGCTGGTGCGGGCCCATCCCGCCAGGGGACCCTGAACGCCGTCCCGCAGCCCCCCAACCTGACAAGGAGACGACGTGATGAACGCCCTGCCCACCCGCCGCCAGCTCGTCCTGGCCGGCGCGGCCGCCACCCTGGGGGTGCCGCTGGCCCGTGCCCAGTCCGCCTGGCCCGCCAAGCCGGTTACGGTCGTCGTGCCCTTCCCGCCCGGAGGCGGCACGGATGCCTTCGCCCGGCCGCTGTTCGCCATGATGGGCAAGAACACGGGCAAGCAGTTCGTGATCGACAACAAGGGTGGCGCAGGCGGCACCCTGGGAGCGGGCATCGCTTCGCGGGCAGCGGCCGACGGCCACAACTTCTTCATGGGCGCGGTGCACCACGCCATCGCCCCGGCCATGTACCCGAAGCTCGACTACGACATCGAGAAGGACTTCATCCCCGTGGGGCTGGTGTCCAGCGTGCCGCAGGTCATCGTCGTGAACCCGCAGAAGGTACAGGCCACCACGCTGGCGCAGTTCCTGGAGTTCGTGCGCAAGAACCCCGGGCGGCTGAACTACGGCTCGGCCGGCAACGGCACCTCGCACCACCTGGCCGGCGAGCTCTTCAAGCTGCAGACGAAGACCTTCATCACGCATATCCCCTACCGCGGCGCCGGCCCCGCCCTGCAGGACCTCATCGCCGGGCAGGTGGACCTCATGTTCGACGGGCTGGGCTCCTCGGCCTCGCACATCAAGGCCGGGCGCATCCGTGGCATCGCGGTGGCGGCCGACAAGCGCGCGCCGGGCTTCCCGGACCTGCCCACCGCGCCGGAAGGCGGTGTCAAGGACTACAAGGTCGCCACCTGGTACGGCATCTGGGCGCCCAAGGGCACGCCGCGCGAGCTGGTGGCGGCCATGCAGGCCGAGATGCGCAAGGCGCTGACCTCCGACGAGCTCAAGGCCACCTGGACCAGCCTGGGCACCGAGACCCCGAACCTGTGGGGCGAGGACTTCGGCAAGTTCGTGAACCTCGAGATCATGCGCTGGGCCGAGGTGGTGAAGAGCTCGGGGGCCAAGCTGGACTGACCGGGACGCGACACCGTGCACAACGAGAACCTGTTCGTCGCCCTGCGCCAGGCCTTCCCGGCCGACCTGGACGCGGTGGCCATCGAGACCGCGGATGGCGCGGGCGCGCCGCTGGTCTACACCTGGCGCGATCTGGATCGCGCCAGCGCGATGATCGCCAACCTCTTCGCCTCGCTGGCCCTGTCCGAGGGCGCGCGCGTGGCCGTGCAGACCGACAAGTGCGTCGAGGCCCTCATGCTGTACCTCGGGGTGCTGCGTGCGGGCCTCGTGTACCTGCCGCTGAACACCGCCTACCAGGCCTCGGAAATCGAGTACTTCGTGGGCAACGCCGAGCCGGCGGTGGTGGTCTGCTCGAGCCGGAACTTCCCCTGGATCAGCCGCATCGCGTTCCGGGCCGGCACGCACAACGTCTTCACCCTGGACGACGACCAGCGCGGCACCCTGCTGGAGCGCGCAGCCGCGCACGCCGACCGCCACGAGCCCGTGCGGCGCCGCGCCGACGACCTGGCCGCCATCCTCTACACCAGCGGCACCACCGGGCGCAGCAAGGGGGCGATGCTCAGCCACGGCAACCTGCTGAGCAACGCGCGCGTGCTCAAGGACTACTGGGACTGGCGAGCGGGCGATGTGCTCGTCCACGCGCTGCCGATCTTCCACGTGCACGGGCTGTTCGTGGCCATCCACGGCGCGCTGCTCAACGGCAGCCGCATGATCTGGTTCTCGAAGTTCGACCCGCGCGCGACCATCGCGCGGCTGAAGGACGCCACGGTCTTCATGGGCGTGCCCACGCTGTACGTGCGCATGCTGGCCGAACCGGCCCTGGACCGTGCCGCCTGCGCGCGCATGCGGCTGTTCATCAGTGGCTCGGCGCCGCTGCTGAAGGAGACCTTCGACGAGTGGACGGCCCGCACGGGCCACGTCATCCTCGAGCGCTACGGCATGAGCGAGACCGTGATGCTCACCTCCAACCCCTGC
>JBMOGN010000315.1:0-3123 GCA_049318345.1 Rubrivivax sp. | reverse complement strand
CGCCCTCGCCGTGGTCCTTGGCTTCCTTGCGGTTGTAGGCGTAGGGCACGTTGCGGCCCAGCCGCGCGAGCTCCACCGCCACTGCCGCGGCCAGCGGGATGCCCTTGTAGGCCGGCCCGAAGAGCATGTCGAAGGGCTCGCCGTGCTGCAGCAGCCGGCGTGCATAGAATGAAGCCAGACGCCCGAGCTTGGCGCCGTCGTCGAAGTGGCCCGCATTGAAGAAGTAGGGCGACAGGCGCCCGGCCTTGGTGCGGAACTCGCCGAAGCGCAGCACGCCCGCCCCCACGCAGAAGGCCACGAACTCCTGCGCCAGGGCATCGGCTGCACCGGCCTGGCTCATCGAGGAACTCCCTTGGCTCTGCGGCTCATTTCGGTCAACCTGAACGGCATCCGCTCGGCGGCTTCGAAGGGGTTCTTCGACTGGGCCGGGCAGGCTCGCGTGGATTGTATGGGGGTGCAGGAAGTCCGCGCTCAGCACGAGGACCTGGCCGGGCGCTTCGACACCCTGGGCGACGAGGCCGGCGGGCTGCGCGGCCACTTCCACCTCGCGCAGCAGAAGGGCTACTCGGGCGTGGGGCTGTACACGCGTCACGAGCCCAGCGACGTGCTTGCCGGCTTTGGCCACCGCGCCTTCGACGCCGAAGGCCGCTGGGTGGAGCTGCGCTTTGACCGCCCCGGGCGGCGCTTCAGCGTGGTGAGCTGCTACTTTCCGAGCGGCTCCAGCAGCGAGGAGCGCCAGGCGGCGAAGTTCCGCTTCCTCGCCCGGCTGTACCCGCACCTGATGAAGCTCAAGGCCGAGCGCGAGTTCGTGCTCATGGGCGACGTGAACATCGCCCACCGCGAGATCGACCTGAAGAACTGGCGCGGCAACCTGAAGAACTCCGGCTTCCTGCCCGAGGAGCGAGTGTGGCTGGACAAGCTCTTCGGCGCCGGAGGCCTGGTGGATGTCTTTCGCGCGCTGGACCCGCGCCCCGAGCAGTACACGTGGTGGAGCAACCGCGGGCAGGCCCGTGCGAAGAACGTGGGCTGGCGCATCGACTATCACATCGCCACGCCGGCCGTGGCGGCCACGGCGCGCCGCGCGGAGATCTACACCGCGCAGCGCTTCTCCGACCACGCGCCGCTGACGATCGACTACGACTGGGCGCTGTAGCCGCCCCAGCCTTCCACCGCGCGGCCGGGCTCCAGCCAGCGCATGGGGGCAGCGGCCAGCCCGTGCTGCAGCGCGCGGTGCACCAGGCGCTCGCAGCCGGCCTCACCCAGCGCCTGCGCCAGCGCTGCCCAGCGCTGCTGCACGCCCTCGTGCAGCCAGGCGTCTTCCAGCACCTCGCGCACCTGCTCGGGCCCGACCGCCCAGCCGGCCTCCAGGCGCCGCGCCAGCAGCGCGCTCATGAAGAGGGCGTAGGCACGGCGCGCGGCAGGGCCCGGCACGAGCGCGCCCAGCTCGGTCATGCGCCGGGCGTAGGAGCCCGCGGTGTGGAAGGTGGTGAGCAGCACCTGCAGCGCCTGCGCGGGGTTGAGCACGCGCACGCGCGCCGGCGGCAGCACGGCAAGAGGCTGGGCTGCGGCTTGCGCGTGCGGCGCGGCCTGCACGAACGAGCGCAGCGCCTGCAGCCGCTGAGAAGCCGCTGGCTCCAGGCCGTCGGCCAGGGCCGGGGCCGGCGCAGCGGCCAGGGCCTGCGCCGCGCGGCGGCTCATCACGGCGAGGTTGCCGGCCACCACGCCGGCGGGTTCGTGCAGCAGCGCCACGACGGCGTCGGTGGGCGCGGCTGCGCCGAAGGTGAGCGGCTCGCGGGTGACGGGGCAACGCCGCGCATCGATGCGCGCGAGCAGCCGGGGCGTGACCTGCAGCTCGTCGAAGGGCAGCCCGCGCAGCCAGGCGGTCAGCCGCAGGCCGAGCCAGCGCTCGACATGCCGGGTGGCCGGGCGGGTGGAGACGGCGGCACCGACACGCGCGGCCTCCCAGCCCCGGCGCACCGGGTGGCCGGCGTGCAGGTGGTCCGCGGGCGGCATGAGGCCATGGCGCGCGTAGGCGCGGCCGATGGCCTGCCCGGCGGCGTCGAAGCCTGTGTCAGCAGCGGCGGCATCGTCCGGAAGCGGGTGCCGGGCCGCGGGCAGCCGCCGCGGGGAGGGCTCCAGACCCAGCGCCAGCTGGGCGGCACTCCGACGCAGGAGCGAGTGCGGGAAAGGGCGGGCGGGCAGGAAGGTCATGAGGGCTCCTTGGGAGGCACCGGCATCCACCGGCCTGGCCAGTGTGGAGGCTGGGTGGCTCATGAGGTGAGCCAGCATTGACGCCGTGTTCTGCTCCCTGCATGCAGCCTCGGCTGGAAATGGCCCGAATCAGCGGCGTTGATTGTGCGAGCCCGTGCCTGCGTGCACACCGTCGAGACGATGGCGGGCCCCGAGCAGCACTCTCTCCTCGGGCGCGGATTGACGGCCTGTGACGCATCGACTGATTGCTGTCCAGTCCGCGTCGCGAGGTCGCGGCGGTGTTGGGCACGAGCAGGCGCGATGTGTCCTGCCTGAGCCTGGGCTCGAGCTCGTCGGCGTTTCCCCCAAGCCGGGCGGCCTTGACGGCAAATCCGGGGAGCAGTTCAATTGGTCTTACTGCTCTGATGACTTGATGACTTGATTATCTGTTGTGTGGAGCCGCCAGCCAATGGGATGCCAGACCGCCTTCGGCGATCTGGCGCCGGAAGCATCCCCGCTCACGGGCAAGCCTGAAGGAGGACTATTTCCAGAGGAACACCCCCACTCCCCGTATTCCCGGCTATCCGCACTGCGGCCGACCTGTTGGTCTTCGCAGCGCTTTCACACACGCAAGGAAACACATGCAACTCATCACTCAGCAGGATTGCGCCCATGTTTCGGGCGGAGCCACAGATTGGTCACAGGCCGCAGTCGGCCTTGGTGCGGTCTTTGGTCCCATCGCTATCGCTGGCGGGCCCGCCGTTGTCGGCGGCCATGTCACAGGCGTCGTCGCTGCAGGCGGAGTCACCTCGACGATCGCGCTCGCGAACGGCGGCGGTGTCATGGTCACAGGCACGGCAGCGGTAGGTGGAACAGTCGTGGGCATCGGCGTGGTGCCTGTGGCCGCCGTCGCTGCGGTGGCCACAGGCGGCT
>JBMOGN010000314.1:0-3125 GCA_049318345.1 Rubrivivax sp. | reverse complement strand
TTGAAACCCAGCTTGCCGGTGGTGGCGTTACCGAAGTCGGTGTAGTTCTCGGTGCGCAGCGCCGCCTGCACCTCGAGTTCCTTCAGCACGGGCAGTCGCAGCTCACCGTAGGCCGCGACGGAGTCGCGCGAGCCCGAGGTGCCATTGGCCACGAGGCCGATGTAATCACCCGAAAGGTAGTTGGCGTCGGGCACCGACTCCAGCTTCTCGCGCCGAAGCTCCACGCCCACGCCCACCGAAGCCGCGCCGCCGGCCAGCTTGAAAAGCTCGCGGCTGCCGCGTGCGTCGATGGCCAGAATGCTGGCGCTGCCAGTGTTCACAGCATCGGTGGACACCGAGGCGATCGCCGCGGCGTCGTTGGTCTTGCCGAAGCGGTAGCTGCCCGAGGAGATCGCGGCGGTCAGCAACGAGGAGCGGATGCGGTTCGTGCGCACCGCCTCGTTGTCCTGCTTGCTGTACATCACGGCGGCGTCGAAGTCCCACGCGCCCATGGACCCTTCCAGGCCCGCGACGAGGCGGGTGGAGTTCAGGTTCTGCAGGTTCAGCTGCGGAATGTCCTCGAAGCGGTACAGCAGTTGAACCGCCTGGGCACTGGCCGTGCCGTTGGTGGGGTTGTCCGGGTGGCCAACCGGCAGGATGATGGCGTTCTGGCTCTTGAAGGTGCCGTTCAGCGTAGGCCAGGTGGTCGCCGTGGGCGCCACCGAGCGCACGAGGCTGCCCGTGAGCGCATAGGGGGCCAGCTTCTCGCGCGTCTCGGTGCGCGAGACCATCAGGTCGACGTAGCCGGTGATCTGCGGCGAGAACTGGTAGGTGGCCCGCACCGATCCGTTCAGGCGGTCCTGCGCGGCGATGTATTCGAGCGCGTCGTCGCTGAAGAAGCGGCACATGCCCGAGGGCATGCTCGGCGTGGTGGCGATGTAGCCCGGCAGGCGCGTGGGCACGCCCTTGCCCACCGTATTGGCGTCCGGGCAGCCTGGCAGGGAACCCAGGTAAAGCGGGCCGACGGTGCTGCTGCCGGAGACGATCTGCCCGGCAGAGTTGACCGTGGTGGCCGGGAAAGCCGTCGGCACACGGTAATAGTTCGCCCAGAAGGAATTCGCCGAGGCCGGCGAGAAACGCTCGAGGAAGCCCGAATCGGTCTGGAACTTGTTGTAGGCCGTCAGGTCACCCAGGTTCTTCAGGTCGCTCGCCATGACGGAGTCACGCTTGGAGACCTCCAGGCCGCCGTAGACGTTGAACTTCTGGCGCTCCAGGCTGCCGAAGCCGAAGGTCAGGCTGCCGCGGGAGATGGCGCCGACGCCCCACTCGTTGGCGCTGTGGGAGCCCAGGGCCTCGAAACCGTTGTACTCCTTGCGCAGCACGTAGTTGATGACGCCAGCCATGGCGTCCGAGCCGTACATGGCCGAGGCGCCATCCTTGAGGATTTCGACGCGGTCGATGGCGCCCTGCGGGATCGTGTTGACGCTGATGAGCGAGCCGCGGCCGAAGTTGATGTCCACCGCCGCCACGGGGGCGATGCGCCGCCCGTTGATCAGCACGAGCGTGGCCTGCGAGCCCATGCCGCGCATGGACAGCGTGGACAGACCGGAGACGAAGCCGGTGCCGTAGCCGTCCTAGATGGACGAGGCGTCAACGAAGGACTTGCTCTTGAGGAATTCCTCGACGGTGGCAAAGCCCGACTTGACGATGTCCTCACGCGTGAATACCTCCACCACCGAAGGCGTTTCCCGGTCGGTGCGCTTGATGAGGGAACCCGTGACTTCGATGCGCTGGGGTTCGGCAGCGGGAGCACTGCCGGCGGCGGTGGTCTGGGCCTGGGCGCAGGTGGCCATGGCCGCCAGAGCGAGTAGGGTGAGACGATGCTTCATGAAGGGGGAGACTCCAAAGGAAGGGGATTTACGTGGCGCCGTGCAAGCGCAACGCAACAGACACAATACAGACCGGGCGCCGGCCATGTGGAAGCTGGGGCATCGGGCAAACTGATGCGCAGCCGCAACAGTTCCGGCCGGGGTGTCAGCCCGTGGCACCCGCTCCGGGTGCCGTTGTCACGGGCGCAGGGCCAGCATCGCGTCTCGCCCGTCGACCACCAGGTCGACCCGCCGGCCCACGGGCAGGCTCACCCGGGTGCGGACGTGTCCGAAGGGCAGTCCCGTGAGGATGGGCGTACTCGTGCGCGCCCGCACCGTCTCGATCGCGTGGCGCAACCGGTAGCCCCGGTCGTTGTCAGCCGGCTCCCACCCGGTGAAGGCCCCGAGCAGCACCGCGCGCTGGGCATCGAGCACGCCGGCCTGATGCAGTTGCAGCAGGCCACGCTCGACTCGGTACGGATGCTCATTGACATCCTCGAGAAACAGCAGCCCTCCCCGCACCCGCGGCCAATGCGGCGTGCCAAGGAGGCTGCACACGAGGGTGAGGTTGCCACCCCACAGCACCCCGCGGCGCTCCAGCCCGTCGAAACCCGCCTCGGTGCGGAAGCCCACGGCTTCCAGCTCCCCGCGCATGGCCTCGAGGAAGCATCCCACGGTGACCTCGTCGAGCCCGCCGTCTTCCGGCCGCCGACCGAAGTCGCCGCCTGCCATCGGGCCGGCCCAGCTCGGCGACTTGGCGTGCGCGAGCAGGCCCAGGTGCAGCGCGGTGAGGTCGCTGTAGCCCACCCAGCGCGTGCCCTGCTCCACGCTGCGCCCCAGCAGCGACCAGTCCAGTCCGTCCAGCAGCCGGGTCATCCCGTAGCCGCCGCGGGTGGCCATGGCGATGGAAGGCGCCAGCGTCGCGATGCGGTGCAGGGCTGCAAGGCGCGTGGCGTCGTCGCCAGCGAACCGCTGGTGCCGCGCGAGGGCGGATTCATCCAGCTGCACGTCGTAGCCGAAGCCAGCCAGGCAGCGGGCAGCGCGGCGTACGGCCGCGGGCTCGGCCACGTAGCCGGAAGGCGAGAAGATCTGCAGGCGTTCTACGGTCATGTCGAAGACTCCTGGGAGGGTCTGGGGGCGCGCCTGCGCTCAGCCCGCCGTTGTGCGAAAAAGTTTTGCAGCAGGGCCGAGCACGTGTCGCGGAGCACCCCTGCCCGCACGGCGGTGTGGTGGTTGAGCCGCGGCTCGGCGAAGAGGTCCACCACGGACCCGGCCGCG